>DASZGW010000001.1:0-24515 GCA_035938475.1 Candidatus Udaeobacter sp.
AATCTAATTGAGGTTCAGGCCAATTCGTACGTTGATTTTCTTCAGAAGGACGTCCCTTTTTCAAAGCGAAAAAATCAGGGACTCCAGGCTGTTTTCAAAGAGGTCTTTCCGATCGAGAGCTATGACGAAAAAGCAGTGCTCGATTTTAGCCACTATGAAATCGGGGAGCCTAAGTTAAGCGCATTGGAGGCGCAGCGGGAAGGACAAACCTACAGCGCGCCGTTGCATGTCACGTTCCAATTGCGCGAAGAAAAAGGCACGAAGGAAGAAAAAGTCTATATGGGTGAAATCCCCCTGATGACGCCCCAAGGGACCTTCGTCATTAACGGCGCAGAGCGCGTGGTAGTAAGCCAGTTGCATCGCTCTCCGGGGATTGCCTTTGAATCTACCGTCCACGTAAACGGCAAGGTGCTTTACAGCTTCCGGATCATTCCGGATCGGGGGTCCTGGATTGAGGTCCAATTCGATACGGCTGATCTCCTTTACATTTATCTCGACCGACGCAAGCGGCGCCGGAAGTTTCTTGCGACCACGTTCCTGCGCGCCTTGGGCTACGGATCTGACGAAGACGTCATCAAGCTTTTTTACAACATCGAGACCCTGAAGCTAAGTGAGAAACTCGACGAAGAGAAACTCGCCACCAAAGTGTTGACTGCCGAGATCCGTGACGGCGATGTGACTGTGGCGCGCGCATTTGAACCGCTCACCCTGGCGACTGTTCGCCAGATCATGGCGCTTAAAATTCACGAGGTGAAAGTGATAGACATCTCTAACGATGACACCATCGTGAAGGCGCTTCGAAAAGATCCTGCGCACGACCAGGAAGAAGCACTCAAGGACATTTACCGCCGTCTTCGCCCTGGCGATCCGCCGACTGTGGCCAATGCGCGCGCTTTGCTGAAAAGACTCTTCTTTGATCCAAAGAAATACGACCTCGGGCGCGTCGGCCGTTACAAGATCAATCAAAAACTCGGTATCAACATTGATCCTACCGAGCGGATCCTGACCGACAAAGATTTTATCGCTGCCATCAAATACCTGATCAATCTGCGACGGGGCGAAGGCACCCTTGATGATATTGATCACCTGGGTAGCCGTCGCGTGCGCACCGTTGGTGAACTATTGGCGAACCAATGCCGTGTTGGTCTTGCTCGCACGGAGCGTCTGGTCAAAGAGCGAATGACCCTGTTCGACATCAATGTGGACGGCATGACCCCGCAAAAGCTTATCAATCCAAAGGCGCTCAGTGCAGTCATCCGCGATTTCTTTGGCCGGTCGCAGCTTTCGCAGTTCATGGATCAAACGAATCCTCTCGCAGAACTAACGCACAAGCGCCGTTTGTCGGCTCTTGGGCCGGGTGGCCTCAGCCGGGAGCGCGCCGGGTTCGAGGTCCGCGATGTTCATCCATCCCATTACGGGCGCATTTGTCCCATTGAAACGCCGGAAGGTCCAAACATCGGTCTGATTAGTTCGATGAGCACCTTCGCGCGCATCAATGAGTTCGGCTTTATCGAAACGCCCTATCGTAAAGTGGAAAAGGGCCGCGTGACCGATCAGATCGAATATCTTACTGCTGATCGCGAGGAGAATTTTCTCGTTGCACAAGCCAATGCGGCTGTTGACGGACGCGGACATTTCACAGGTGAAAAAGTATCGGTGCGTTACCGTGGCGACTTTCTCGAAGTCGATCCCTCCAAGGTGAACTACATGGACGTCTCGCCGAAACAGCTTGTATCGGTGGCGGCGGGCCTGATCCCGTTCCTCGAACACGATGATGCAAACCGGGCACTGATGGGCTCTAACATGCAACGCCAAGGCGTGCCTCTCGTGGTTTCCGAGGCGCCGCTCGTTGGCACGGGCTTGGAAGACAAAGTGGCGCGAGATTCTCACGCGGTTGTTCTGGCAGCCGACAGCGGCAAGGTCGCTTCGGTTACGGCGGACCAAATCGTTGTCACCAAAGATGGTCATCTTCCCGAGAGCAAGAAGAAGCTCAAAACTGATCCAGAGGCTGGGATTCACGTTTATGAACTCCGCAAATTCATGCGATCCAATGCCGGCACGTGCGTGAACCAGAAGCCGATTGTGCACAAGGGTCAGCACGTGAAACGGGGTCAAGTCATCTCCGATGGTCCAAACACCGATCACGGCGAGTTGGCTCTGGGACGCAATGTGCTCGTCGCGTTCATGCCTTGGAATGGATACAACTTCGAAGACGCCATCATGATTTCAGAAAAAGTGGTCAAGGAGGATGTTTACACCTCCATCCACATCGATGAATTCGAGATCGGCGCGCGAGATACCAAACTCGGACCCGAAGAAATCACGCGCGATATTCCGAACGTCAGCGAAGAAGCTCTGCGAAACCTCGGACCTGATGGGGTTGTGCGGGTCGGCGCGGAAGTGAAGCCGGGCGACATTCTGGTCGGAAAGATTACCCCGAAGAGCGAAACCGAATTGGCGCCGGAAGAACGCCTGCTGCGTGCCATTTTTGGCGAGAAAGCAGCGGACGTGAAGGACACGTCGCTCACTGTTCCCTCAGGCACCTATGGGATTGTGATGGACGTGAAGGTCTCGTCCCGCCGTGAAGTTTCGCGCGAAAAACTCACGCCGGCGGAAACCAGACGGCAACTCAAAACCATCAGTGAAGAACATAAGCGCAAGAAGGAGACGCTCATCGAACAATTGACCGACTCGCTTTCGAATGTCCTGCTCGGCGAAAAAGTTCCTCTCGACGTCGTCAACGCCAAAAACGGCGAGATCATTATTCCAGCCAACCGCAAAATCACGAAGACACTGTTGCGAAAGCTGGCGACAGCGCACGATCACATCGAGATCGATCCGAGCCCGATCCGCAATAAAATCCGGGAAATCATCGGCGCATACGAACACAAGTTCGCCGAGCTCGAGCTCGAACGCGATCGCGCCATGGACCGGGTAGAAAGCGGTGACGATATCGATCCTGGAATCATCAAACAGGTCAAGGTCTATATCGCGAGCAAACGCAAACTGAGCGTCGGTGACAAGATGGCCGGGCGCCACGGAAACAAGGGTGTTGTCGCTCGCATCGTGCCCGAAGAAGACATGCCTTTCCTGGCAGACGGAACGCCGGTTGAAATTGTGCTTAACCCGTTAGGCGTGCCCAGCCGTATGAATGTGGGACAAGTTCTCGAAACACACCTGGGCGTTGCCGCGAAGGCGCTCGGATTCAAGGTCGCGACCCCGGTGTTCGATGGAATCAAGGAAAAACAAATTCGCGAATATTTGCATGACGCCCGGAAGAAGGAGGGATTCACCTGGGTGCAGGAAAGCGGCAAGGCAAAGCTTTTCGACGGCCGCACCGGCGATCCTTTCGATCAGGAAGTGGTGGTTGGCTACATCTATATGATGAAGCTCGGCCACTTGGTGGCAGACAAGATTCACGCTCGCGCGGTAGGACCGTACTCGCTCGTCACTCAACAGCCGCTCGGTGGGAAGGCGCAATACGGTGGCCAGCGGTTTGGTGAAATGGAAGTGTGGGCGCTGGAAGCTTACGGAGCTGCCTATACTTTGCAGGAACTGCTCACCGTTAAATCCGATGACGTGCAAGGGCGAACCCGGATTTATGAGTCGATCGTCAAGGGTGATAACTCGCTTGAAGCGGGTACACCTGAATCTTTCAACGTTCTGATCAAAGAAATGCAGAGCCTGGGCCTCGACGTGAAGGTCGGCGGCCAACCGCCTACGTTTCTGGAGAGCGTCGCATAATTTTTAAATTGTAAATTATTTGGAAAAAAACATGAACGAACATTCCTGGCGTGAGTTAGTGGGCGAAGAGCGGCCCGTGGGTTTTGATCAAGTCGCGATTGGCGTCGCGTCGAGTGACACGATGCGCTCGTGGAGCAAAGGCGAAGTCAAAAATCCTGAGACAATCAATTATCGGACCTTCAAACCAGAAAAGGGAGGCCTTTTCTGCGAACGCATTTTTGGTCCGACGCGCGACTGGGAGTGCTCATGCGGAAAATACAAGCGTATCAAGCATAAAGGCGTCATCTGCGACCGGTGCGGTGTCGAAGTTACGTTGGCTCGCGTCCGCCGCGAACGGATGGGTCATATCGAATTGGCCGTACCCGTCTCGCACATCTGGTTTTACAAATGCATGCCCTCGCGCATAGGGCTGATGCTGGATATGAGCGCCCGGCAGCTCGAACGAGTTATCTATTACGAGGATTACATCGTCATCGATCCGGGCAAGACGCCGTTACAGAAAACACAACTGCTTAATGAAGTCGAATATCGCGAGGCGCAAGAGCAGTACGGCGAAGATTTCGTTGCGGGCATGGGCGCGGAGGCGATCAGAAAACTTCTGGCCGAGATCGATCTCAACAAGCTCAACAAAGAGCTTGAGAAGGCAATGGGCGCCACCAAGAGCAAACAGATTCGCAAGAAACTCGCGAAGCGTCTCAAGCTCATCCAGGGCTTCCAAAATTCGCATGCGCGTCCGGAATGGATGATTCTGGATGTATTGCCGGTTATTCCGCCGGATCTGCGCCCTCTGGTTCCCCTCGAGGGGGGACGTTTCGCCACCTCAGACCTGAACGATCTTTATCGACGGGTTATTAATCGTAATAACCGGCTGAAAAACCTGCTCATGCTCAAAACGCCGGACGTCATCATTCGAAATGAAAAGCGGATGTTGCAGGAAGCGGTGGACGCTTTGTTCGACAATGGTAGACACGGTCGCGCTGTAACCGGCGCCGGGAATCGGCCTCTGAAGTCCCTGAGCGACATGCTCAAGGGCAAGGGTGGACGTTTCCGTCAAAATCTGCTTGGCAAACGCGTCGATTACTCAGGTCGCTCCGTAATTGTGATCGGCCCCGAGCTCAAGCTGCATCAGTGCGGATTGCCGAAGAAGATGGCGCTTGTCCTTTTCGAGCCGTTCATTATCCGCCGGCTGAAAGACCTGGGCTACGTGCACACGGTGCGCAGTGCGAAAAAGATGATCGAGCGTCAGACGCCGGAGGTATGGGACATTCTTGATGAAGTGACCAAAGGTCATCCGGTGCTGCTCAATCGCGCGCCCACTTTACATCGATTGTCCATTCAGGCTTTTGAACCGCAGTTAATCGAGGGCGAAGCCATTCGCATTCACCCCTTGGTTTGCACAGCTTACAATGCGGACTTTGACGGGGACCAGATGGCAGTGCATGTGCCGCTCTCGGTCGAGGCCCAGATGGAAGCGCGCATGCTGATGCTTGCGCCGAATAACATTTTTTCCCCATCCAGTGGCAAGCCCATCACGACGCCTTCCCAGGATATCACTCTCGGCTGTTACTACCTTACCCAAAACCCTCGCGGTGGCGGCAAAGATGGCCAGCGCCTTCCGCTTTTCGCCGATGCGGCCGAGGTAGAATTCGCAATGGCAGAAGGAAGCATTCGCGCACATGACCGTATCAGGATTAAGAACCCGGATTTCGGCAAGCAAACAATCTTCGGAAATGCTGAAGCCAAAACTATTGAAACCACTTCGGGTCGTGTCGTTTTTAATGAGATTTGGCCCAAGCAGCTTGGATTTTTCAACAGGGCGGCCGGAAAGAAGCAACTTAGCGACATCATCTGGCGCTGTTATCAAATTGCAGGACCAGCAGAAACCGTCGCGACGCTGGACAAATTAAAAGAGCTCGGTTTTGCCGAGGCCACCAAAGCTGGCATCTCCATTGGGATTTCGGACATGATCATTCCGAAAGAGAAAGAGACCGAACTGGAAAACGCCTATAAGCAGATTCGACAGGTTGATCAGCAATATCGCAAGGGTATCATCACCGATGGCGAGCGCTACAATAAGATTATCGATATCTGGACGCACGCCGGTGACGAAATTTCCAGTGCCATGTTCCGCACTCTGGAACACAATGACGGCCGCAAGGAGTTAAATCCTGTTTTCTTGATGGTCGATTCCGGTTCACGTGGCAACCGCCAGCAGGTTCGTCAGCTCGCAGGTATGCGCGGTTTGATGGCGAAACCATCAGGCGAAATCATTGAGCGACCGATCACATCGAACTTCCGCGAAGGGCTGAGCGTGCTCGAGTATTTCATTTCCACTCACGGTGCTCGCAAGGGTCTTGCGGATACCGCGCTAAAGACGGCCGACTCCGGATATCTAACGCGCAAACTGGTCGACGCTGCACAGGACGTCATCATCAATGAACAGGACTGCGGCACTGTAAACGGCATCGTAGTGCGCTCAATTTACGAGGGCGACGAAGAAGTAGTCGATCTTGGTCAGCGCATTATCGGACGCGTAAGCTGCGAAACGATTGCTGATCCAGTGGACAAGAAGAAGAAGGTCGTCAAAGCGAATCAGTTGATTGATGAAAAGATCGCTGCGGACCTTCAGCGAGTCGGCGTTGAAAGCTTGAAGATTCGTTCGGTTCTTACCTGTGAGTGTGGCCGAGGCGTTTGCGCAATGTGTTATGGGCGCAATCTGGCTACGGGGCAATTCGTTAAGCTTGGCGAAGCGGTAGGGATTATCGCAGCCCAATCGATTGGCGAACCGGGAACGCAATTAACGATGCGCACCTTCCACATCGGCGGCACTGCCAGCCAGACCTTCAAGCAACCAATCATCAAGGCCAAAAACGACGGCACCGTCCGCTTTAACGACCTGCGGACAGTGCAGGCGCTCGATGGCAGTTGGATCGCTTTGAACAAAAACGGTTCGATCAGTGTGCACAACGAAGAAGGCCGCGAACTGGAGCGTTACAACGTGGTGATCGGGTCAATGATCTCCAAAGGTGACGGAGCTGCGGTTAAGAAGGGCGAAACCTTCGTTCAATGGGATCCATACAATGTGCCTATTCTCACCGACAAAGGTGGCAAGATCGAATTTCGCGATATGATCGCCGGTGTCACGATCAAGCGCGACGTCGATGAGGCGACTGGCCTGATGGGCACCGTTATCATTGAGCACAAGGAGGATTTGCATCCACAAATTGTTATCGTGGATGACAAGAAGGAAGTGCTGGCGAGTTATTCCATCCCGGCTGGCGCCCACGTAATCGTGGAAGAAGGCCAAAAGGTGCGTGGTGGCGCCCTGCTGGCCAAGACGCCCCGGAAGGTCGCAAAGACCAAAGATATTACTGGAGGTTTGCCGCGCGTGGCCGAATTATTCGAAGCGCGCCGGCCAAAAGATGCGGCGGAGATTGCCAAGATCGACGGTGTTGTTGAGATGGGCGGCACCGTCCGCGGAAAGCGACGTTTGATTTTGAAGGATCCCGACACCGGAGCCGAGGAAGAACACCTGATTCCGCTTACCAAACACATTATCGTGTTCAAGGGCGATTTCGTAGGGAAGGGTCAGCAACTTACGGAGGGCCCCGTCGTTCCGCATGAAATCCTCGAGGTCTGCGGACCGCAGGATTTGCAAGAGCACCTCGTCAATGAAGTGCAAGAGGTATATCGGTTGCAGGGTGTGGAGATTAACGACAAGCATATCGAAATCATCGTGCGCCAAATGTTGCGAAAAGTGAAGATTACCGATCCTGGCGATACATCGTTGCTCTGGGGCGATCAGGTCGACAAGCTCGACTTCGAGGAGGAAAACAAGAAGGTGGTCGAGAAGGGTGGCAAGCCGGCGGAAGCCGTTCCCGTCTTACTCGGCATCACAAAGGCCTCACTCGAGACGGACAGCTTTATCTCTGCTGCTTCGTTCCAGGATACGACTCGTGTTCTTACAGAAGCGGCTACACTGGGTAAGGTGGATAAGCTGCGCGGCTTCAAGGAAAACGTCATCATGGGTCATTTGATTCCCGCCGGTACCGGTTTCCCCGAGCACCGCGAGATCAAGTTGGTCGAAAAAGGTGAGCCAATTGGCGCACCGGTAATGGAAGAAGCCGAGCCGCAGCCGGCCATCGGGTAAGAGCGAGGAGTAGTGTAGTATTGGAATGATGGGCGACACCAAATCCCATTATTCCCTTAACCCATCACTCCAATATTCAACCTAGAATCGCCATGTCGATCGTCACCAAAACGGGCGATAAAGGCGAAACGTCTCTGATGTACGGCCATCGCGTGTCGAAGGGTGATCCACGCGTCGATGCGTATGGCTGTATCGATGAGGTGACTGCAGCCCTAGGCTTAGCCAGGTCCGTTTCGACCGACAAATTCATTTCAGACGAAATCTTCGCCGTACAAAAAGATTTAATCGTTGTCATGGGAGAACTGGCAACTGCGCAAAACGATCGGAAGCGTTACGTCAAAGATGGTTTTCAACTCACCACAGCAGCGATGGTCGACCGGGTCACTGCCGTGATTGTCGATCTCGAGAAAGACGAATCGCTTTATCCGAAGGACTGGGTGATTCCCGGGGCAACATCGGTGTCTGCCGCCCTCGATTTTGCTCGCGTAACGTGCCGCCGCGCCGAGCGGCACATCGCCGGGTTGCGCACCAGCGACACGGAGCTCAACATCGAGATTTTGCGCTACCTAAATCGTCTTTCCGATCTCTTGTGGATCCTGGCGAGATACGTCGAGAAAGACTCGCGGAATTCCCATTAGCGGCGCATTGGCGCGCCTTGAGGGCAGTAATAGCGCTGAATTTCAAGGTTGCACATCGGCGCGTGCTGTAGCATCTTCACCGTCCCGCTCTTAAGTTCCCCTCTCGCGGATTTTCTCTATGGCCGATACGACAGAATTAGTACCTGAGCTTTTGGAAGCTGGTGTTCATTTTGGGCATCAGACGAAGCGCTGGAATCCGAAGATGAAGGCGTTCATCTTCGAACAGCGCAACCAGATTTACATCATTAATTTGGATGAAACTGTGCTTCAGCTTCGGCGGGCCACGGAATTTCTCCAGGAAGTAACACGCCGTGGAGGCAGAATTTTATTCGTTGGTTGCAAGAAACAGGCGCAGGAAGCGATAAAAGAGGCTGCGCTGGCTTGCGGTCAGTTCTACGTCAATCAGCGTTGGCTGGGCGGCACACTGACTAACCTAGCAACCATTCGCAAGAGCATCGGGCGACTGAGATACATTGAAGAGATCGAGAAATCACCCGAATACAAGAAGATGGGCAAGCAGGAACTGGCTGCTCTTAATCGGGAGGCGGCAAAGCTCCGGCGCAATCTGGAGGGCATAATCGAGATGTCTCAATTGCCCGACACCCTTGTAGTGATCGATACGATCCGTGAACAAAATGCCGTGAACGAAGCGCGGCGCCTTAGGATTCCAGTGGTCGCCATCGTGGATACAAATGCGGACCCAGACGTCATCGATTACCCGATTGCTGGCAACGATGACGCGATCCGCGCGATTCGCGTGATTCTGCAGAAGCTCGTGGATGCTATTGTTTCGGCAAGCAACGAAGCGCGCATCCGAGAGCAAGTCGAAATGGCTGGCGTTTCAGCGTAGTCAGCCGATAGCCAATAGCCGATGGTTGATAGTTAACCTGCGCTGGATTCTCTTTTAACACTCTAATCACTCAATGAAGACAACAGCTGAGATCGATCCCCAACTAGTCAAGCAGCTCCGCGAGAAAACCAACGCAGGTTTTATGGATTGCAAGCGCGCTCTTGTGGAGAGCGGCGGCGATCTGGAGAAAGCAGAGACGATTCTGCGGACCAAAGGAATAGCGAGCGCGGGAAAGAAGGCTTCGCGTGCAACGAAAGAAGGTGTCGTGGCTTCTTATATTCACCTACAAGGGAAGGTTGGCGTGCTCATGGAGGTGAATTGTGAGACCGACTTCGTGGCGAGGAACGAGAACTTTCGCGAGTTCGTGAAGGATATCACACTGCATATTGCGGCAGCCCACCCGCTTTACGTCAGCCGCGTAGATGTGCCGGGCAATCTCATCGAAGCCGAGCGCGAAATTTACAAAGCGCAGGTCAAAGGCAAACCGGCGAACGTTGCTGACAAAATTGTTGAAGGAAAACTCGACAAATTCTACAGTACCGTTTGCTTGCTCGAACAAGGTTTCATCAAGAATCCTGATGTGACCATCAAGGATTTGCTCAACGCCAAGATTTCCGAGCTGGGCGAGAACATCGTCATTCGGCGTTTTGTCCGCTATCTCGTTGGCGAGGCGCTACCGAATGAAGCCTAGGCCATTGTAGCGGCGTTCGCCGCTAAGACCGCTGGACGTAGTCATAGGCGTTTTATACAAGCGCCTCCGCAACGTCGCGTGCATACGGCTGATCCGCAGTTAAGTTGCCGTAGATGGGACTTACCGAATACAAGCGGAAACGCGACTTCAAGAAGACAGCTGAGCCTGCTGGAGGCAAGCCGCTGCCAGCGAAAATCAAAGGCGCGTCGCGTTTCGTCATTCAAAAGCACGCTGCGCGCCGCTTGCACTACGACTTCCGCTTGGAGATGGAGGGCGTGCTAAAGTCATGGGCATTGCCCAAAGGGCTTCCCTGGAAACGAAGTGAAAAACATCTCGCAGTGGAAGTGGAAGATCATCCGATCGAATACGCAGACTTCGAAGGAATTATCCCGGAGGGGCAATATGGCGGCGGCACGGTGATGGTGTGGGACCGCGGGACTTACCGCGTTTATGGCGAACAGCCGGTAAAATCGCTTAAGGAAGGCAAGCTTCATCTCGTTCTCGAAGGCGACAAAGCAAAAGGGGAATGGACCCTTGTGCGAATTCGCGGTCGTGATGATGAAAAAAATCAGTGGCTGATCCTGAAAACGGGAGATGATGCGAAGCCTATATCGAAAAAAATGGAAGACCATTCGGTCAAAACTGGACGCACCATGGAGCAAATCGCAGAAGCTCGCGATGCCGAGTGGGAATCCGATCGCGAAGGGGACCAGAGCCGTACATCACAATTCAAATCGCGCATCCGTGCCGCCGTAAAAAAAAAGGCGAAGGATACGGTTGTTGGGGAGCATCGTCTGGTGGCCGCAAAGCGGCGCGACCGAAAAGGTCGCCCTAACATAGCGTACCTCCCAGATTTGCCCTTGGCAAAAGCTCGTTTCATCGAGCCGATGAAAGCGAAGCTGGTTAGGGAACCACCAGCAACTGGCGATTGGATTTACGAACTCAAATTCGACGGGATTCGCCTGATCGGAGTCAAAAGGGACGAAAAAGTTTCACTGCTGTCGCGAAATGAACACGAATTGAACGAGCGATTTCCCGAGATCGTCGAAGCGATAAAAGCTTTGCCGACCCGTGAATGCGTAATCGACGGCGAAGTGGTTGCGCTGGACGAGGAGGGCCGTTCTTCGTTTCAACTTTTGCAAGCGCGCGAGATGGAGGGGCGAAAGACACCAGTTTATTTTTACGCATTCGATCTGCTCCAGCTTGATGGCAAGAGTCTGGCGTCATTGCCATTGGAGGCGCGCAAAAACGTTCTCGAAAAACTCTGCACTTACGCTCGCGACCCGATTCGTTACTCCGGTGCGATTGGCGGCGACGCCAAACGACTTCTCGAAGAAGTAAAGCGTCGCGGCTTGGAAGGGATTATCGGCAAACAACGCAACTCTGTTTACGAACCCGGGCGCAGAAGCGGCGCATGGATCAAGCTCAAATGTGTCAACGAACAGGAATTTGTTATCGGCGGATACACTCCGCCGCAGGGATCTCGCAAGTATTTCGGCGCGATCCTTGTTGGTTACTATGAGAATAAAAAGCTCGTTTTTGCCGGCAAGGTTGGCACTGGCTTCACTGTGAAATTGTTGTCTATGTTGTACAAGAAATTTCAGAAAGAAGCGCGCGACGATTGCCCTTTCGTCGATCTACCATCAAAGCAAAATGGGCAATGGATTCAAGACATCACGCCTTCGATGATGCGTAAAATGCATTGGATAAATCCGGTTTTCGTTTGTGAAATCAAATTCGCCGAGTGGACCCGCGACGGGAAACTCCGTGCGCCGGTTTTCATTGGGTTGCGTGAAGATAAAAAGCCGACCGACGTTGTTCGCGAAGTCTAAAGGCAAGCGACAATAATTGCTCGTGAGCTAGTGGTTACGTGCGGGTTTATAAGCGACTAATCAACAACAGGCAGGACAACGTGTTGCAGGTGCTTGTGTAATGGCTAAGGAAGTTATCCGCGTCCGGGATGCGTTTTACATTCGCTCATCCTCGTCTCGCATTGACGTTCGGACCCGGGTCCTTAAGCAAGGGGACACCTTCGGTGTTTTTGATCGATTCGGTGATATCGACACGTTCGGTACCGGGGAACTCGGGATGTACTATCAGGATACTCGATTCTTGTCCCGCCTGACGTTGAAGCTGGGAAAAGATCGCCCGTTATTGCTCAGTTCCACAGTCAGAGAAGACAATGCTGTTTTGGCCGTGGATGCAACAAACCCGGATGTCTCTCGCAACGGCGAAACAGTGGTTCCCCGCGGAACCGTGCACATCTATCGTACGAAGATTTTGTGGAAAAGAACGTGTCAGGAGCGGCTCCGAATCCATAACTATGGACGCGTCGCAATGGATTTCTCTTTCTCGCTCGAATTTGATGCGGATTTCGCTGATATTTTCGAACTGCGAGGCATGACCCGGGAGCGTCGCGGCCGCCGGTTAGAGACAGAGATTGCGCAGGATAGGGTCGTGCTCGCGTACGAGGGATTGGATCGACGACCTCGTCGAACGCGAATCGTTTTCGATCCGCCGCCCAGTCGGTTAAGCGAATCTGCGGCCAACTATCAAATTCGGCTCGAGCCTGGCGAGGACGCCAGTTATCGATGGGTAATCGCATGCGAAGTGGATGCTGACTTACGAGCACAGATCGAGCCTTGTTATGAAAAGGTCGTCCAGGAGGCGGCGAGCGCGACGGAATCGGCGCATGCCCGGCAGCCTCTGATTTTCACCTCAAACGAGCAATTCAACGATTGGCTGAATCGCTCGCTCGCAGATCTTGAGATGATGCGGACTGAAACTCCGTATGGGCCGTATCCTTACGCTGGTGTTCCCTGGTTTAGCACGGAATTTGGGCGGGACGGAATTATTACGGCGCTCCAGTGCATGTGGTTTGATTCCAGCCTTGCGCGCGGCGTTCTGGCGTATCTCGCTGCTACGCAAGCCGATGTGGAGAACGCCGAGCAAGACGCTCAACCAGGCAAGATCCTTCACGAGACGCGCGCGGGTGAGATGGCCGTCTTGGGCGAGATTCCGTTCAAACGTTATTACGGGACTATCGACGCAACCCCACTTTTCATCATGCTTGCCGGTGCGTACTACAAGTGCACGGGTGACCGCTCGTTTGTCGAGTCAATTTGGCCGAACGTGGAGCGCGCGCTCGCATGGATTGATCATTATGGTGACATCGATGGCGACGGCTTTGTGGAATATACTCGCAGATCGAAACTTGGTCTTGTCCATCAAGGCTGGAAGGACTCTCACGACGCAGTTTTCCACGCGGACGGCACGTCTGCCGAAGGACCGATCGCGCTTTGCGAAGTGCAAGGCTATGTTTACGCTGCGAAGCTCGCGGCGGCCGAATTGGCTGAGCTCTTCGGCGATGATGCACGGGCGCGTGAATTGTCGAAGCAAGCCAAGACCCTGCTCCAACAATTCGAAGAGAGTTTCTGGTGTGATGAACTTTCCACCTACGCGCTTGCGCTCGATGGCAGGAAGCAACCGTGCAGGGTACGAACGTCGAACGCGGGTCATTGCCTTTTCGCCGGAATCGCATCTGCAGAGCATGCGCGTCGCGTTGCTGTGACGCTGACACATGAAACGTCCTTTTCCGCCTGGGGAATTCGGACAGTCGCTACCAGCGAGGCGCGTTACAATCCGATGTCGTATCACAACGGATCGGTCTGGCCACACGACAACTCGTTAATCGCCGCCGGATTCGCGCGCTACGATCTGAAAGAATCGGCAGCGATCGTCCTCGCCGGTCTGCTCGATGCGAGCCTGTTCTTTGATCTGCACCGTCTCCCCGAACTTTTTTGCGGTTTCCCCAGACGCCCCGGTGAAGCCCCGACACTGTATCCTGTAGCTTGTGCTCCACAATCCTGGGCGTCGGCGGCTGTGTTTCTTCTGCTCCAAGCTTGCCTGGGCCTGAGCGTTTCGGCTTCGGAACGAAGACTGACGTTCTCGAAGCCGATCTTACCGCGTTTCCTTCAGCGGGTGACAATCCGCGGATTGAAGGTAGCAGATGGGCGCGCCGATCTTTTGCTTACCAGACACGACGAAGGGGACGTCGGCGTCAATGTGCTTCGCCGCGAAGGAGCGTTGGACGTCGTTGTTCTGAAGTAGTCCCGTTTGAATTGCACTTGTTCGCACGACGCAGGCAAATATGCTGAAGAAGTGAAAGCAAAAGTCATCGTGATGCCGAAGGCGGCAGTGCTCGATCCTCAGGGTAATGCAGTGCGTGATGCCATGCGGCACCTGGGCATGCCGGAAGTCCGCAACGTTAGAATTGGGAAATACATGGAGATAGATATCGACGGCCGAAATGGTGATCTTGAAACGCGATTGCGCAGTCTCTGTCGCGATTTGCTTTCGAATCCAGTGATTGAAGACTACCAGTTGAAAAAAGCGGAGGACAAAGAGCAGAGGAAGACGCCCAGCGTTCAACTGCGTAAACCAAAGACGAGGAAAGGAAAATGAAAGCGCTGCGATATTTTTTCTGCGTTGTGTTGCCACCGCTTGCCGTGCTGTTGACGGGTCGCATCGCCAGTTTCTTTCTCAGCCTCATTTTGACGTTGCTGGGCTGGATTCCGGGCGTTATTCACGCTTGCCTGGTCGTCAATGATTATCACGCGGAGCAGCGCGCTGCCGCGCACTGAATTGATGATGAGATTCGCGGTTATTCAGTTCCCCGGTTCAAATTGCGATCAGGATTGCGTTGCGGCAATTAATGGACTGGACGGATTGCGCGCCGAATACGTTTGGCACAAGGAAACCTCGCTGGACGATTTTGACGCAATTGTGCTGCCGGGTGGCTTTGCGTACGGCGATTACCTGCGTTGCGGCGCCATTGCGCGTTTTTCGCCAATCATGAAGGCCGTGATTAGCGATGCGCGCGCCGGGAAACTCGTCCTCGGGACGTGTAACGGATTTCAAGTTTTGTGCGAAGCCGGTCTATTGCCGGGTGCGCTGGTTCGCAATCGTTCGCTACGTTTCGTGTGTGAGATGATCAATACCCGCGTGGAAGTGGATGACTCACCATTCACTCACGGTTGCCCAAAGGGGACACTTCTCCGACTGCCGATAGCGCACGGCGAAGGCTGTTTTTTCGCGGACGCAGCGACATTGCGCGAGCTGAATGTAAATCGACAAGTGATTTTGCGTTACGCTGACAGCAAAGGTTGCATTGTGCCGGAAGCAAATCCAAACGGGTCAATCGAAAACATCGCAGGCATCTGCAATCGCGAGCGAAACGTGTTCGGACTCATGCCCCACCCTGATCGTGCGTCGGATGCGCGACTTGGCAGCATGGATGGTGCGAAGATCTTCCGGTCAATGGTGCAAAGCATCAGCGCTAGTCCCGCGGCACGCAGATCGGAACGCGTAAAACAGGTTGCGTGAGTCTTTTTATCACCGGGACGGACACAGGTGTAGGCAAGACGTATATTGCCACCCGGCTTTTGCAGCTATTGCGCGCATCGGGCGCGTCCTGCGCGGGGATGAAACCGATCTGCTGCGGAGACCGTCGAGATGCAGAGCTTCTCCTAGCCGCTGGTTGTGACGGTCTGACAATCGAAGATATCAATCCGGTTTGGTTGAAAACGCCTGCGGCGCCTATCGTGGGCAGCCTGGTTGAGAAAACGAATATCCATATCGAAAATATGCTCGCCGCTTTTCATGCTCTTCAGAACCGGGTTGAACACGTCATCGTGGAAGGGGCAGGTGGCTGGATGGTGCCGATTCGTCCTGATTATTTCATTAGTGATCTGGCTGTGGCGATGAAGCTGCCAGTCCTGGCGGTCGCATACAATCGGCTCGGTTGTCTCAATCACGCGGCCCTCACTGTCCAAAGCGTCGTGGGACACGGACTCCGTTGTGTGGGGCTCGTATTGAACAACTCGCAAGATACCGGCGATATAGCCGCTCTGACCAATGCCGATATTCTCAGAAAAATTCTTGATGTTCCAGTGCTAGGCGGACTAGGGGAAAACCTTACGGAATTGCCTGCTGACTGGCGACTTATGCTGGATTCGACGATCGACTCCTAGCGTGTCGCGTCGATACAGAGTTGTAAAAAAAAAGAACACTTACCTCGTGGTCTGCGTGCGCTCTTACTGGGGGAATGAGATTGGCATCCCTGTTGCTCTCTTTACCCAAAAAAAAGCGCTTATTTTATGCTCTTACAAAAAACCTTACACATGAGTCAACCGGTGGCAGAGTGCAAAGCACGTCTTGCCAGCATTCAGTCGTATCGGCGGCAGTTTTTGATGGTCACGCGGGCAACTGTGACGTCCTCCAAGACGGTCGATTTCAGCTTCCGAGGCCCGCTGGGCTTCGAAGCCCATACAGTCCTCCTGTCGGTCGAGAGCGACTCACCAGACCAATACGCGTTCGAGTCCGTCGGCGGAAATATTGCGCTGATGGGGATCGTTGATTTCGCCGAGATTCGGCCAAATTGCACCGAAGTCACGCTAGCGGTTCACTACGACATCAAGAATAACCTGTTTGCCTGGCTGGATCGGCGCTTGCATTTTGTCGACAATTTTGTCACCGCCGAATTGCGCAGTATCCGTGCGCACTTTGAAGGCATCGCTGCCAGTTACCTGGATCATGCGCGCGTTCTGCCGATGTTCCAAACGGCTACCGCCTGACAAAATCAGAATCTGAAACAGCGGAGTGCCGTTGGCACTGCGTTGCGTGCGCGCTCGATCACCGCACCCGCACCGCGTGTTTTTTATCGAGGCGAATAGTCTGACCCGGCGCAAGGGTAACTGCGGACTTTGGGTCGCGAATTTTCGCTCCGTCGATTTCTACACTTCCCTGTTTAATCAGTCGCGAGACTTCGCTATGCGACTTTTCCAGATTGAATACTTCCCGATAAACCCTCGAAACGAGTGCCACGGCTGGTAGACCCTCCCCTGAAATCGCTGAGAACGCCGGCAGATCGGCGTGTTCCAAATCGCGCTTGCTAAAGCGGGTATTCCACTCATCGAGCGTTTTTTGAGCAGCAGGAGGCGCATGGTACGTCTGAACAATCTCGAACGCGAGCTGCTTCTTTGCTTCGAGCGGATGCACGTCAGCCGGCGGACTGCGTCCTAGAAGCAAGTCATAATATCGCGCCATCAAATCGTCCGAGATGCTCATCAGTTTCCCAAACATCTCAGAGGCGGGTTCGTTAATTCCGACAAAGTTGCCGAGGCTCTTACTCATTTTCCTGGAGCCATCCAATCCCTCGAGAATCGGCAGCAGAAAAACGACCTGCTGCGGCAAGCCTTCCTCTTTTTGGAAATCGCGCCCGATCAGGATGTTGAAGAGCTGGTCCGTTCCTCCAAGTTCCACATCGGCCTTTACCATTACCGAATCCCAGCCCTGCATGATTGGATATTGAATTTCGTGAGCGCGAATCGATTGCTCGTTATCGATCCGCGTCTTGAAGTCTTCGCGCTGCAACATTTGCTGCAAAGTTACCCGGCTGTTAAGTCGAATAACATCTTCAAACGACATGGCTCGAAACCAGTCGCCGTTGCAAACGGTTTCTGTTCGCTCCGGATCGAGAATCTTAAAAGCCTGGTCGCGGTAAGTCGCCGCATTCGCCTGCACGTCATCGTGCGTCAATTGTGGCCGCGTCACAGATCGACCACTGGGGTCGCCGATCATTCCCGTAAAATCGCCGATGATCAGAATTGCCTGGTGCCCCAGGTCTTGAAACTGCCGCAGTTTCCGCAAAACAATAGTGTGCCCAAGGTGAATGTCGGAGGTGGTTGGATCGACACCTAATTTCACACGCAACGGCCGGCCAAGCGCAAGTTTTTCACTCAGCTCTTTTTCGTCGATGAGTTGCACGGCGCCTCGCTTTAACAACGCGAGAGCTTCATCCGGTTGCATGATCAACAATAGCGCGCCCGCCTGGTGCGCTACTTGTTTTTGTTCAGCAACTCGCGCACCTGATCGATCGTGAGCGGTGCATTTTGCCGGTTGAGCGACTTTTGGCTTTTACCCTGATCCAGAAAGGGTCGGTTCTCTGCGTATGCGCGGCTGGCAACCTTTTTGTCGGATTGAGAGGCATCACGGGGTCCGCGGGCCGATTGAGTGGGATAAGAAAGTCGAGAATTTCCCACTGCTTGCTGCGATGAATTCCGAAATGCGCTGCGGCTACCGTGGAAAGGCCGGGAATTGAATTGCTGCGTCGAGAGTTCGCATGCTCCCAAAAACGTTTTCGACTTAGATTTTTTCTCGACGTAAAACGTACCGACCCTCGCCTTTTTGTTTATTGATGTGCCATCAGCAATGAATTTCTTCTTCTGCTCGCTGCTTTGCAGGGTCATGTCGGGCCTAAGCAGGCGATCGACGAGCTTGCGCTCTTGGTCCTGCGCGTGCAGGCAGGAAAGAGCAATCAGGAGTGATAATGAGATCGCCAGCAGTTTCCCCACGCGGCGAGGCTGCCGAAATTACGATGTGTTTGTAAAGCAAATTTGGTGGCGACTCGGCAGGCGAGACCGCCCGCCGGCCCCACAGAAAAGAAGTCCGTGCCAGGTGAGGCTCGCTTTTTATTGTTTTTCCCGACGCTCCCAGGAAATAATCAGCGCATGTCTGATCATGTTTACAAAAAGATTGAGGTCGTTGGCTCCTCGCCGAACGGATTTGAGGACGCAATAACGAATGCGCTGGCACGCGCCGAGAAAACCGTTCGCAACATGCGCTGGTTTGAGGTAACCGAAACGCGCGGATACATCGAAAATGGCAAAGTCGGTCATTGGCAGGTGACACTCAAGATTGGTTTCACCTTGGAGGGCTGATGTAGGGGCGTGTGTGTAAAACGCCGATCCTAAGATTGGCGCCTGCCGCAGTCGGCACTTCTTGGAGCATCACTCTTCTTCCTGCGCGGCCTGATACAGCTTAGCGGCGCCGTAAATCAGAATGGCGGGCCTTAGTGCCACAATAAGCAATCGAAAGAGACCGCCCAGAATTCGGCCCAGCGGCAGCCGATTCAAAATGTAGCCCGCCATAAACGCGCACAGAAGTGACTGCGCCGGTTTTTCGCGAATGTAATCCTCAGTTTCGCTAAGAGCTGTCTCGACCTGTTCTTTCACCCAATGCAGTCCGCGTTCCGGAAATTCCGCAGCAACTTCAGCAGTTGATCGGTCCATTTCGTTTAATGATTCGGATTCTGATCCTGCCCTGCGCGCATCGAACTGTCAACGCAAGGTCAGCCAAATCGAGCTTGCGCCTGTGCCGGGTGGGAAATCAGGCAGTGGAGGCGACCGGCGCAGTGTGCCAGCGCGGCGCGCTGCCTTGAGTCCGTAGCGGGCCATCACTTCCAACGCTTGCTCACGCAGTGTGGAGCAATTAGTCGAGACGAGGACATGGCTGTTTCGTTCTGTCAGTTCGAAGGAATCAACGAGTAGTTTTTCGAAGTCGTCTTCAACGTGAAAGGTTTTTCCTCTGGGCGAACGCGAAAAAGTTGGCGGATCGAGAATAATGACGTCAAATTTCTCGCCTTTATCCGCTAACCGCGGTAATACCGCCATCACATCGTCGGCGATGAAACGATGGCCCATTGTTGGCAAGCTGTTCAATGCAAAATTCTCGCGTCCGCGTGCCAGAGATTTCTTGGAAAGGTCGATGTTGAGGGTCGTTGCTCCGACGTAGGCCGCGCTGACAGAAAAGGAGCAAGTGTAGGCAAAACAGTTCAACAGGCGCTTGGGCGCGATTTGACGAACGAAACTGCGATTTTCTCTCTGATCTGGAAATAGGCCCACTGAGAAGCCCGCCCCGAAGTCGATCCCAAACTTCAAACGTCTCTCGGTAGCGATCGTCTGTAGATTTTCAGCCGGGCTCCCACATATGAGCCGAGGCGGTTCGCGTTGTTCACTTTTTCGAGGAACGAATCGGGCGAAAATGCGTCCAACCTTGAAAGGGATACCGTTTGCCCATTCCTTCAATTCTTGAATGAGCCGCTCGCGAATCAGGACTCGCTTGAACGAGATGAGAATGTCGTGTCCGAAGCGTTCCACCCAGCCATCCTCCATTGTGCAGAGCCGATACGCATCCGTTCCCTCGGCTTGGAAGTCGCGAAACAACCTTGCGTCAATCCAGCCAGAACTCATTTTCGTCAGCCGTATCTACGGGCATACTTTCGATTCGGCATAGCCTAACGGATCGGTTGCCGCTGAAGCTGGGCGTCGCTACACTCGGTCTCCGAATGCAGCAAGTTACCGTTCGCGTTCCGGCCAGCACCTCCAATCTCGGTCCTGGCTTCGATTGCCTTGGTGTCGCACTGCGCATTTATAACAGCGTGACAGTTAGTCGCGGTCGATTGCGCGAACAACCCCGTCCGCAAATTGTCTCGCAGGCAGCCGGCCGGTTTTTCAAACAGACACGTCGCCGCGCGTTTCCGTTTTCTTTTTCAATCGCAGAAAAAATTCCGCGGTCCCGCGGCCTTGGCAGCAGCGCAACCATTCGCCTCGGCATTTTGCATTCGCTCAACCAGCTCAGTGGCGATCCACTCGACCAGCTGACGATTTTTCAATTGTGCGCTGACTTGGAAGGTCATCCTGATAACGCTGCACCGGCAGCTTTTGGTGGGTTTACGGTAGTGGCAGGTTCGGCGCGCTGCGCCGACTCCCGAAAGCTTGCCGCGAGACGAGTCCGTCTGACCGGCGAACTTTTGGGACAGCGCGGCCTCCCTGCCTTTCAACGCTTCGAAGTTTCCCCGCGCTTGTACTTCGTCTTACTCGTTTCAGACCTTGAAATTCGAACTTCGATAGCACGAAAGCTTCTGCCATCGAAAATTTCGCATGCCGCCGCGGTTGTGAATTGCGCAAACGCGTGTGCGATTGCCGCTGCCTTCGCTTCAAAAGATTACGAAAAGCTGCGCGGCGCTTTTGCTGATTATCTGCATCAGCCGTTTCGCGCAAAACTGATTTCATTTCTTCCAAGGGTCATCGCTGGCGCCGAAAAAGCAGGTGCGCTTGGCGCTTTCCTTAGCGGCAGTGGCTCGACAATCTGTGCCATCACATTGCAACATCCAGATCGGGTTGCTGCGGCGATGAAGCGTGCCGCCCGATCGCCACTGTCGCGTACAATCGTCACGCGTGCCGATAACCGAGGCGCGCAAATTTTGAATTTGAAATCCGAAATTTAAGATTACCCAATGGGCCGGCGGCTTGAAAACCTGGAACAGTTTGGAATCGACGTTGTGCTCGAGCGCCGTCATGGCGCTCGAGCCTCGATTTTGCGGGGAATTCTCTACGCGCTCTCGTTTGCTTACGATCGGCTCGTACAGCTGCGGCTTTATTTTTATCGCAAAAGAATTCTTCGCGAGCGGGCGCTTGGCATTCTCGTGATCAGCGTGGGCAACCTGACTGTCGGAGGTACGGGCAAAACACCCATCGTGGAAAAGATCGCCCGGGCGCTGCAAACAGGCGGGCGCCGGGTGGCGATTCTTAGTCGCGGCTACAAAAGCATGCCCCGCAAACGAAGCTTGCTAAGTCGCCTCTACAACAGAAATCCCGATCCTCCGCGGATTGTCTCCGACGGCACTTCGCTATTGCTGGATTCGCGTACGGCTGGTGATGAGCCGTACATGCTGGCGCACAACTTGAAGAACGTTATCGTCCTCGTGGATAAAGACCGCGTCAAAAGTGGCCTGCTTGCCATCGACAAATGGAAAGTCGATACGCTCCTGCTGGACGACGGCTTGCAGTATCTCCATCTCAAACATCGGCTGGATATCGTGCTTGTGGATCGGCAGGCACCGTTCGGCAATGAATTCCTCCTTCCGCGTGGCACGCTGCGTGAGGCGCCACGAAATCTTCGACGTGCCAGCTACATCTTTATCACGAAAAACACAGGGCAATCCAACGAGGCCCTCGTGAAGCGGATTCGCCGTTACAATCGCACCGCCGAGATTATCGAATGCGCGCACAAGCCGCTCTATCTACAGAATGTTTTCACTGGGGAAAAAGTGCCGCTGGAGCGCTTGCGTGACACTTTCATCGGCTCGATCAGCGCCATCGCCGCGCCCGAGAGCTTCGAAGCCGCATTGGAAAAGCTCGGTGCGCACGTCGATCTGGCCAAGCGCTATATCGATCATCACTACTATTCCGAAGCGGAGCTAATCAGTTTCATCAAACGTTGCATCCGACGCGACCTGGAGATGATTGTGACAACTGAAAAAGATTCGGTGCGCATGCCGCGTTTAGCCGAGGGTGAAGTGAAGGTGCCTATTTATTTTATGCGAGTGGAGATTGAAATTCTTAGTGGCCACGAAAGCTGGGAGCATTGTGTGGCGCGCATTTGCAAACCACAACCGCTGCTCCCACCCGAGCGGTTCTTCGCCTGAAACGCTGTCATCTCGAGCGAAGCGAGAGACCGCACAACCACAGCGCGAATTACACAAACCCAATCAGCGTCATCAATCAGCTTGTGACAGATCCCTTCTACTCCATCCAGGATGACGTCGCTTGTATCACGCTCATCTCTAATTCAACGTTGGACGCTGGACGTTGAACGTTGGACGTTTGATTTCACGCCATGCCTCAAAAAGCCGAGCTAATCGTCGAAGATCGCAAGATTCACGTATCGAATCTTGACAAGGTGCTTTATCCGAAAGCCGGATTCACGAAGGGTCAGGTGATCGACTACTACATCCGCATCGCGCCAGTCCTTTTGCCACATCTAAGGGATCGTCCACTCACCATGAAACGGTACCCCGACGGTGTAGAAGGCCAATTTTTCTACGAAAAGAACTGTCCGTCGCATCGCCCGAAATGGGTACAGACAGCAAAAGTGTGGAGTGAAGGCAACCAGCGGATCATGAATTATTGCCTCGCCAACGATTTGCCGACGCTGGTGTGGGCTGCAAACCTCGCAGATCTCGAGCTGCACACATCGCTCTCACGCAAGGATAACCTCGAGTGTCCGACGACGATGGTCTTCGATCTCGATCCCGGCGCGCCCGCCGACATTGTCCAATGCTGTCAGGTCGGATTGTGGCTCCGCGATTTGTTAGGCAAAATGAAACTTAAATCGTTCGCAAAAACGAGCGGATCGAAGGGACTGCAGGTCTATGTGCCGCTGAATACTTCGGTGACCTACGATCAAACCAAGGATTTATCGCGCTCTCTCGCACAATATCTGGAGCACGAGCATGCGAATTTGGTCACGTCAAACATGTCCAAGGCAGTGCGCAAAGGCAAAGTGTTCGTCGATTGGAGCCAGAACGACGAACACAAAACCACTATTTGTGTCTATTCACTCCGTGCCAGAGAAGAGCCGACCGTTTCAACTCCGGTCGCCTGGAACGAGGTTGAAAATTGCCTGAAAAAGAAAAAAGCAGAGCTGTTGAAATTCCGCTCCGATCAAGTCCTCGCTCGCGTCGAAAAACTCGCCGACCTCTTCGAGCCCGTCGAGAAGCTGAAACAAAAACTGCCGAAGAAATGGAGCGTCTAGAGTTCACACGAAAACAACCATAGAGCATGAAAAATCACGTATGGTTTGACGCGATCGGATGGGCGGGAGCAGCCGCTCTCCTTATCGCTTATGCGATGGTTTCTTCGAGGAAACTGGAAGGAAATTCAACAACTTACCAATTTCTCAATATCGTCGGCAGCCTTCTTCTGGCCGCAAACACTATCTTTTATCGAGCTTACCCTTCTTCTTTTGTGAACTTGATCTGGATGGGAATAGCTGTTTTTTCCATTGCAACCAGAGGGCGAGTTTCTTCTGGTTAGATTAGAAATTCCTTCATATGCGCAAAGTGAATCTGAAAGACATTCCGGAGAAGGAACGAAAATCGCCGAAGGGGAAATTTGACCGCACATTCAAGAACATTTCGGTTGCCCTTGGGCGCGAGCCGGAGTCGCTTGATTTGTCGAAGCGACATCCATTCGACCTCGCACTGGTCCGAATTCCTAAAGGGAAATTCCTTTGTCCCTATCACGCGCACGCGGCTGAATCGGAGCTCTACCTCGTCGTTTCCGGTCGTGGCAGCATACGCGACAAGGATGGGACAACCGAGGTTAGTTCCGGCGACGCATTTTTCTTTCAGCCAGGGGAGGCGCATCAGCTTCGGAATTCGAATGATGAAGACTTCGTTTATTACGTGATCGCCGATAATCCACGCAGCGGCGGCACGACGGGTGATTCCTGTTATTATCCTGACAGCGGAAAATGGGCGGTGACAACAGATGGGCGGGATGAAGTCGTCGTCAAAGGGACGGAGACTGATTATTTCGATGGTGAAGAATGAATCGATGCCGGTTCAGGCAGTTATGCGCAAAGTAAATCTAAACGAAATTGAGGAAGAACCGTGGCAGTCACCGGGCGGAAATTACGCCGTGTCGTTCAAGGGAATTTCCGAAGCCCTCGGACGCGAACCGACTTCGCTTGATCTGTTCAAGCGTCATCCATTTGATTTGGAATGGAATCGAGTGCCTCCCGGGAAAGCAAATTTCC
>DASZGW010000002.1:0-3904 GCA_035938475.1 Candidatus Udaeobacter sp.
AATACATGACTATTGGCGCGGCTTGACTCGCGTCGCGTTCTTGGGCCAGTCCGGCTTGAATTTGGCATCACTGATCTTGAGATTCTTCATCATGTTGGAATATTTGAAGAGGAAGTAGTCGCCCGAACCGGCTTCAAAGAATTTCTGTTGAATGGGCAACCAGGAAGAAGAATCGATCCACATTTGAATTTTTGTTATCTGTTTTTTGACCTCTTCTGATTTCGGCGTGAGATCGAGAAGAAGAGCTTTGTGCTGTTCCACCTCTTCTTCGCCCGACAGCGCTATATCGTAGCTTCTCTGCATGCTCTGGCTTTTTGTGCCGAAGCCGAGAAGCACGTACTGATCGACCAGAGAGCGGTTCTTGCCCAGGTTATATTCCTCGACGCGATTGATCTTGGGCGTATACACGAAAAGGGAATCTCCGGTGCGCAGGATCACGCGCGGATCCGGTTTGGCGAACTCGATGCGCATTTTCTGATCGCGGCGCACGAAGATCTGACCGGTTTCTGTCGAGGTATCCTTAACAACATCGGTGTACTTGATGTGCTCGATATCCGCCGTCAGGCTGCGGAAATCGGCTGCCGACTTATCCATCTTGTTTAGGACGCTCTCGGTAGTCCACCGAACACTTTCTTGGGCGAGAGACGCGCGACCCAGCAAAACACAGACGAGCGCGCCGCCGCACACAAGCGCAACGAAGGAAACGGCACTTTTCAAGCTATACCCCTGTTTTCGAGAAGGGCGATGGGACATTTCAAGTCGCTTTAATCCTAGCACATAGCAATGGATGCGCGAGTTGCGGCAGGCGTTTCAACGGAGAAAAACTGCAGGGGTGAATTAGCGGTGGATTTCGACTTGATAGGCAATCACTGTGCCGTTTTCGTTTCGCACCGCTTCGATCTTGGTGATGGAGAATCGGCCATCGCGTAAATCCTTGAGACGTCGTTGCAGAGCCTGGTGCAATTCGTTTTGCAGCGCAGGAGTTTGCACAGGCGGTGCGAGGACGCGAGCATCCACCCGGTATTCTTGGCGACGGCCATTATCCGAGAATAGGATGAGTTGAATTTGCTCCGATGCAACGGGCATGCCAACTTGCGGCTGGTCCCGGAACCATCCCCGCGGCGTCAGCAAGGCAAAAATCAGGATGAGAACAACGGCGACGTCATACTGCCAGGTCCCGCGTTCGTACGACCAGAAAAATGTCCTGGACAGGATCTGCCTTATGCCGGCCATATCAATCCGCCGGAATTCCGTCGACGATCACGCCGTCACGCATGTGGACAACGCGATCGAAGTGCGTGACCGCTTCGGGATTGTGCGTGATCATCACAATAGTTTGTCCCAAGTTTTTGTTGAGCTGACGCAGCATTTGCAGCACGATTTCTGAATTTTTGGAATCCAGATTGCCAGTGGGCTCGTCGGCGAGCAGGATTTTAGGCTCGTTGATGATGGCGCGGGCAATAGCCACCCGCTGCTGCTCGCCGCCAGAGAGCTCCGAAGGCTTGTGGTCCAAGCGGCCCTCCAGGCCCAACATCTTGGTGACGACGTCGAAGCGGTGAGGATCGAACCCATCGCCATGAATGAATTGTGCGATGGCGATATTACCCTTGGCGGTCAAAGTGGGCAGCAAATTAAAACGTTGAAAAACAAAACCAATTTTATGGCGCCGCAATTTGGTGCGCGCCGCGTCACTGAGCTCCGTCAAATCGTTGCCGTCGACGAGGACATGCCCGCGGGTGGCCTGCGCCAACCCGCCGATCACGTAGAGAAGAGAGGATTTTCCGCAACCCGACGGGCCCATTACAGCGACCGATTCTCCCGGCAAGACTTCAAAATTGACCCCGCGGAGCGCGGGCACCTCGACCTTACCGGCCCGGTAGAGCTTCCACAAACCTTCGGTTTTTAGTATCGGCTCCAACTATTTTGCCCTGGGAAAATCGATACGCCGGCAGGTGCCCTGTATTGTAGCCGCGATTGCCATGCGGTGACTAGTTGCCGGCTCGCCTATTTTTCCGCTGTCAGTCGTAGGAAAGCGCCTCGACTGGATCTTTGCGGCTGGCCAGCCAAGCCGGATAACTTGCACCGATAATTGCTCCTCCCAAGGCGATGCCCGCGGCGCGCAGAACCCATTCCGGGGTAATGAGAATCGAGAGCGTTGGGAACCCAGCCAGAAACGCGGCGCGTACGGCATAACTTAGTCCAACACCAGCAGCAATGCCAAAGATGCACAGCGCGGCAGATTCGGTGAGCAGGGCGCGAACGATGAAACCTCGATTGGCGCCAAGAGATTTCAGCACACCGATATCGCGGGTGCGCTCGATCACGGTTGTGTACATAGTGAGAAAAATAACCAGAAGCCCGATGGCAATGGCCAGCGCGATCATGGCGTGGATGAAGGTTTCAAGGCCCGGAATATTTGTGGAGGTCATGAGCGATAAAAAGTCCTTCAAGGGACGGACGGTGTAACCGGGCAGCACGGCGTGAATCTCCTCGGTGACGTCCTCGGTGTGCTCCGGGCGCGTGCACTTCACAAGAAAGATCGAGGCTTTGTCATGGGCGCCGACGAGGTCTTGCAGCGTGGACAGCGGCACAAACAAACGCGCACCCTTACCATGTTCAATAACGCCCACTACGTGCCAATCGTGATTCAGCAGATTGTAGGTGTCGCCGACTTTCAGGTTCTTGGCTTTGGCGGCCCAGTCATCGACGAGCAAATCGTCAGGGCCTTCCGTGTCGTGACCATGCAGGAAAACAAACCCACCGGAGACGGCGCGAAAGCTTTCCGAGTCGATGCCATAAATCACTTCGACGCCGCCGGTGGAGTTAAACTGCAAAAGCGCTGGAGCAACCGCCTGGACGTATTTCAGTTGGGCAAGCTTATCGCCAATCTTGATAGGCATGGGCGAGCCGCTAAAGCCCAGGAAGATGGATGCGGCCGGCGGTTGCAGCATGATGTCAGCGCCGATCCCTTCGATGCGCTTGGCGGTTTCAGTGAGCAGACCTGAGGTAAGACCAACGATTAACACGACAAGAGCAACCTCGACGGCCACGGCCATGACGCCGACCATGGTGCGCAATGGACGGTGCAGCAAATTACGGACCACGAGTTCGCCCATCATCGTGACTTCTCTTCCGTATTCTCGCCGACTCGCACCAGTTCGCTTCCCGGCGGTTGTTCAAGCTTGAAACGATCAGGCGGCAGAACTTCGTTCAGGGTGAGTTTGGTGATTTGCAGGTCAAGACGGTAGTCATCGTGGGGGCGGTCAATACGGACTTGTCGCGCGAATGCGCGATTGGGCCTTGCTGAACCCGGAGCCTCTTGATCACCGATTACGGGTTGCCAGTCCGAAACATGAACGTCCGAAACCAGAATACCTTTGGGGCCGAAGTATTGCAGACGAGAGATTTGCAAGTCCGAGCGATCGAACCAGATTTTGCGGAGAATTTCCGAACGATAGCCGCCGCGCAACACAGTCAAGACGTAATAACGCGCGGTTTCATCGTTGAACTCCTCGAAAAGCACAATCTCTTCTTTGCGAATCTCCGGCCAAAGTAAAGCGTCGAGCAAATGTTGGGGGCGCAGGTTCTCAATCGGCTTGTCGCTGGCGCGCTCCAGGGCGACCGAGCCGACAAGGAACTTATTCTTTGACGGAATATACACGCGAAAACTTTCGGCGTCGCTGGCCATGTCAAAGACGGTCTTACCGATCACCGGCGCTTGGCCCACCATGCGGATTTGTGCGGGGCGCTGGGCAAGGAGGAAGGCCTTTACCTCGTGGTATTCCTCTATGACGCCGCTGTATTTCGAGCCGGCAGTCGGCTTGAGCTCGACGGTGGCATTGACGCTCTTCACGCCGCCAGCGATTTCATTATATTTATCGAGCAGTTCGTCACGCGTAGCGTC
>DASZGW010000003.1:0-4391 GCA_035938475.1 Candidatus Udaeobacter sp.
GAATACCACATCCCGGCGCGTTTCGTGTAGACCCACTCGAACTTCGTCAAAACCAGCGGCGTTGCAGAGGCGCTTGTCTCAAGCGCCTGTCCTTTCGAATCCAACATTCCCAAGTGCTCCATGACTCGCATCACGCCATTCACCAACATCGCGACTGCGTCTTCCTGCATCTGCCCAACGCCGCCGGCTTCAGCCAAAATCGCCGGAATTCGTTTGTCCGCCGCGGCAGCATAACTCGACAAACCTTTGGATGGTTGGACCGGTTTACTGACCGTGAGCACATAGGGCAGCTGAAACGCGAGCGCCATTTGCTTCGATTTCACCGACACATCGTCTTCGCCCGCGCGACAAATCACGAATGGCACCAGCGCTTCCGGAATATCGCCGCCGTGAAGATCGACATATGCGTCAGCGTGAACGACGAACTCGTTGATCAACGCATGCGTCATCTGCTCTGAATAACTTCCGCTCGGATCGCCCGGGAACACGCGATTCGGATTCACGTTGTCGATCGGACAAACAAAAGGCGTACGCGACCGAAACGCCGGCAGATTAAGAGCCGGCATCAAAATCACCGAGCCCGAAATTTTCTTTGGATCCAGCGTTTTGCTCAACCGAATCACCGCCTCAATCGCTGGATACTCACTGCCGTGCACGCCGGCGTTCACGAATAGCACGGGCCCCGGTTTCGCGCCGGTCACCGAGATCACCGGTCGCGGTTCATCCTTCGCCAACGCCGCGCCCGGCAGCTTGATCAGATGCCGTTGCGTCTTGCCGGGTTTCAGTTCGCCCAGAATCGGAATCTTCTTCATTCGAACCGCGGATTACGCGGATAACACAGATACGACAGGAATTACACGAATTCACACGAACCCAAATCATTCATGTCGATTCTCGGTCGGAGGAGCCGTCGCACTCCTTGAATCCGAATAATCCGTGTAATCCGTGGTCAAAGACTGCTGGGAAGTCGCGGTGACGCCAGCAGTTTCCCGAATTCGCTCCAACGTTTATCGGGATCGGCGCCGCTTCGTTTCTCGATGTAACGCCGCACCATGTCTTCGCCAAGATTGTAGTTGATCACGTAACTTCGGTAACGCTGGATGAATTTCACCCGCTGCTGCGCGCGAGGCGGCTCCATCACCGCGTATTTTTGCAACCATTCCGCCGCGGCCTTCTCGTCGATCTCGCCGTTAATCAATCGTCGCGCGGCTTCGTTCACCGCGTAATTGAGATCCTTCATCAAATCCTGCACCGCATAATATTCGTCCGCTCGTTTCGGATCGATCCCAGCCGCTGGAAAGAGCACTTCTTTTTCGAACTTCAGCCGCTCGGCTTTCGTCGGGAACGCAACGTCTCTGCCGAAGTTCGCCGTCCCTTCAGCGATCAACGATTGCGGCGAGAACAACGCGTAAACCGAGAACTCCACCCAGCCACGATCGCGGACCAGGCTCTTTTCCAGCAGCGAATTGTAAACGTGATGGCCGGGATAACCTTCGTGCGCCGCCAGATCGACCGCGCGATCGATGAAGATCGGCAGATCGGTGTTCACCTGGATCACGCTGTGGAAATTGCCTTTGTACCAATTGTAACCGCCCCACGGTTTATTGGTCACGTACTCGACCGTGAAACTCTCGTTCGGGGGCAACGCAATGTGCGCCAGCGTCCGGGCGCGACATTCCTTGATCGCTACTTGAAACACCGCATCGAGTTTTTCTTTGGGAATCACGAACGGCTTCCGCCAATTTTCGTAGCGCTTCCACAGCTCGCCAGTTCCGGGAATTTTCGCCTCAAGCTGTTTAAGGATGTCGTCGAAAAACGAGTCGTGGTAAGTCGGGGCGACCGCGTCGTAAAGAGCGCGCGACTCAGCGTCGAATGGCATCGGAGGGAGCTTAAGACCTGCGGCGCGCAGCGTGTTCGCCCGCACAACCAACGCGGAGAGCTGCTTCTCCAAATATTCCCGCCGCAACTTCAGCATCTCATCACCCGATTCTGCGGGTTTAGAACTCCCAACCAAAGGCACAGCCGTTCCCTCAGCCATGCCGCTCTGCGGCAGATGCGTAACCATCGACTGCTCAAACAGCCGCGTCGCTTCACCCGTAATTGCATCCAACGACTTCTTTTCTTTCTCCGCCTGCGTTTTCCACTCAGGCGGCCCGTAAAAGGCATCCACGTAATCGGGATCATGTTGACCCAGCGCCAGCACCAGATGCGCGTACTTCTCGGCGACCCCATTCATCGAATCCGCCGCGCGTGCGCTTAGAGTCGTCGCTAACAAACCGCAAAGGACGAAGAGGAATTTTCGGCGCATCCTGAAGACTAAATCCAAACCACGAATAAGCACGAATCAGGTAGGGCAATCGACGCTAACCGCCGCAACTCTCAACTAAAGCGAAGCGTTCTCTCAACCATCAACTATCCGGCTCGTCACTTGTCACTGTTCACTGGTCACTTCTTTGATCCACTGGCGGGACTAACATAGCCCCGGGCCAATCGATTCGGAAAATCTGCGCCGTGACATGTGGATTCAGTGCGATAAAAAAATACTTGCCGCCTGAAAACCGGTGATAATGGATCTCCGGCCGGTTCTCAAATATCGTTTCCGGAAATTCCGCTACCTTCGTTATCTGGGCGCCGCTATTGAGAAGATCGCGCTTTATTTCGGATCCAATGTATCCGAAGTAACCGTCCCAGATTGGGCGCCAAATCAGCCATCGCACTCCGGCGACGTTGAAAACGTCTTCTGGCAGGCCTTTTCGCCTTGCCGTTTCGTAGATCGGATCGTTCGGAAAGATTCTCAACGACTGTCGCAGTCGAGTGTAGAAATACAGAGGTTGCCAATCGTAATTCGTCAGCACGAGATCGCCTGCGGTCGCCTGGCCTTGAAGAAATTGACAAGCTTTGGCCAGGGTTCCCGGATTTTCCTGTTTCAAATCCCGCAAAAACGCCAGCAGTTCGGGAGTTGTCAGGTAGCGAGCCGCATAGTTTAGCGGCAGATGCGCTCGCACTAGTTCGTTGCCGTCAAACGAACTTGCTTTTTCGCCCCAGAAAATCCACGGCGTCAGCTGCGCCGCCTTCGTGAAAACGAATATCAGCAGCAACGGAAGCCAAATCGCGATTCGGCCACGACTGACATTGACGATTAATATGCCCGCGGCGAGCGCAGTGAGCGGCATTACCGCGGTCGTGTAACGAATTCCGGCGCGCCAAATGTCGTCGCTCGATGCTGTGATCGCCAGGGCGACAGCGTAGCAAATTACCGTTGCCAAAGTGACGAGTAGTAACCCGACCTGTCTCCGATCCAGCAGTGAATCTTCCTGGCCTCGCGACGCCGCGCTCCTGGCCCGTAACATCCAAGACAACGCGAAAATGGACGAGAGAATCGCAATTCCGATTAGCGGCGTCACGGAGGTGCACTCGATTGCATATTGAATCAGGCGACCGCCAAATTGAGCGGCGGAACTGACGGGCACCGACTCCGAGGCGTACCCGAACCGCACCAAAGCAATCCACGGCGCGGTGAGAAGCGCGACGGTCAGACCGGCCCAGCAGAAAAATCGCCGCTGACCCGGAACTGATGGATAAGCAAAGCCAACTAAACCCAGCGCACCGACAAAAACGATTCCGAACGGATGAGAATGAAATAAAAGAATGCCGACGAGTGCGAAAAGCAGTGCGGATCGAATTGATCGCATATTGAAAAAGATCCACACCAACAAGCAGGCCAACAGCATGCTCAGGGGGTAGTAACGGCATTGCCGGCAAAACAACAGGAACTGCACCGAAGCGGTGAGAAGAGTTGCCGAGCAAAGCGCCGCCCATCGGTTTTTTGTCAGATCATAAGCGCACAGATATGTGATCAAGATCGTCAGCCAGCCGGCCACCGCGAATGGCAAACGCGCGGCCCAATTACTTTGCCCGAAGACCGCGAAGGACGCGGCGGTAAGATAATATTGCAGCAACGGATGGCTGATCAGCACCAGGTCTTTGTTCAGCGGTAGGCCTCTGTCGGAATCAATAAAGGTCACCCCGTCCCATGCTCGAGGGACTCCGAATTTCAGAATGTTGACCGCGTATGTCGCGGTATCGCCCTCGTCTTCCCACAAATAATCCGACCCGAGACTGGTGAAAATGAAAACTGAACCCAGAAGCGCTACAGCTAACATTGGCCAGTGAAAACGGAACTTCACCACGGAAGAGACGAAAGACACAGAGATCAATCCTAATCAGGAAGTCAGGAAAACAGGAAAAGAATTATCCGTATCCGATCAATCCGCGCAATCCGCGGTTAAAATCCTCCTGCGTTTCTGCTTTGAAACTCAGTTGCTGCCCTCGCTCCTTCGCTGCTACCTCGCAGGAAAAGGCCAGTCCGGCTCGGACCCTTCTATCTCGGA
>DASZGW010000004.1:0-23964 GCA_035938475.1 Candidatus Udaeobacter sp.
CGCTCCAACGTTTCGACGCTTACGCATCAACGTTGTTTTTCCATTGGAATATGCTTCCTTAAACGCTCGCCATGGGAGTCCCAAAACGCAAAACATCCAAGATGCGGTTACGCACGCGCAAAGCGGCGAACCGCTGGCATGCTCCGCATCTGAACAAATGTCCCCAGTGCGGGAGCACCGTTCCCTCGCACATCGCTTGCCCGTCGTGCGGTTATTACCGCGGGCGGCAGGTGCTGACGCTTGAGGGCAAATAAGTTGCATTCGGCGGCTAAAGTCCGCAAAGTTTCGCACTGATGAAGATCGCCCTCGACGCGATGGGCGGTGACTTTGGCCCGCCTAACCTCGTTGCCGGCGCCGTTATGGCGTTGCGTGAGTACCCTCACATCAATAAACTTTTTCTTGTTGGCGACTCCACGCGGATCGAGGCGGAACTCAAGAAACATGGCTGCAACGACAACCGGATCGAGATCACACACGCAACGCAGGTAGTAGATATGAGCGATCGCGCGTGGTCTGCGGTCAGACGAAAGAAGGATTCATCAGTAAGCCGCGCCTTCGATCTCGTGAAGCGCGGGCAAGCGGATGCAGTGGTGAGCGCAGGTCACACGGGCGCGGCCGTCGCCGCAGGCACGATTAAACTTCGCACGTTGCCAGGAATCGATCGGCCAGGTATCGCAGCCGTGCTCCCGACCGAAACGAACGTCTTCGTTTTGATCGATGCCGGGGCGAACATCGATGCGCGCCCAGAACATCTTGTTCAATACGCGTTCATGGGTTCGGTCTATTCACGTCATGTTCTCCATTACAAGAATCCGACCGTTGGTTTGGTCTCACTCGGAGACGAGGACGTTAAGGGCACCGAATTAACCAGGGAAGTGTTCAAGATGCTGAAACCAAGTTCGCTTAACTTCGTCGGCAACATAGAAGGTCGGCATTTGTTTGAGGACCCGGTGGAGGTCGTGGTGTGCGACGGATTCGTTGGCAACGTGATCTTGAAAACGTGCGAATCGATCGCGGTGGCAATGTTTCAATGGCTCAAGCACGAGCTCATGCGCACAAAGATGCGAAAGGTCGGCGCATTCCTCGCGAAGAATGCCATTGGAACAATTAAGGCCAAGACGAACTATGAAGAGTACGGCGGCAGTCCGCTTCTCGGGGTGAACGGCATCTGCATCATCGCGCATGGCGCGAGCACACCACTGGCAATCAAGAACGCCCTGCGAGTGGCGGCGGAGTCGATTGAACAGCAGGTAAACCCGCATATCGTCGAGGAGATTCGCCGTTACTATGAAACGACAGCCTCGCTCGAACCCGCGCTCCAATAAAGCGCTGCGGACGGTCTCGATCATCGGCACAGGTAGCTATGTGCCTGAAAAGATCCTGACCAACGCGGAACTCTCGCGCATGGTCAACACCAGTGACGATTGGATAACCACTCGCACCGGCATTAAAGAACGCCGTGTTGCCGCAAAGGATGAAAATACTAGCGATATGGCGACCGAAGCAGCGCTCAAGGCACTCGAACAGGCGAAGATTTCGGCAAAAGAGATCGACTTCATCATCGTGGCAACGGCCACTCCCGACATGCTGTTCCCAGCCACGGCCTGCTTCGTTCAGAAGAAGATCGGAGCAACCAACGCCGCTTGTCTCGATATTTCCGCGGCCTGCGCCGGCTTTCTCTTTGCGCTGGAGATCGCACAGCAATTCATTACCTCACATACCCACGACACTATCCTCGTGATCGGCGCCGACAAATTGACGTCCATCACTAACTGGACCGATCGCAATACTTGCGTCCTTTTTGGAGACGGCGCTGGCGCTGCTGTTTTGCGCCACCGTGGCAGCACGCACGGAGTAATCAGCACTCACATCGGCAGCGACGGCCAGTACACGGATATTTTGTTTATGCCCGGCGGTGGTTCACGCTGCCCGATCACGCGAGAAAATGCCGATATGCATTTGGCAACGATTCACATGACCGGCAAGGAAGTCTACAAGCAGGCTGTCACTGCAATGTTGAACGCGGCCAAGAAAGTCCTCGACCAGGCTGGGCTTTCCATCGACGATATCGCCTGCGTTATTCCGCATCAGGCGAATCTCCGCATTATCGAAGCGATTGCGGATCGGCTCGGTATTTCGCGCGACAAGATGTTTGTGAATCTGGATCGCTATGGCAATACCTCGGCTGCGGCCGTCGCTATCGCACTGGATGAAGCCAATCGCAGCGGCCGGATCAAGCCCGGTGATTACATTTTGTTGATCGTGTTCGGCGGCGGTTTAACCTGGGCGAGCACGATCGTAGAATGGTAAGCCTTGAAACACACGCGCCTCTCAACTCCTGCCATGTCGAGCAAAGTCGAGACATCTCTTGCTTTTGTTCGGCCCAAGAAAAAGTGAGAGGTTCCTCGACTCCGCTCGGAATGACAAAATGCTAGTCGATACTCACGCACATCTCGATTATCCGGATTTCGCCAATGATCTCGATGATGTGCTGCGTCGTGCAAACGATGCGGACGTCATGCGCATTGTCACGATCGGCACGTCGCTGGAAAGCAGCCGCCGCGCTATCGCCCTGGCAGAAAAACATCCAGCCGTCTTCGCAGCAATCGGCGTACACCCAACTTCTGTTGAAGGGGCGGAGGACGATGTGATCACGCCACTGCGCGAACTGGCGAAGAGCCCACGCGTCGTGGCGATCGGCGAAACCGGGCTCGATTATCACCGGTTGCCGAGCGAAAAAGTAGCTAAGGAAGAGCAGGTCCAGGTTATGTCCGCGCTGCGAACTGAAACCGACGAAGAAATCGAAGCGCAAATTCGCGACGGTGCCTACAAATCGAAACAGGCAAGCGTATTTCAGCAGCAACTCGATCTTGCGGTCGAGTTGGGGCTAAACGTGGTGATCCATCAGCGCGACGCATGGGAAGACACGCTTGGAATCATGCGGCCTTACACGGGGAAACTGCGCGGCGTTTTTCATTGCTTCGGCGGCTCGCTTGATGAGGCAAATGAAGTTCTTGATCTCGACCACCTCGTTTCGTTCACTGGAATTGTTACTTTCAAAAACGGCGAGGCTGTGCGAGAAGTTGCCGCACAAATCCCGCTCTGGAAATTCATGGTGGAGACCGATTGCCCATATCTGGCGCCCGTCCCTTTTCGCGGAAAACGCTCTGAACCAGCGTATTCACGGATCGTGGCAGAAACGGTCGCCGCGGCGCGAGACATCCCGCTGCAAGAGGTTGCCGAGGCGACCACCGAAACCGCGGAGCGGTTTTTTCAGTTCAATCGGACATGAACATGAATAATGATGGGGCGCGACCACAGCTTGCTCGCCGTGGCGAGGGTGCACCGAAAATGCGCGACAAAATGGACGGTTTGGCGATCCGTTGCTACGTTTTGCTTCTCGCGATACTTCTCGCATCCTGCGCGGCTCCAGACACGCGGCATCAGATTGTCGTCAGCACGCGTGAGCAAAAACTTGCCCTTATTGATCGCAGCAACGTCCTGGCAATTTACCCAGTATCTACGTCGAAGTTCGGATTAGGCGATTGGCGCGGCAGCCGTTTTACGCCACTGGGTAAATTGGAGATCGCCCAAAAAGTCGGCGACAATGCGCCGCCGGGTGCAGTGTTCAAGGATCGGCGCCGCACCGGTGAAGTCGTCGCGCCAGATTCCCCGGGCCGTGACCCCATTGTCACGCGCATTCTCTGGCTGCGCGGGCTCGAGGCTCAAAATGCCAACGCGTTCTCCCGAGATATTTACATTCACGGCACGCCAGAGGAACGACGCATCGGAACGCCTGCAAGCTATGGATGCATTCGGATGCGCTCGAGCGACATCATACAGCTGTACGATATCGTAGGAACCGGCGCCGCGGTTACTATCGTGGACGCGCCGCTCGCTGCTGCCGTTCCAAGTCTGGTGTCCGCTCATTCGATGGCCGACACTAATCCGGCGCCATTCGTGATGCGATAAGCTGTAGCCGCCGACCTGATGGGCGGCGCGGTGCGCGAGTCGCAAATAAATCAGTGCTGCGTTTCGCAGAGCGAAACGTCGACAGAATCCTGCTCGCAACAGCAAAGCCGGTTACGACAGCCTGCCGAGATGCTCTCTGGGCGTCTCTCGCGACAGCAATGCCATGTCAGCGTCCACCATGATACGCACCAACTCGTGGAAACGCACCTTCGGTTCCCAACCGAGAGTCTTTCGCGCCTTCGACGCGTCACCAACCAATATATCGACTTCTGCTGGACGCTCATAACGCGGATCGTGTTTGACGTATTGCTTCCAGTCCAGGTTGGCGTGGGCGAAAGCTGCTTCGACAAACTCGCGCACCGTGTGGGATTCGCCGGTAGCAAGCACGAAATCGTCGCCTTCGCCAACCTGCAAAATTCGCCAGATGCCTTCAACGTACTCAGGCGCAAAGCCCCAATCTCGCTTCGCGTCCAAATTGCCGAGGAACAATTCCTTTTGCAGCCCGTGTTTGATTGCTGCAACAGCACGCGTGATTTTGCGAGTAACAAACGTTTCGCCGCGCCTCGGGCTTTCATGGTTGAACATGATGGCGTTGCTCGCGCAAAGAGCGTAACTCTCCCGGTAATTGATGGTCGCCCAATATGAAAAAACCTTCGCGACACCATACGGGCTGCGTGGCCAAAACGGTGTCCTCTCCGTTTGAGGCACCTGCTGCGCCTTGCCAAAGACCTCACTGCTCGACGCCTGAAGGAAACGGGAACGCAATCCGGATTCGCGGATCGCCTCTAGAATGCGAATTGTGCCGACACCCGTGACGTCCGCAGTGTACTCAGGAATATCGAAGCTCACGCGCACGTGGGTTTGCGCTGCCAGATGATAAATTTCGTCCGGCTTTAGCTCATACAGAAGCTTCACGAGATTCACGGAGTCGCTCAGATCTCCGTAGTGCAGAAACATTCGCACGCCGTTGATGTGGGGATCGGCGTAAAGATGGTCAATCCGGGAAGTGTTGAAGGTGCTGGCGCGGCGAATAATGCCATGGACTTCATAACCCTTCTCCAGGAGCAACTCGGCCAGATAGCTACCGTCCTGACCGGTGATGCCGGTGATCAACGCGCGTTTCATCGGCAACGATTGTAGGGCGTTTGATTCGCTCGCGCCAGCTCGCTCACCCTTCGGGCTTCCCGTCCATGTCGCTCAACCATTCTGCGAAACGCCAACGTAAGAACATCAACCGGGCGTCCGCCGCGGCGGACGCCCTACGATTTCACAGTGTCAGCTAGACTTCTGGCGGCGAAACCATGATTCGTGCCAAAACGGCGCGTTGCGCGCCGATCAATGCAGCGATGCCTTTCCGTGCGAGCCCTAGCATCTCATCCAGTTGCGATCCCGAAAAAGTTGCTTCTTCACCAGATCCCTGCACTTCTACGAATTCGCCGTCTTCAGTAGCCACAAGATTGAAATCAACGGTGACAAGCTTGTCCTCTTCGTAATTAAGATCCATTACAGCCTGCCCATTCAGAATACCGGCACTCACTGCGGCGAGCAATTTTTGCATTGGAGGGGCGTCGAGTTTTTTTTCTCTCACAAGTTTCCGGCAGGCAATGGCGAGGGCCAGACTGGCTCCGGTGATTGCAGTGGTGCGTGTTCCTCCGTCGGCTTGCAAGACGTCGCAATCGACCCAGATCGTGCGCGGCCCGAGCTTCTCGAGATCGACAACTGCTCGCAGCGAACGACCGATCAAGCGCTGAATCTCTACACTGCGACCATCCAGGCGACCTTTTGCGGCGTCGCGCGGTTTTCGCGTCTGCGTCGAATATGGAAGCATCGAATACTCAGCCGTAAGCCAGCCGCCAGTCACCCCCTGCTCTTTCATCCAGCGCGGCACAACTTCTTCAATAGTGACGCCGCAGATCACGCGTGTTTGCCCCATCGAAACAAGCACCGAACCGCTTGCATGCGGAGCGACGTTCAGCTCGAAATCGATCGACCGAATTTCATCGGGTCCGCGGCCGTCATTTCGCTGCATCGCTGGGAACTTAGATGTACGTGGGATTTGCGCGACGAAAGATTTTTGAACGTTCGATGGGTTCCGCTGCGACGGATTCAGTCCATACGGCCAGTGATCGCTGCTTGGCCCTCAGTAATCGGCTTGACGCACTGCGCTGACCATCGTTGTTTAAGCGTTTTGAGTGAAAAATAGCGCTGACACCCAGACAGCGATTTGCATTGCCGGAGCGCACCGTTCAGGAACATCGATGCTCACAAGGCTATTGCACGCCTGTGGCCTCTACCTCGGTGCAAAGGACGAATTGATGCCTGCGCAGGCAGATAACCCCGATGGTTTTTGGGAGCACGTTGGATTCGTTGGGCTGAACGACGAATTGTTAAGCCAACTCGGCGGCGCATGGGATCTTCCACCGAAAAGTGACGAGAGCTTCGCACATGCACGACTGGATCCTTTGCGCATGAAAGCCCGGCTGCTGATCGAAAGGTTCAATTCGGCAGGCCTGTGGGGCTGGAAAGATCCGCGCAATAGTTTGACACTGCCTTTTTGGCAGGACCTGCTGCCCGCCCTAAAAACGCTCATCATGGTGCGCAATCCGTTGGAAGTCGCCCATTCCATGAAGGAACGAAACGGAACTTCTTATTCATTTGGGTTGCGGCTTTGGGAAATCTACAACCAACGTGTGATCGAAACGGCCAGCATGCAGGAGACGCTCGTTACTCACTATGATCTATTTTTCCAAGACCCAGAATCGGAATTGCGGCGCATTGCGCATTTCATTGGTCTGCCCCATGCAGCAGTAGAAAATGCAGCGCGTCTGGTAACAAGGCGAAGGCGGCATACTCATTTCACGATTGAGCACCTGATCGATGCTCGTGTCGCTCCTGTAGTAATTGAACTTTATCGCGCGTTGGTTGCCGAGTCGTCAGCCGAAAGACAAGACAACCGGACCCCAGTGACGGCCCACCAGGCAGCAAAATCGCATGAGTTACTTCCCGGAGCAGTTACACGCCTAAATGCCTTCGTTCCAGAAAGGATTGCGCAGATCGAGCAGCTTTACCAAGAGTTCTTGGCGCAAGCCGAAGCTCGTCACAAGGCGCAGGTAGAAGAACTCAGCGAGCATTTGGCTCGCCAGAACACCTCTATTACCGAAACAAATCAGCTGCTTCGTGACAAAAGTATCAGCCTGGCGGAGAGCGAAGCACGGGCGGAAGAGCTGCGAAAGCATCTGCGGCTGCAACTGAAGGCTGCTGAAAAGCTTTGCCGGTTTTTGGACGAGGCCGATGAGGCAGCAGCCAGGCTTCGCTCTTCGGTACGCTGGCAAATTGCAAATCCAGTTGCCGCATTAAAGGCAAAATTTTCTCCTCGGCGGTCCGGGGCCTTGCTGGGCTACGGCCATTTGGAAAGAATCCTCTCCGTCTATCGCAAATGGCGAAGCACGCATCCGGAGGTGGCTGCTATTGACGACCAAATGCGGGCCCTGATTTCAGGCGCAGTTTCAGCAACTTCGCAGAGAGCAGCGCCCGCTGAACCTCCCGTGCCAACTCGGCCGATTGAGTTTCCGGTTCACGAGCAGGTGGAAATTTCAATCATTATTCCGGTGTTCGATCAGTTTCGCTTTACCCAGGGTTGTCTGGCTTCGCTTCAAGAACATCAGGGAGCGGAACGCTTCGAGGTCATCGTGGTCGACGATTGCTCGACCGATACCACCGCGGAGGCTGTCCCGCAGATGCCAGGAGTTGTGTATTTGCGCAACGAAACGAATTCCGGTTTCATCGCCTCCTGCAATCGCGGTGCAGAAGCCGCTCGGGGCAAATACCTCATTTTCCTGAATAACGATACACTCGTAAGGCCAGGCTGGCTAAGTGCTTTGCGTGATACTTTCTCAGACGAGCCGCGGGCAGGCATCGTCGGCTCAAAACTGCTTTACCCAGACGGCCGTTTGCAAGAGGCTGGCGGCATTATCTGGCGAGATGCTACCGGATGGAACTACGGCAAACTCGATGATCCAGAGAAACCCGAATACAATTATCTTCGCGAGGTAGATTATTGCTCAGCGGCAGCGCTGATGATTCCCAAAACGCTATTTGCTAGCGTGGGGTGCTTCGATTCGCGCTACGCGCCCGCCTATTATGAGGATACAGATCTGGCGTTCAAAGTTCAAGGCGCCGGGTACAGGGTTTTGTACCAACCGGTGAGTGAGGTGATTCACTACGAAGGAGCAACCGGTGGAACCGATCTCTCAACCGGCGCGAAAAAACATCAGGATATTAACCGCTCGACATTTGCGGAAAAATGGGCCGCCGAGCTGATGACAAAACCAGCACATGGTGATTTGGCGGCCCTGCAACTGGCGCCGCCGGACCGGAAGAACATTCTCGTGATCGACCATCACGTTCCCATGCCAGATAAGGACTCGGGATCACTCCGAATGTTTCAAATTCTCAAGATTCTCCGTCAGCTTGGTCATCGCATCACTTTCGTCCCCGACAATCTCGCATACGAACCTCCCTACACATGCGAGCTGCAGAAACGGGGTATCGAAGTGGTTTATCATCCTTATGTCAAAAAAGTGCGCGACTACCTTCTAGCACACGGCCCCGGCTTCGATGTGGTTGTGCTCAGCCGATGCGATTTTGCGCGCAAACATATTGCAGACGTTCGGCTGCACGCACCACAGAGCCGCATCATTTTTGACACTGTCGATCTTCACTACGTCAGGCAGGATAGCGAAGCGCGACTAACTCGGGACCCCGAGATGCGCCGCGAGGCACAGGAGAAACAAAGGTTGGAGCACGAGTTGATTGATCAGGCTGATGAAACCTGGGTGGTAAGCCCCGTCGAGCAACAGATGCTGCAAGAGAAGTGGCCTGGCAAATCCATTCAACTGCTTTCAAACATCGTCGATATCTCCGCCTCAAAGACACCGTTTGCTATCCGGCGAGACTTTCTCTTCATAGGTGGATTCGAGCACCGGCCAAATATTGACGCGGTTTTGTTTTTTGCGCAGAAGATTTACCCGCTCGTAATCGAGCATCTGTGCGAAGCCAAATTTTACATCATCGGCGACAAGGCACCGCCGGAAATCGTTGCGTTGGCAACTGAGAAGATTGTTGTCGCGGGATTACAAACAGATGTCCGTCCATTTTTTGACAGCATAAGATTATCCGTCGCGCCGTTGCGGTTTGGCGCCGGAGTGAAGGGCAAAATCAATCAAAGCATGGCCTTCGGCGTGCCCGTAGTCGCAACGTCTCTCGCCGTTGTAGGCATGGGACTCGCCGATCGCGAGGACATTCTCGTCGCCGATGAGCCGAAAGAGTTTGGCCGCGCACTCATTGAGCTCTACGAATCGGAGGAACTTTGGACGCGGCTTTCCGAAAATGGTATCAGAAAAACACGCGCTTTGTATTCGCCCGACGCTGCACGCAAAAAGATAGAGTTTTTATTTAGCGACGACCATCTTTGGCGTTCGAAAGAATTGGCGACGGCTCAGCAGTCAGACATTGCTACGGCAGCGACAAGCTGATCCCGGCCTTATCAGTGAGCAACACGAAGCGAACCGGAGCGATCACTGGGAAAATCAGCGCGAATCCGAATCCCATTTCTTTTGGGCAGGGCTTCGTTGTGATCTCATGGGAAACGAATGATCCCGCTGGCGCGGAGGTGCGCATTTCAACCTCCCCAGGTGACGAAAAACTGGTCAGCCAGAGCAAGGGACAGTTCGGGCAAACGGAAATCCCCTGGATTGTGGATTCCACTACATATGACTTTCGTCTTTATGCCGCCAGTCAACCGGATGCCCCGGTCGATTCGGTGCAGGTCCGGCGCGATCTCGATTCGGCGCCGATCGCTTTGCGTGAACTTGCCGACGAAGTGCTCCGCGGAAACATCGATATGGCAGAACTTTCCCGCTTTGTCGCAACGGTAATCCCGGTTTGTTTTCGCAGTGCAAACTTTCGGGTTTTTTTTCCCATGGTACTACGTGAGCTCGCAGTGATGCGGGAGACCATCGACACAATGGAGCTTTCGCAATTCATCGCGACGGTCATGCCCCTTTGCCTGCACAGCGCAAAATTTCAGGAGATATTTTCTGCCTGGGAACGGGATGGCTTCCATGTGACACCGGTACACTTCTATCAACCTATTCCTGATACTCAGAGCCTGTCCAAAACGCTGTGGAACCGGCCGAGTGAACTGGTGGGTGTCGATATGAACGGCTCAGTGCAACTCGATCTGCTGCGAACGTGCTTCCCGAAATTCCAAAGCGAATATGAGCAGCTTCCAACAACGCCAACTGAAGAACAGGGTCACTTTTATCTCAATAACCATCTCTTTGATGGCACAGACGCATTGGTCGCTTACTGCATGGTCCGCCATTTCCAGCCGCATTTGATCATCGAAATTGGCAGCGGCTTTTCCTCTCTGCTTTTGGGCCAGGCCGCCGCGAAAAACAACACCTCGGCTCTTATCTGCATCGAACCCTATCCTCAGGAATTTCTCAAACACGGCTTTCCCGGGTTGCGCCGGCTAATCGAGAAAAAGGTGGAAGACATCGACCTCGAGTTCTTCTCGGAACTCCACTCCGGTGACGTTCTTTTTATCGACAGTTCTCACACGGTGAAAATCGGCGGGGACGTCAATTATCTCTTCCTGGAAGTCCTCCCTCGCCTCAAGCCAGGCGTCATCGTGCACATTCACGATATCTTTTTGCCTTTCGAGTACCGGCGGGATTGGGTCTTAGACGAATTTCGCTTTTGGACTGAGCAATATTTGCTGCAAGCGTTCTTGACCTTTAATTCTGAGTTCGAGGTGCTGATGGCCAACAGCTACTTGGCGCACAGATACCAGGACGACCTAAAAGCTGCCTTTCCGAGTTTGGAAAAGCTCACGGCTACGCTTCCAAATTCAGATAGGTGGGGCGGAGGCAGCTTCTGGATGCGCCGAAAGCCTCTTAGTGGATTGAGTCGACCCCCCAACCCGGGGACGAAACCAAGTTGGTGGGTAGCCGAAACAGAATGAGTTAAGCAGTGTTTTTTGGTGAGCTTATCGCAGCATGGAGCCAGTATTCTCACTGGTGCGCGAGTCTGCAGCGAAAATGTTGGTCTGTCCGCGAATCAGACTAAACAGACGAATTCGCGATGCATGTCGCCTTCCGTGATCATGGGGCCGCGGCAGCTGATAAGCACTCGGTCGGTGGCGCGGTGACCGCGCGCGCGAAGTCGGGTCGACCGTTGGCGTTCAACGGGATAATTGCCAGCCCCCGCGTCTGAGGCCGTCCTGCTGTTTCCCTGTTTTTAATTTCTGGCGGAACGACCACTCCGACAAATACAAGCGGACGGCGGGCAAAATCAGCTGGAACGACTCCTGGAATAATAAAGTCGAACGGCGAAAGAATTATCAACGTGCGCGCGTAAGGCTTTGGGCCAATTGCTGGCGGGCGCGGGATTTCACCGGCCGGAATGTAGTAGTCATAGTAGTAGCCGTGAATATCGACGACGTAGTCACCAGGTTTAGGAGGGTCCTTCCCACCGATGTAGATTGGGTATTGCTTAGTCCCTTGAGGCAGCACTCCAAAGCTTGAGTCCTCGAAGTGGTGGAGGATCGCAATCCTATCCGGCATAGTTAAGTTCTTGATGCCTGTCCGCCAGAACATCCAAGCCGGACCCCATTGCGTCTTTCTCCTTGCGACACGATCGGACATGGTCAGCGCAATTAATCGCACGCCGCTAAGCGCGAAAAATCCCAGCAAGGCGACAAGGGAGAAAACCAGAGCCCGCCGACAAAGGGAAGACAGGGTGTCTTGGAAGGGCGAGTCTTCCACAACGTTCCCTGTTCGAAAGGCCCAGACTGGTTCGGGGTTGCCGGCAACCCGGCGGGCCAGGATTTCGGCCGGAAACCAGATTGCGGCCACAAGGTAGAGCAGAAATAACCAATCGGTCATGAGAACCGCTCGAAACAAAACTGGATTTGCGAAAATCGCGCTGCCAAGAACTGATAGTACCAAAGTTCCAAGCATGACGAGAGCTGAGATCTCATGTTTAGAACGCCACGAGAAAACAATCCCCACCAGCACCGGAACAAAGGTCAACCAAACCGGTAAAACACGATAAAAGAGAAACAGTCCGAGCGAAGTAATTAGAAATGTAAAACTCGGCGCCGACAAGCGCCTCTCGCCCTGCAGCAGCCAGGCTACAACGATAAGGCTCACGAGATAGATCCCAAGAACGCTTTGGGCTTCGCTGGCGCGAGAGTACCAGTTTGCATACCGGGGCGCGTTCCGACTCCGAGGGCCAAATGTATTTGCATACTCCCAAACAGCGTGGCCTACTGTTCCAAGGTAGAAACCCGGATGCTCCTTTACGTTCTCGGCAGCTCGGCGCATGAAGTAACGGTAACGATCACCGATGGTGTTTGGAATTCCCTCTGCATCCGCATCCTTACGAACGATGGGAGTCCATTGCCGATAAGCGGGCGACGTGGCCGAGTAGATAGCCTCCCCGATGTTGTCCGAGATCGTTAATATCCCGTAGGATCGTTCCTGCCGGATCAACCATGGGAACACAACAACAAGAAAACCAAACAGAATTAGAAAGGCTCGAATCCATGCAGCCCTCCAGATTCCTTCGCGCCATGCCACGAGGAATGTGACTCCAATATAAAATGGCAACGTGAACAGCGTTAGAGGGCGGGTTAGGTTGCTCAGGCCAACAAAAAGGCCCGCGAAGAAAAAGATTAGAGGCCGGTGATTCTCGAGAGCACGCAGGACCGCATAAACCGACGCGACAAAGAACAAAAGACCCAAAGGTTCAGTACAAGCCTGCGGTGTTTGGAGAAGTTGGGTGGGATCGAGAGCAAAAAACAGGCCAGCGGCTAGTCCGCAAAAGCGATTAAAGGCTAATTTTCCACACAGATATATCAACACGGCGGTAGCGCCGCCAATCAAGATGTTGAGAGCGGTTACTGCTCTCAAGGAAAATCCCGTCCAAGTATAGAGACATGCAAGGACGATCGCGTAAAACGGACGAATGGCAGGCTGTTGGTCACGTGGTATCCCATAGCCCTGTGCAATAGTGATAGCCTTATACGTGTAGGAACACCCATCCGAGATCGGCGAGCCGTGATAAATAAAAAAACCACTTGCATCAGGGTTGTAGAGATGAAATCCGCACCTCACGACCACGGCTGCAACGAAGATCGCTACAGCTATAAACCATTGGTTTTTTAATAGCCGTCGTATCCCGTTTCGAAGTGAACCGTTTGAATCGGATGCAGTCATCAGGTGATACACTATGATTTTTTCTTCTCTGTTTTGGATTGGATCACGCGATACTCATTCATTAAAACGAGGCTTTCAATTCTCAACGATTGTGGCTCGTCCGATTTGAAGTAATGTTGGTTGATTTTCATTGCAGAGGCGGCTTCGGCGATTTTCACCATGAGTGAGCCGCTTCTTATATCAGGCAAAGCAGACGCCGTCTTCAGCTCTCAGTTTATGGTGAACCATCCTTAAGTCTTAGTATGCTCGACATAGTCGAAGTTACCATTGTAATGCCTTGTTTAAACGAGGCGGAGACCCTCGCAGCATGCATCCAGAAGGCACGACTGGGCATCCAGCGTTCCGGCGTGCGCGGCGAGATTCTTGTTGCTGACAACGGGAGCAAAGATGATTCGGTGCTAATCGCGGAGAAACTCGGAGCACGCGTTGTACATGTTGCAAAAAAGGGGTATGGCAATGCGTTGCGGGGCGGCATTCAAGCCGCCTCCGGAAAGTGGATTCTTATGGGGGACGCCGATGAAAGTTACGATTTCTCGGAGACGGATCGCTTCGTTAAGAAATTTCAGGACGGTTTTGAATTAGTTATGGGCTGTCGCCTGCCGCATGGAGGCGGGAAAATTCTGCCGGGCGCGATGCCGCTTTCGCACCGCTGGCTTGGGAACCCTCTCTTTTCGCGAATGGCGCGGCATATGTTCGCAGCCCCTATTCACGATGTTTATTGCGGTCTGCGTGGATTCACACGGAAATTATACAATCGACTGGATCTTCAGTGCGAAGGAATGGAATTCGCTACGGAGATGATCATCAAGGCCAGTTTGCATGGAGCGCGCATCGCTGAGATTCCAATCACCCTGCATCCCGATGGACGCAGGACGCAGGTGCCGCACCTGCGAACCGTTCGCGATGGCTGGCGTACTCTGCGCTTCTTTCTCGTCTGTAGCCCGCGTTGGCTCTTTCTTGCACCGGGTTTTGTTTTGGCTTTGCTCGGATTGGCTGGTTACGCAGTCGCGTTGCCCGGGTTGAAAATCGGTGGTGTCACGTTCGATGCACATACACTTTTGTTTTCCAGCCTCGCGATTCTAATGGGCTACCAGTCCGTTCTGTTTGCCATCTGTGCCAAAACCTTCGCCATGAATGAAAGTTTGTTGCCCAGGGACCCTCGCCTCGACCACTTTTACCAAGTGATTTATTTGGAACGCGGCCTGGCGATCGGCGCACTGGCTTTTTTGGCTGGCATCATTTTGTTGGGCGCGGCGGTGTTGCAGTGGAAATCGGTCCACTTCGGCCGTCTCGATTACGCCGTCACCATGCGTTGGGTTATCCCAGGTGCGACACTCACCGCGTTGGGATTTCAAACCATACTCTCAAGCTTTTTTGTAAGTATCCTGGGAATGAAACATCGCGTATGACTCAGGCTCCCAGCGAGGCGAAGTCGGAATTTGATGCCTTTGCTCTGGAATACGACGCTGCGCTTGCTCGGGGAATTTCGATTTCGGGGGAGGACAAAAATTATTTTGCACGCGGTCGAGTCGCTTGGTTGGCTCGCTGTCTCTCACGCATGGAGGAACACCCACGCGCGGTAATGGATTTCGGGTGCGGCACGGGCTCATCCATCCCATTTTTGTTAAACGAGCTCATGGCGGACTCGTTACTAGCTGTGGATATTTCTGTCGAATCGTTGGCTGTTGCGAAGCGCTCGCACGCCAGTCCCCGCGTTCGATTTGTGTCCTTGACAGAACAGCTGCCTGCTGAGCGCATCGATCTGGCATTTTGCAACGGAGTGTTCCACCATATTCCGGTGATTGATCGACTCACCGCCATGAAGAGGGTGTATTCTTCCTTGCGTCCTGGTGGCTTGTTCGCATTCTGGGAAAATAACCCTTGGAACCCGGCCACTCGTTACGTTATGAACCGCATTCCGTTTGACACAAATGCTATCAGTCTTTCACCGCCAGCCGCTCGCCGTCTGTTGCGTGAAGGTGGATTCGAGATAATTCAGACAGATTTCCTGTTTTTCTTTCCCAGGTACGTGCGCTGCCTGCGCTTCTTGGAACCTCGCCTAACTCGTCTGCCAGTGGGCGCCCAGTATCAAATCCTTTGCTGGAAGCGCTAAAGCACTTCGAAAAGCAGTTCCCTGAAGCTCGCCCTTTCTTCTGTCTCGAGAAAGGGACCTAATTTTATTCCTTGCTCCCGTCCCTAAAAGTTGGGTCCACAGTTCCTCAAAATCAGCCAATCACTTGGCCCAAGTCATCACCGGCAAATCTTGGCGTCACGGTCGGTCGCGCGGACACAAAATTCAGGTGTCCAATGGCGATAACAGCTAGGCGGCGGCGCATGCTGCTTGCGTCGCGTCATCGCTCCATAAATCATGGTCGGTTTCAAGTAGCCCAAGTCAATGAGCAGACTGTTCAAGCATTCGAGGAAATCTATAAATCCTGTGTCATGCGGATTGTCGACATTCAGATTATGGCCGAAACCACGCTCAATGAATATGTCCGGCAGATTCCCAAAACCCAGAAAACCACGGAAGGTAAATTTTTCAACAAGCAATGGCAGAATGTCCTGAGCACGAATTCCTTCGAATCCTGTCTTGGAACAATCCCAGTTATCATACTCCTTCTCCACTCGTTTTAACTGGTGGTTGGTCTTGTAATGATCGGGAATGAACTTCCAAATAGCTTGAATAATCTCCAGGGCCTCCGGCCAGCGCATATGGCCATTCCGACCGATCATGTCAGTAGTCAGAAAAACACCATCCTGCTCCAAACCTTCGTGGACTGCATCGAAGAGGTGCTCCAACTCCAGAACGTGATGGAGGGTGTCCTTAGCAATAACGACGGAATATTTCCCTGTTGGCACCCACGTATTGAGGTCCCCTTGGGTAAGCATTAGATACTTCTCAACTCCTTCTGCCGACGCACTTGCACGCGCCCGATCAAATCGCAAAGGCGATAACTCAATTGCCTCAATTACAAAATCGGTTTCTCCCATTTCCAAGAGTTTTTTGATCAGCAAGATCTCGTACACACACTCGCCTGCCCCCAGGCTCACGATACGCCGGCCGGCGCCCGGCTGGCGCAAGGCCTCCGCTGCATACTGTGCATAGAAAAGAAGAGCCTCGTTAACACCGAAAACTTCAGCAATGCGCGGCCGAATGTGCTTGTGGATCCAATAGCGGTAGATCGGTCCAAGCTGAATCAGGCCCTCTGGATTAGCATACTGCGCGATTTGGGCGCGAATGCGGTTTTCGTAATCCGGCTCTTTGGAGTCAGGCATCTTCAAAAAACTTGGTGAACGGACTATGGGCGAAATGAGAACGTAGTTCTTCAAAGTTGCTGATCACCTGACGCAAATCATTGCAGCCGAGCTTTTGTGTCGTGGTAGTCAGTTCCCGTCGCGGCACTCCGATGAAGTCCAACAGGGACTGCACCTTCTCGGAGCCAGGAGTAATCATCTCCTCATATGAGATCGAAAAGCCCCGGTGCTGCGCAAAAAGCTCTGCAAATTCCTGCTCTCGGGCCAGAACTGTTTCAAAATCTTTCTGACACTCGTGCGGATCAAGCACGACCGATTGCATTTCCGGTACGGTCTGGCCGCGAATGGCCCAAGTGACCCGGGTCACGTGGTTCGCGATATAGTGCGAAAGATAACGGCGAAGTAAGTTTTCGCGCCGCAAATGGATGATCCGGAAATCCCGGTCGTTAACAATCTCGTCTCGTAACATCTTATACTCAGGCAGTATCAATTCATCGTGTTTTAGCTTAAAGCAGACAGCTTTTTTTCCCTGCAGATCAAGCACTATCTTGTACAGGAATTTGATTGGATCGCGGTCTCTTACCGCAGCCGTACGCTCGGCAAAATCCGGTTCCTGACGGCGCTTGATTAAGTAAGTACCTGTAATTCCACCAAGCGGACCCGGAGAAAACACTTCATCATGCGAGATGATGTCCGGATGGGAGCGGAGAAGATGAACCAGCATCGTGCTGCCACTCCTCGCCGGACAAGTAATAATGTAAATGTTATCGCGATATGAACCCATACGTGCGCCGATATGTGATTCGGCCTACTTGCGTACCTCAACGGCCTTTCAATCGTCGGAATAAAAGCAGTTCACTCTCATTTTCCAGTCGTTTTCAGATTGATCAATCGACATGATGTCAGGTCTCACCGAATTCGTAAAACTCAGCGTGACGCCTTTCGCTCGATCAAGACGCTTCCCAAACGTTCAATGCGCGGTTCGGCTCGGGTTAAGCTCCACTTTTATCTCGACTCACAACCACCAGATCGAGCTCGTTCGCAAGTTCATTCCGAACAATATACTCCAAAACTTCGCCATTGGACTGCGAGGTGGAAAAGTGCACAAACTGGCCCTCCTTCTCTGCAACATAGTGACAAAGGGGAGCCACAGGTTCTCGACTAATGTCCACGGCAGAGATTCGCCGCGGCTTAAATGATTTGTCCAGCAACACGTAACTGCCTCCCTGGAAAATCCGCAATTCAAGAATCGATCGTGGCGAAAAATCAGAAGCTAAATCCTCGTAAACGCGAAGGTAAGGTTCGTTCTTCGCAATGGTAAAGGCCTCTGACATCGATAGCCGCGGTTCCTTTACCGGGACGATTATCACGAATTTTCACTGCCGAAGGAAAAAGCGTCCCTCAGGGCCAATTGCAATTTGATTCATGAAATCATATCATGTGCAGAAGTTAGAAGCTCCATAAGCACCGCAAAGATTCCGCGCAGGTGAAAAATGCAGAATCAGGTAAACAGGCCAATTTTTGTCGTCGGTTCACCCCGTTCTGGAACCAGCATCCTTACCTGGTGTTTGGGTCAGCATCCAAACATATTCGCTGTGCCAGAGTCGAACTGGATGGGAGACTTTGTCGTCAACGCGGCGGTCGTCCACCAGGTCGGAGCCGCGCGCGGCCACCTGAGCATCCTGAGCGCCATGGATATTTCGCGCGACGAGCTCCTTGCTAATTTTGGCCGAACCATAAACGATCTAATTATCTCCCACCGGCTGGATCTGGAGAAAACACGCGCCGCGATCCCCTCGCTTCCCGAGTTCATGAGGCGCTCGCTTTCCGGAGCTAGAACGCGATGGGTGGACGGCACCCCCGAGTACTCGTTACATATTTACGCCCTGAAAAAGCTTTTCCCGGAGGCGGTATTTATCCATGTCCTGCGCGACGTGCGCGACGTGGTTCGTTCAATGCTTAATCTCCATCGGCTTGCGGGGATTCAGTTGGTCGCAAATGAAGAAGAGGCTTATGGGTATTGGCTGCGTACGGTCAAGACGTGCATACAGGCTGAACAGGCCTACGGTTCGAACGTCGTTCGTCGTTTGCCCTATAATGCTTTGATTGATCACCCGGAGTCTGCGATCCGCTCCATACTGGACTTGGTTGGCGAGCCATTTTGCGCGCAATGTCTTGAGCCGCTCAAGTGCCAAATCAATAGCTCTGACGTACCGCCGGACTTTGTGGCTGAAGACCCAGCCACGGATCGCCGGATTGTTGAGGAGGCTACGAACCTCTACGCCGAGCTACGAAATGCCCCCGAGTTGACTGAGTCGTCCTCAGCCGCCACTGATGAAATGGCAGCTGGGTTTGACCGGCGAGTACAACATTTCGCGACCGTCGAAGACCAACTCCGAAACGCAGTGCAAACTATTAAGACGCTGGAGAAGCAATGCCCTGCGGAAAAAGAAAATATCAGGGATGAAACTTTGCTCTAAATTAGTGCCGACGATCTTTATTTTTCCAGATGACGCGAACAGAGATGGAACGCGACAGGATCCCAAGTCGCATCGGCTTTGACAGATTATGGGTCGTCTGCGTCGTCTTTTACACTGGATTGTCTACCGTAAGGGAGTCTTAATCGCTGCCTGCCTCCTTCTTGTAGCAGTCATAGGCTACATTGACTACATTACAGGATACGAGCGCCCACTCCTTCTTTTTTATCTGCTGCCAATTTCTCTGGCCGTATGGTTTGGCAACTTGTTATTCGGACTGAGTGTCGCCGTGATTGCCATCTTTGCATGGATGTGGTCGGATCTGGCGGCGGGCATCCCCGCTCTCGGGTTTTGGAATGTGGGAATGGCTTTTGCCTCCTTCGCTATTTTTTCTGGCATGTTATCAAAGCTACGAACGCTTGTGCGCGAACTGGATAGGCGGGTGTTGGAACGCACGGCAGCTCTGCAGCGCGAGGTTGCTGAACGGCAACGACTTGATCGGGAGATTGCGCAAGTGGCAGATCGCGAGCGGCACCGGTTGGGCCAGGAACTACATGATAGCTTGGGTCAACATCTCACCGGCACCGCGCTTGCCGCTCAAGTGTTAAAAGAAAAGCTCGCGCTCAGGTTGGCGTCGGAAACAGCGGAGGCAGAAAAGCTGGTTCGTTACGCGGAAGAAGGGATCGACCTGACCCGTAATCTGGCGCGCGGGTTCTTCTCGCCGGAACTGGATGCGGACGGCCTGACGGTCGCCCTTCAAGGGATTGCGGAGAACATCACCGAGCGCTTTGGCATCGATTGTGTCTTCGAGGGAGAAGAGTCACTACGAGTCCCCGACTCCGTAATTGCCACTCAGCTGTATCGGATCGCCCAGGAAGCGGTAACCAACTCAATCAAGCACGCTGGTGCGCAGCAAATTGTCATTCGGCTCGCGATGAACCGCTCCGAACTTTCCCTCGCGATTAGCGATGATGGAATCGGATTCCCCGAAAGATTGTCTAGGTCGGAAGGGCTCGGCTTGCAATTGATGCGGCATGGGGCATCCCTCGCGGGCGCGAGTTTCGATGTTCGACGGAAAGGCCAGCGCGGTACGATCGTAACGTGTAAATTGAACCTGCAAGACGGAACTGATCGGAATTAATATGATGGATTCAACTTCTAGGACAAGTGAGGCACGCAAAAGCCGTATTTTTCTTATCGACGATCATCCACTGGTGCGCGAAGGGCTCGCCAATCTCATCAATGGACAGAATGATCTGATGGTGTGCGGCGAAGCGGAGGATTCCGCTGGAGCCATCACAGGACTCGCAAAGACGCGACCCGATGTCGCTCTTGTCGACATTTCACTGAAGAATGAATCTGGCTTGGAATTGGTCAAAAACCTGGAGAGCCAATTCCCGCTAGTCGCCATGATCGTGCTTTCCATGCACGATGAAACCCTTTATGCCGAACGCGCCTTGCGTGCTGGCGCACGCGGTTACGTCATGAAGCGAGAGAGCACAAAAAGCGTCCTCGCGTCCATTCGCAGAGTAATGGAGGGCGGCGTTTATGTCAGTGAAAGGGTCGTTAATAGCATGGCTCGGCGATTTAGCTCATCGCCTAAAGGAACCGAGAGCTCTCCGGTGGAACGTTTAAGCGATCGCGAGCTGGAAATATTTCGGCTCCTTGGCCAGGGACGCACCACCGCGCAGATTGCCGAGGATTTGCATTTGAGTTTGAAAACTGTGCAAGCTTACTGCGCCCGCGCGAAAGAAAAATTCGGCGTTAGTTCCCTGGGTGAGCTTCTTCGTGCCGCGATCCGCTGGGAAGATGCGACTCATCTAAAATAGACTGTTGCTCTCAAAGCGCGAAATTCGAGCGTAGGATTTAATCCTACAAAAAGACCCGAAAGCATCTGTCTGTAAGAGTCCACAGCCTTGCACGAGTGTCCCGGCTGTGAACCTACTATCATCTAGCCGGTCTCAGCAGGCCTCGAAAATTTCTGAACCGGTCGCCAAATTTTTAGTCGAACCCAACCCTTCGCCCCTCGTTGCCGGACAGGCTAGCAAGCGCTGCTTGAGATCAAGCAACGCTCAAGGGAAGACATCCCCCCTGAGGGAGCTTGCGCTTACTAAAGAGCAAGAGCTTTGGAAAATGAAGCTGGGTTACCATCCCAAGCCATTTTGGTACCCATATGCCACACTGCAAAATGTTCCTGTGTTGGAACGACTGCTGACCAAAGTCGACCTTGACCTGCTGGAACTCTGTCGAGGCAAGTATGGCAGAGTTGCCGACATCGGCGCCGCTGATGGAGATCTCGCATTTTTCCTGGAGGAACTGGGGTTTTCGGTAGACGTGTTCGACAACGAGTATACAAATTTTAATAAGTTAGACGGAGCTCGAATTCTTAAGAAGGCATTAAACTCATCGGTCACTATCAGTTCGATCGATTTGGACTCGCGATCCCAACTCTTTGCAGAAAAATACGATGCCGTCTTTTTACTTGGGGCTCTCTATCACTTAAAAAACCCCTTCTACATCTTGGAAAGACTTGCGCACGTAACAAGATGTTGTTTTCTGAGCACGCGGATCGCCCGACAGACCGCCGACGGCTTGCCGCTGTCAAAGTACCCCGTCGCGTATTTACTGGAACCAGACGAATGCAACAATGACAGCACGAATTTCTGGATTTTCTCAGATGCTGGGTTGAAGCGACTGATCCATCGTACGGGTTGGAGCATTTTGGCATACACCACGATTGGCGATATCCACAACTCGACTCCGGGCGATCCAAATCATGATGAGCGCGTCTTCTGCGTTCTACAAAGCAACGCGATAATCGAAATCAATGCCTTTCCGAATCCTGTGCCCGCCTCTGAAAAGGTAGGCACAACAACGATTCGGTGGAACACTGCTGACGCGGGCGACGGCAAAGTCTACGTCTCCACCGACGGACAAGAAGAGTCTCTTTTTGCACGTGGACGCCAGGGCGTCACTACGGCCGATTGGATCCAGGCAGGATCCACTTATGAATTCCGCCTTTATGATTCAAGTCACGCTCGCCTGCTCGACAAAGTCAGCGTTACGCAAGCAAGACCATGATCGCGCAACAAAAAGGTCGCATCCTGCCTTTTTCATAACTGCGACTTGGTTATCAGAACCCTAGTTAGCCTTATTTTTCTGTCGAGGTTGGGTATTTTTCGTCTGATTTGACTAAGAGAACTACAAAAACGCTCATGAGAAAAAGCCGTCGCCATTACGCTAGCGAAATAGCGAATCAAAAGTAGTTTTACTGGCGTCCTTCGGTCAAAACTCGACTCGTCTAGGCTGCCAATAACTAAGGATTTTCGGCGAGACATGCGAAGCAAACAGCTAAATTTGGATGTCTATGACACCGACAAGATCAAGCTCCGTTATCTGGAAGTATATGACCCAATTCTGGTCCCTTGGATCGGCAAAGAGATTACGCTTCTAGAGATTGGGGTATTTCGTGGAGGCTCACTCAAATTATGGCGCGACTATTTCCCTGGCGGAACCATCGTCGGCATTGATCGAAAACTGCCGCAACACCTTCAGCTTGGAAAACCTATTCAAGTATTCGAGGGTAGGCAGGCCGATAAAGAGTTTCTGTCGAAAGTCGCAAGTGAAACCGCTCGGGACGGATTTGACATTATCATAGACGACGCCTCGCATATCGGCGAGCTGACCAGAACGACGTTCTGGCATCTGTTCGATCATCATCTAAAAGCAGGCGGGTTGTATGCGATTGAAGATTGGGGCACGGGCTACCTGGATAATTTTTCTGACGGCAAAAGATTCGATCCCAAGCCTTCGATCCTACGTCGCCTTCGCTCAATGCTACCGCGGCGTCTTAGCAGGCGGATGAAGGTTCCTGTCCCTTGTCATTCTTACGGGATGGTCGGATTCATTAAGGAATTAGTGGACGAACAAGGGGCTGGCAGCATCGCGATAGGTCACAAAGCCGGCTGGCGCAGATCAAAGTTCAAAGATTTGCTTATTACACCCGGTATCGTTTTCGTCACCAAAGCCGCGTCCACTCTTACCGCTTTCCCAAATCCGGTTCCTGCTGGAGATGGAGTGGGAAAAACAATGATTTCGTGGAACGCAGCCACTGTTATCGCTGGAAAGATTTACGTTTCCATCGATAACCGCCAAGAGTTATTGTTCGCATCCGCACAACAAGGTTCGGCGGCTGCAAATTGGATTCGGACAGGCTCCACTTATGAATTTCGGCTTTATGATTCAAATCATATCCGCCTGCTCGATAAGGTTGTCGTCACTAGAGCACCATGATAATAATCGCAGGTAAAGAGTGTTCGTTCTCGTTATTGGGTTGGATTTAGTCAGCATGAGAATTGCGGGAGCACTGGCGTGATCAAAACCGGACAAGATCGCCTCGCGTTGAGGGCCGTTTCGCACGCACACATAATATAACCCACTGAACCAGTAGGAATTATGGCGTAGCGGAAAATTTCGAAAATTTGATGGATATAATTGACGCGACGCCGATTTGGAGTAAGCTACTGGTCCCGCTGGAAGCGGGACTCCACTATTTTGGAGTGCGTTCTACGTACATTTTGGGACTGCAAATTGGGCTCAATTTTGTCCCGGCAACAAAAACAGAAACCCGCCACGGCGGGCAGGCTGTGATTTTTGTCGGCACGAGATTGAGCTTTTTTTTGTGCTTAAAATGTAGTGAACTGCTGGTTCTTTGACATCTACATACAGGGTAGTAAGAAATACAACTTTAAGAGCTGAGTCTGAAATCAAGCATCGTCGCATGACGATGAGAGAGTTTCAGTTATCAAAGAATCTCCCCCGAAAGCATTCGGGGGAACAGATTGATCAAGCTACAAAGAGCGCATCATGGATGCCTTGGTGCCAATAGGCGATGAAGGACGTGGTAAGCTGCGATAAGCTACGGACAGCGGCAAACACGCTTTGACCCGTAGATTTCCGAATGGGGTAACCTGAGC
>DASZGW010000005.1:0-14748 GCA_035938475.1 Candidatus Udaeobacter sp.
CTTCGCTTTCATCGGCCTATTTCTCTGCCTCGCATTTTTCCTTTCAGCACGGCGCTGGCGACGCGGCGCGTTGGTGCTTGCCGGTATTTCGTGTATCGCTATTCCTGTCGGCACGATTTTGGGAGGACTCACGATCTATGCTCTCACACGCCCGGAAGTCAGTTCCGAGTTCGCCCACACGATCTAACCAATCGATGACGCATATACCTATGATGAATTCAAGCGAATGCTCAGCAACGCAGGATTCGTGCGTAGCGAGCTTCGCCCCCTGGTTAGTAACTCTCAGCAGATGATCATCTCTTATAAGTACTAGGACCGGGCTGTCACTGTGCTGCCCGATCCTGAGTTGAGTGTTAAGGAAAAATTAATTGGGCTTGGCCGGTCCATCCCTGCCGCTCGACCGATTTTACGATGAGCGATTTCGCAGATTACAGAAGCTGCGCCATGATATCCATGCGCCCTAACCAATCGATGAAGCCAACTCCGAAAGCGTTCGCGAGCAGGCTGGCCCCATTACGGAATACGTTCAGCGTGTTTGCCACGACACCCTGCCGCGGCTTATCTCTGTCTCGTTAGGGATTGTTGACCACTTGCGGCGCAGGTTTGCTCGCTTCAAGCTGGGCAGTCACCTTTTGCAAGCGCGCATGGGCGCCGCGCCGCCCCGAAGCCTTCCCGGGGCAGCGCAGCCACTTGTTGAAAACTCATGGTCAAGGCTCAATCAGGATTTCAGCTTTGCTAGGTTGGCCTACGGCATATCCCGGGCCGGGTTCCAGAGTTACCACAACGCTGTACGCCTGGCGGACGGCTGATCCTCTGGGATCGGGCAACGTCTTGACCAGGATTGCTCCAAACCCGACTGCCGTAGTAAGATTGTTAGCAGTCGGCGATGGTCCGATGGCGGCGGGCGAAAGAAGCGGAACGTAATCAACTCCTGGGATAGCGGTGCCGCTGACCTTGAAGTTTACGAAGGTTGTAGCGAGCGGGATTTGAGGCGTCTCGCTCAAGACGAATACGCCGGTTTTCCCTCGGGTAACAACCTCAATGCTCCCATTGAATGCGGATGCAGTCGGTATTCCGGATGCATTCACGGTATGGATGGCAACAACCGGGAAATGATCCGGAGGGCCTATTGGAGAAATGGCGTCTCCCTGGGTGTCACCATTCACATGTGTGACCGTGCTACCAAGCACGAACGCCAAGGTTAAGGTAAGAAGGATTTTGCTGATGATTTTTGTTTTCATGTTAGTTATTCAATTCGTTTGTTTATATGTTTGTTTGTAACAACGTTGTGCGTCGTTCGATCCATTTATACCGAATTGGCAAAGTTATATTCCCGGAAAGTGATCTACTGCTTAGCTAATCTCGCAGCGCTCTTCGACATCGGCCACGCTCCTAAAGATCAATCAAACCGGAGAATTCACCTTCCGTGCTATGCAGCATCGGAGATTCACTCGGAGATGGCGTTGCGGGTCTTCTCGTAGCAACCTTTGATTCCTGCAACTTTCATCGTGATGTGTGTATGTGTAACGCTCCGTGAGGAATAAGATCAGCTACCGCTGGCGGGATCAACCCTGGTCTCCGATGGAAATGTTGAGATCATCGTTCGCAATTTCACCTCGGCCAGGGTAGTGGGTTGGACGTTCTATTATTCGCAGAGATCGGGACCATATCCTAGACGGGTATTCAGTCACTGACTTTCGTGTGTCCGCAAAAAGTGACAGCCGCGTTACTTTTGAGGTGCAGCGCGCCCATCCAAACCGTTGTCAATATTAGCGCAGCCGATGAGGCCAGCGGCAAATATTTAATAGCAATAATCGTTTCATATTTACAAGACTCCCTCACAGCTGAGGTTCGTGTTGATTGATGAAAAAATGAGATCACGATTTTCATGTCGATAGAACAACCTCCACCTCCGGCGGTAACAACCGGTTATCCCTACAGCCGTTATTCTACCACCGCCGAAGTGTACGGTTACTACAACAGGTCCTCCGCCGAATGGACCACTGCCCAGCTTCAGAAACGCCGCCTCGATCTTTACGGAATGACTCCGCTAGCGCGCACTCGCAATGAGGTGCCAGCATACATTTATCACGGGCAAGCGCTTCCGCAGCAAGATGAGATCAAGCCCATCGAGGCTGAATTAAATCGGCGCTATAAAAGCCGGCGATAAAAGCGCAGAGTTGCAGGAATTCTGGCCCTCATCGCGTAGGCACATATCCTGATTCAACGTGAACCCTTCCACGCGCGCGCGTGCACGCGAGGAATGAATTTCTCCGAGATCCCGATTGCGCGGCGGTAATCCGCTTTACTGATCGTTGCCGACCATTTGCGGCGCAGCGCGGCTCGTTTCGAGTTCTGCGCTCACTTTCTGCAGGCCCGCTGTAAGCGCTTGAATCTGCTTTTGCTGTTGCGCGACCGTGGCTGCCAATTTCTCGGTTTTGCGATGCTCTTTGAGGAACTCATTGAGCAACATCGCGTTCACTTGATCATAGCGCACACTGTAAATCTCGCCATTTTTGTTGCGCACCACCAGGTCGGGGTTCACAGCAGCCACTTCTTCCTCGTTCGAGAGAATAGCCACGCAGGGTACCGGGGGGGCTTTCCGAATAACTGCGGCTGTGGCAGGTCACCATTAAATGTTGCCCACAAAACACCCACTAAAGCGCGTTAGCCAGCGACAAAATTGCAGTGAATACGATTATTCCAAAGGCAACAAGCTCGATCAAATAATCTGGCCGTTCTCTGTAGGCATATCGATCAGTGAGGAAACGAGAGGCGCGAATGCGCATCGACGTTGTAGGTTTCATGTTTGTTACACTCCTTTCGTAGCTGAGGTTTGTGTTGATTGATGAGGAAGTGAGGTCATGATTTTCATGTCAACCACATCGACAACGGTCTGTAGAGGTGCGTTGCAGCGCAAGAGTAACACTGCTGTCACTTTCACAGTGGATGCGCACAGGACCTGACTGATAGAGAAGAAGGCGAAAGCGCAAAGCTTGGATCGAGCAGGCTGGCACCAGCGTATACGCCTCGCTCGCCCAGCGGGTCACCCACAACGAGGTGCTGCGAATTCTGCTCAGCATCGGCGGCACCGAGATTATGCACTTCCAGACGTGGCACGACAAAGCCGGCAATGCGCCTCCCCTGACCGATCCCACGAACGGTCTGGTCTTCCCCGACCTCAACGCCGACGGCGAACTGACCCAGACCAACCTGATCATGCCCGAGCCGACAATCTTCCTCAATCGTAGGTTCCCGATCTGCTCGATCATTCGTCCCACCGAGACCGATGGCGCCGCTGCGCGCGCGATCAACGGCTTTATCGCCGACGGACTGTTCATCGGTCAACCGCCGGCCTTCTTTGCTCTCCTAAGCCAGTTGATAGAGGCAGCGGATCACGCCAGACACGGGGGACGCGGGATATAAGCGACGATTCGCAGGGTGCCGCGTTTCGAGTATGAAGTCAGAAACGGCACGACAATCTTCCGGGGTAGGCAGCATGTTGCCGATCAAAGGTTGGCGGCAATGCAGGAAATGGAACGCTATTGTAAAACTTTCGTGACGCTTTGGCCCATACCTGGCCGCATGCATGCACCTTCGGCGCGACGCCACGATTCGGAGTTTGGACGATGGCGCAGGACGGGCAGTAAGCCCGCTGCCGCACGATCAGATTAAACGGTCAATTGTCGTCAGCCTGCGCTACTGAAAATACGGCCGGATTTTGGCGTATTTCTTGTCGCCGATTCCGTTCACCTTTTTCAAATCATCGGCGCTTCGAAATGGTCGCCCGGCGATGATTCGAGAAGCCATAACTGGCCCAACGCCAGGAATCATTTTCAATTCCTTTTGCGTCGCGGTGTTGATGTCGATTCTGCCTAGCCCGATTTTTTCTTTTGCATGCGAGTTTTTAAGGTCGGCCGGACCGACAGTCGTTGCCGAAGAACGAAATGCTTGCGTCGCGGAATTACGGGAGAACGAGTTCACCCAAGGTGACGCCTGGGAACGAGCCATCTTTTCGGCTACGAAAACACCAAAAGGTCCTGGCTTTTGAGCGTGGACATTTAATCGCCCGGCATCAAAGCCCCAGCCTCCAATTTTCTCCTGCTGTGCTTGGTCTTCGAATCGTTGAAGTTTTTCTACTTCTAGTCGCGAATTTCTTAATCCCGGCGGCACGGCTTTGAATCCATAGTTTCGTGCAAGCCCATTGCGAACCAACTCCTCGCCGAGATCACCGTCTTTAGTCTGCACAAACGCGTAAAACCGCTCGAGTTTACTGCGGCCCATCGCATCTGACATGCGTGTAAACACCGTAAAAGGCTCGGACAATTTCGCGCGCGTGAACTCTTTGGCTGCCAGACCTACTTCGATGGCCTGAGGCACGGTGATCGCAAAGTATTTCGCCTGTTCAACGAGGCGCGCCGGATTCATTTCGTCCGTTTCAGGTGCGTCAACCATGTAGAGGCGAAAAATGTATTCCTTCGCACCTGCGCTCGCGTGAAAACTGTCACCGTCATTCGCCGGATTTGATATCAGGCGGCAATTTTTTAGGACGATCCAATCTTTAGACTCGCGTGCGCCAACATCGACCTGCGCCGCACAAACAATTGCAAGAGCAAGGAGTCCTGTCTTGAAGCGCAGTTGGGGAAGTCGCCTGGCTGCGAACCTGCAACTGGAAATCATATCCGACATTAAGGCGTTTGCAGCCGCGCCAGGTACGCCGCGTAGATCGCGACGATTCCGCCCAACACACTGCCGGCAATCACGTCGCTGACGAAATGATAATTCATCGCTACAAGACTCACGAGCATCGAAGCCGAGAGAATGATGACTACGACTTGCACGGTTCGACTGCGGGGCATTGCGATTAGCCACACGGTAGCAAAGGCCAAGATTCTGGCAGCATGACCGGACGGAAAGCTCCCGACGTCATCACCACGCTGAAATGGATGGAAACCGTACGTCCCGGTGCCGATGAGGGATGGATTATCGTGAGTCCAGGTGTCCGGCCAATAGCGACCGAAAACGTCGCCTAATGAGATGCGGAAATCATCGGCAACAATCAGGCTGAGACACGCGACAAACAGCGTCTTCTGCCAGCGCAGAAATGATCCCCACGCTCGTCGAACCATTAAGATCGTCAAAACAAGAGCCGACCAATTCTGCACCTCTGGCGGTGGATAAGTGAGCCATCGAAAGAGCGGGAATTCGTTGATATGGTGATGATAGACAAAGAACGCCACCGGGCGATCAATCCAAAAATAACAGATCAATACGGCGACGATGGAGAAGGCCGTAGCGATCAAAGCGCGAAGTAGTAATGTGCGGTAATCCAGTTCCGGCCTCGTCCTCACAACGGCACCTCGAACTGGCTCATGAGTTTGAACGTCTCGTAGCGCTTCGCAATTTCTTCCATCGAGAGTGTGCGCAAGCGCTCCAGACTGAACGCTTCCACGCAAAAGCTAGCCAGCACGCTGCCGTAGATCATCGCTCGCCGTAAGTCATTAAAATGCACTTTTTTCACGGTGCCCGCGAGATAGCCGGCCATACCGCCGGCGAATGTGTCCCCTGCCCCGGTGGGATCATGAATGTCTTCAAGCGGATAGGCACCGCAGTTGAAAAATTGATCGCCTTCGCCAAAAAGCAGGGCGCCGTGCTCGCCTTTCTTTATCGCAACGTAATCTGGACCCATTTTTCGAATACTACGCCCCGCCTTGATAAGACTTGTCTGCTTGGTGATCTCGCGTGCTTCGCTGTCGTTTAAGATAAGGAGATTCACCCGCCGAAGCAGCGCATCGAGGTCCGGTCGCGCTGTCTCTATCCAAAGGTCCATCGTGTCAGCGACGACAAAACGGGGGCGCTTCATCTGCTCAAGAACATGCAATTGCAACGACGGTGCAATGTTGGCTAGCAAGACGAAATCGGTCTCACGATACGACTCCGGCAACGCCGGTTTGAAATCTTCGAAGACGTTCAGCGCAATGGAGCGCGTTTCGCGCGTATTCAAGTCCCAGGAGTATTCGCCGGACCAGCGGAAAGTTTTTCCATTCGCGCGCTGCACACCTTCGCAGTCGATCTTGCGCGATTTCCAAAACTGAAATTCAGATTCGGGAAAGTCATTGCCGACGATTCCGACCAACCGAACTGGCGAAAAAAAACTTGCGCCCAACGCAGCGTAGGACGCGGATCCGCCTAACAAGTCGGAATGTTCCTCTACCGGTGTCTTAACTGTGTCGATTGCAATCGAGCCAACAACGAGGACAGACATGATTAAAATAACGAATGACGAACGACGAACCAAATAATCGTTTCATTGGCAATATCGGTGTCTACGCGACCATATCCGTTGCGCAGCGTGCGTAATCAACAAGGCTGTGCGCCTTGAGCAAGGCTGAAACCATAACAACGCGCTTCGCTCCGGCGTCGATCACCTGCTGAAGATTGTCGATGTTGATCCCGCCAATACAGAAGATCGGGACGCCGACGTCGAGATGAACTTGCCTGATAGCGCTCAGCCCAATTGGCCCGTAATCCGGTTTTGTAGGCGTGGCGAAGATCGGACCAAATCCGATGTAATCAGCGCCTTCGCCGTGCGCCGCGAGCGCCTGGATCAGGTTGTGCGTCGATTTACCAACAATCAAATCTCTTCCAGCTTTTTGGCGCGCAAGAAGAACTGAATCATCCTCCTGTCCAACGTGCACACCTTCCACGGGAACTCGCGCTGCGATCTCGGCATGATCATTCACAATCAGTGGTGTACTGGATGGGGCCGTGATTTCATGAATCTCAGATGCCAGGTTGACCAGTTCGTCGATCGATTTTCCTTTTCCGCGAAGTTGAATGAGATCGACACCACCGGTGACCATTTGTTCGGCGATACGACTACAATCCCGCACTCGCGGGATGTAACTGAGATCAATGATGCCGTAAAGGCGGCAGTCGCGTAGCGCTCTCATCGTCGGAGCGCAGCTTTGTAAGTTGCGCATTCTGTTACTCGCAAGTTACAAGGGAGCCGCGTCCTGCGACCAGACACAGTTCTATCTCGGCGCCGTAGTTGAAGCTTCTCCAGGAGAATATCGAATCGAATCGCCTGCAATCGCAATTACTTCGCCGCCAAACGGTGGCGCCGGTTTTGCCGGGAAGAGCGGTCGCAAAACCGCAAATGTTTGCGATACAAACGCAATGGAGACGATTACGGACACGGCTACACACTTCATGTTCGCCGCTCTTAGCAGGATCAAGCGGCATGGCAAGTAAAATTTTCTCGCGTTCACTGTAATTACTGGCCAGCCAACATGACTCGTAGCTGGTTAAAAGCTTACATGCTTCGAAACGATCTTTTTAGCCTCGTAACTTTTTGATGATTCACGTCGCGAGGCCAGATTCTAGTTTGCGATCTCCGGTTTCCGACTAATTTCCACGCCGATGCCACAGTTTGCATATCGCGCTCGCGACGCGCAGGGCAGCCTGGTTGAGGGCGTACTTGATTGCGCAGATCGAGCAGTCGCCATCCGACAAATTGAATTACAAAAATGTATTCCCGTCCGGATCGACTTGGTGGGGCCCGAACCCAAGACAGCACCACGCGATACTGCACGATCCGCGTCGCCCACGCAGAATCTGAAGATCCCGCACGGTCAGTTGCTCGTTTTCACCGAGCAGCTCGCTCATTTACTCCAGGCGGGCATGACGCTCGACGAAGGGCTGTCAATTCTGGAAAAACGTTTGAAGCAGCCGCGCGTCCAACAAATGACGCATGCGCTTCATCAGGCGCTAGTCGATGGCCGCAGTTTCTCGCAGGCCTTAAGTGAGCTGCCGCGAATTTTCCCGCCGCTCTATGTAAACCTGGTGGCTGCCGGCGAGGCGAGCGGAGCGCTGCCGCAGATTCTACTCAGGCTGGTCAAACATTTGATGCAGGCAAAGGAGCTGCGAGACCGCGTGCAACAGGCATTGATCTATCCGGCATTTCTCGCGCTGGCTGGCGCCGCTCTCATTACGATTTTTATAACGTTCATGGTGCCGCAGTTGTCCGGATTCATGGCACAGACTGGCGGAGCGCTCCCATTGCCCACGCGGATTCTGATGCAAATTCATCATGCGATCACGGGGTATTGGTGGGTCGGCGTGCTGGCAGCAATCAGCGCAATCGTTGGTTTCCGCGCACTCGTTCGCACTGACGAAGGGCGGATTGGATGGGATCGTTTCCGTCTGATGATTCCGGGATACGGGCGCGTCATTCGGCACCGTTACTACGCGCAATTCTCGCGCACACTCGGAACTTTGATGGAGAATGGAATACCCCTGCTTCGTTCACTCGATCTGGTAACTGAAATTGCGGGGAACCGGTTTCTCGAACTAAAGCTCGGCGATGTGCGCAAAGCGGTCATCGATGGCGCGACGCTCTCGGCCGCCTTGCAAGCGCAAAAATTGTTCCCTGATTTGTTCACCGATATGATGTCGGTGGGAGAACAAACGGGACATTTCGCTGATACCATGCAGGCCATCGCCGACGTTTATGAGCGCGAACTCGACAAAACGGTTGACCTGATTTCGCAATTGATTCCGCCGGTTATCATCGTTGTGATCGCCGTTGTGGTCGGTCTGGTTGTTTTCAGCATTCTGTCGGCCGTATTCGAGATGACACACAGTCTGCAAATCAGGCCGCACTAAAACTGAAAGCTTGCAATCGAGCGTGTGCTCGGATAATCTCGCCCGCTCAATGTTACTTCGCGCCGTCTTTGCGATATTGTTCGCCGCGATTTGCCGTATCAGCGCGCAGGAGGCGTTGACGGATGCTCTCCCCGCTCCGGCTTCTACCAACGCGACGCAACAGCCAGTCCCAGAGAGCGCATGGCTCGATTTGCGCCAAAACGCGCCTCAAAATTCAAAGGCACAGAACGCCCCGGCATGGGTTGAAGCACTGACCCTCCTGCCAACTGAAACGACAGAAATGGCTCCCATGGTCAAAAGCGTCTTTCGCATTCGCGTGAGGCAACCGAGCCCTGACTATCAGGTTCTTTTTTTCCGCCTATTCTTCGATGACAAGCCAGATCAACAGCCTGAGTTAATAGCCTGGGACGAATCCGGCACACACGTTTTGCGCTCTGGCACGCTTGGTGCGGGAATGAATCTGCCGAGCTCTGATTCGGTGCTCATTCCCATGACCGGCGCGTCTTCCATCGATATCGAAGTGCCGGGCGACGGAAAAACCGTGCGCGCAGCGTATCTCGATTGGATGACGAGCAGTGAAGTCGTGCATCCTGTGAACACAGAACATCGGGATGTGATTCCCGAACCTTTCTCATCGGTACCGTCACTGCACCCGCCACCTGACGACCTTGAGAATTTTGGAACCGTGACCGCAACGCTCTCGGCAGAGGCAATCCGGATTGACGCACAAAACCAGGAGGGCGCTGCATTTCAATTTCCAATCGAAGCGCTACCGCTGACGGCGCTATTGACTTTCGAAATCGCCAACCCACGCATCGACGCTCCACCGGAAATTTATCTTAACGGCCAGGATATCGGGCCTGCTTCCCTGACGCTGCCAGACCTCGCTGATCCGGCCTACAGAGGCGAAGTACAACCGCTCTCCACGCAGATGCATTTCAACTACACCGGATGGATGCGCGCTCAGAAAATTGTCCCGGCCGCGAGCCTAAAGGGGGGCACGAACGATTTGGTCGTTGTGAACGGCGCTGACACAGGAGCTTCAGCAATACGGGCCACGCAGATTCAATTAAAGTATATCTGGGACAAGTCGGATTATCTATTGCGCACCGGGCACTAGAAATTCTTGAAGAGCAAGGTAGTGTTACCGCGCACAGAATGGGAGGGGTGACTCCTTTATCGAGGTAAGAATGAAAAGAAAACAACAGGGCTTCACGCTGCTTGAGATCATGCTCGTAGTGAGCATTATCGTGATCATATTGGGAGTGGCGATTTCAAAACTTGGCAACACCACTGCCATCGCAAAAGCGATGCGGGTTCAAGCCGACGTCCAGGCGATCAAAACGCAATTGCAACTGTATGAAAGCATGAACGGCTTTTATCCAACAACCGAGCAAGGCCTGCAGGCGTTGGTGACCCAGCCGGACAAGGATCCCAGACCCGCCCGGTGGTATCAGCTATTCAAAGAGATGCCAAAAGATCCGTGGGGAAACGACTACATTTATCGCTGCCCCGGTCTAAAAAACCCGAGCGGCTACGACTTGTATTCCGCCGGGCCGGATCGGCAGGCTGACACTGCAGACGACGATTGGGGCGGCGGTTAATCCAGCGACCGAGTCCGCTTCAATTCTTGGCACCGGGCCCCTTCGACGCCCCTCTTGGGTTCCGTTGAATTAAACCTCGGGAATGTGGCGATCGAAGCTCTCGCGTAGGTGGAACCAACTGTTGCACCTCTGCAGGCAACCCGGCCGGTAATTTCGGCGAGGTCATGTTAGGAGTAGAAATGTTAGGCGTGGGTGGCGCGAACGTCCTTGACGCTAGCGCGGCGTTGGAGGGGGACTGCTGCAACAGCGCCTGGTTAAATGTGATTGTCGCAAAATTTCCATCCTTGCTAATTGTCACCTTCGTCGCACCCACGCGCTCCGACCATTCAATATTGGCGATACTGTAGCCGTCGACAGGTGCTTTGGTGGTAAGGTATTTCTTGAAATTGTGATCGGAAGTCGAAGCGAGCGTTACCAAATCGCCGTCAGGTGAACGGGCGGCGTTAGCCACGTAAAGGTCTTTCGCGAAATCAGGCGTGGCCGCAGGCGCTGCCACTGCCGTTGCGATCGCAAACGGCGAATTATCCACCATCTTTGAGTAACGATCGTAAGCGAACCGGGGTGGCAGAACATCCTCAGCCCGCGCGCAGATCGCTCCGAGCAGAGTAGCGACTGATATTACCGTAAGTGAATATTTCATAAATGGACGAGGTTAGTTTACTTCGTTCGTTGTGCTGGAGCAAACCAGCGGGCGATTTTAAATTTGCCGCGCATCATCGTGGGATCGCTCCCATCAATTGCCAAATTAACGTTTTCAACCACGATGAAGGCGTCCGGTCGCTGCACATCATAAAGAAAATGAACCAGCGGCGGCCAGGGACTCTTCGTTTCGATGGAAGCAAAAACCGTCTGGTGATATGGCGTTGTTTCCCCGGAACCGATCGCGGGATTCTCAACCAAAACATTATATTTGCCGGCTATTTCCTTTAACTGGTCGAGCAGCGCGGAAGCTTCTGCTGGATCTTTGAGAGTTGGTTGGTGTTGGCGGATCCATTCGTCCCGTTTCGCCCAGAGGTCTCGTTCCTTCATGTAAAGAGCTTGTTCGGCTAACATTGCCCTGCGCGCGGACATTTGCTTTTGCGCGCTCGCAAGCGCGCCGAAAATCCAGTTCAAAATAAAAAGGTTGAGTAACACAAACACCGTGCCGGCCGCTACCCACGCGAGCACGCGCTCGCGCGGATTCATTCGCTGGTACCATGCCGGTATCATCGTGGCTTCCCCTCCAATCGGAACTGCGCATGGTCATTTGGCAGAATACGAGGCGCAGCCATGTCAAATTGAAAGACTCGCAAATCCGGATTCTTTTTTATCTTTTCGATGAACTGATAAGCGAGAGCAGCTGTATTTGCCTCGCCATCGACCGAAACTTGGCGCGCCGACTGGTTGTACGCCGTAACCCGCACCTCTGGCGATGGCAGGCTTTCGAAAAGATGTAGCAGAATTTCGACCGGGTAATAGCGCGCGTCGATCGCCGGATCCAGTGCCTTCCAGTTCTCTTCCGTGGCGCGGACGAACTGCGTCCCGGGAGCATCGTGTGCAATGCGCCCGTCAAGCCGTCCTATTTGAAATCGGAGCAGGCCCAGATAAGCGAGCAAAAGAAAGAGAAGCGCAACGTAAGCGCCACCTATCCATAAGAGCCGCTTTCGCCATTCTGCCTGCCTGATCGATTGTGAGCGACGGCGGCGCCAGCTTTCTGGTAGCAGATTCAGTTTAACTGAGGCGGGTGGCAGTTCGACCCCGACTATCTCCGTAGGGCTGGCGAGGATTCCCTCCACAGTCTCCCGCATCTGGTAGCAGCTTTCATCCAACAGAACATTTGGAAAGGAAGCATTGATGCCTTGTAGTTCGGCACTCATTCGCAACTGCGGCAACTCAAGTTGCAGTTGTTCCCCGTTGCCATTTTCAAACACTCGCGCAAGGCTCAGTTTGCCGTTTTCCGTCATGGCGTAAACCAGCGTCTCGCCTTCAGGATAAATGAGGAGCGCATTTCCCTTTGGCGCATACGTACTGGCGCGCTGCGCTGCATAAACAGTGACTTGCCGCGGGATAAAACCGCGATCGAGCAGGGGAGCGGCAATCTCGGCAAGCTGTTCATTTCTGATCGCCACGGCAGAGACCACACTTTCGTTTTCGTCTTGCTCGATCACTTCGAAATCCGTAGTCAGGTCTTCGGCCGAGAACGGCAACATCTTCTCGATCTGGATCCGAATCATTTCCGGAAATTCTGCCGGATCGACACTTGGCAGGCGAAATCGCTGGGCGAGCACGGCAGCAATAGGCAACCCGAGGACAAAATCGTCGGTTGCTGAAAGCAACGGCACAGCTTCCCCCAGCGTCTGCAGCTTACGCACGTTCCACGAGCCGTTCTGGCCAGCACTGCTCGCAGCCGCTTCTCGCGGCGATGCAACGGTGGATGAACGCAGAAAATTCCATCCGTGCGCGGTGGGAATTATGAAAATGGATGGCATCGCTGTCTCGTTATCAAAGCTCTTTCCAACTCATCACCTGAGCACCATTAATTCCTGTTTGCTTTGACACAATCATCTGCACGGAGCGGCTAACGTCACCTGATTTTCCCACGCTCACAACGCGGAAGATCGGACCTTTAAATGTAAGCAGGTTTGCAATGGATGTAGTAGTGCCTGGGAGTTGCTGCTGAGGCTGCTGCTGGTTAAGACCAAGCGTAGCTAGAACCTCTGGTGGTAGCGAGCCCCCGACTAAAGCGCTGGACGCTGTCCCCTGAGCGGTACCGCCGAATTGATAGTCATCAGCCGTCCCATCGATTCCGTCCGGGCCTTGCCGTAGTTGAAGGAAGCGATCGACCCGATCGTCTCCTATCCCCAAAGTGCGCAAAACGTCGCGCGATGCCCAGGCAAGATCAATTTGGGTACAGGGGCTCGGGATTATCGCAAAATCTTCGTCCCAACCAGGCTTCGAGGTGAAATTCGCCCAGCCACAGATTTCCTTGAGTTCGTCCAGGGAAAACAACTGACCAGAGTGTGGCGGACGGTAATCGTCGGTCTCCGGGCATGCGTTTAAGTGGTGAATCCCCTTACCAGGCGATACCCAATCGAGCAGGGAATCCATCATCGTATCGAGGTCGTTTAACTCTACGCCTTTCAGCGTGAGATATTGGCGTAAAATTGCCAGCTTTGTCGGGTCTTCCCCTTGAATAAGGAAATTCAAATTTAGACGGCCACACTCGCCAGTCATCTGGACGTCATAACTTTGCCTGCTGCCCATTTGCCTGTGCAAGTTTGGTGAACTTGGCGAGATCTCCCGGGTCAAGGCAACCTCCGCGCCCGAAGACGCCATCGCTTCGGCATCCAAAACGCGGCTTGCATTCCCGGAAACCACAAGGCGCGAATTAATGTCGAGCGCCCATGAAATGATCATAGCGCTGAGCAAAAAAAGCGCCCAAAGCGCAAGCATAAGGGCCGCCCCGCTGCGCAGTTTCGAATTTAAAGAAAGCTTCTTCACGGATTCTTGAGTGGCGTTCGGGTAAGCGGAATGATTGCTTCCCAAGGCGTTGATGCATCAGTGCGTCCAACGGTTATCTTGATCAGCGACGGCAACGAAGCCCCGGGCCACCGATTCACCCAAGGGTTCGTGCCGAATCTCGGATTGAAATAACTGATCTGGAGACTGCTCACATTTTTAATTAATGGCACCCACGTCTCGTGTCCCTCCGCGGTATCGTTCTTCGGTTTTCGCAAAAGCCCGAGATCAAGCCGATCGCTCTTTTCGTTTTCGGGTTGCAACCGTAGCACAACCTTAAAGTCGCCCGGTGCGTAGCGGGTAAGCAGCCCAGGTCCAGAGCTACAAAACCATCCTATCACATCGCGCTCGCGATCGTTTATCTTAAACGGTTCTCCAGTGAGTCTAGCGCGCTGTGGGCTCAAGCTTTGCCACTCTGCTGTCAGAAAATCGCGCAGCCCGTCGTACTGCGAATCCCTCGCGGCTATATCGGACGACAGACGCAGCGCAGTCATGTTCGCTTGCACAAAACGAAAAATCGCCAGCGACATCAGCCCGAGGATCCCGACCGCGAGCATGATTTCGAGCAACGTGAAACCACCGATGCGAAGAGATTCCCTCTTACCCTGGACGGTAAACATAAAACTGAACCTGTTTTGACTGGGGAACACCGCCCTGCTGCCATTGAGCAGTTAACGTGACAAGGTAGATTCCGCTCAGAAGTGTATTATCTGGTTCTGTCAGTTCGGCTACCGCGGTCTTTTGGACAACCTTTACGGCTCCGTAATTGCTGTCGATCTTGAATTCCTTGGAATCATCAGGAACACCTTGTGTGGCCTGAATTTCTGCCATGTGATTTGACAAAATCTGTCGCACCACGCCTTCTTCGGCGTTGATCGTGCTCGCATTGAGGCAATTCTCGACCGCGCGTCCAAGCGCGATGACGCCGAGCGCGAAAATCGTGATGCCAAGGAGAACCTCGTACAGGGCAAAGGCGCGA
>DASZGW010000006.1:0-2302 GCA_035938475.1 Candidatus Udaeobacter sp.
GTTGACTCGCACAGCATCGCCGTTCTTCTGCACGCTTCCTTCCAGGACGTGGGCGACACCAAGCTGCCTGGCGATTTCAGGCAGATTTTCCGGCGCACTCTTGTAATGCTGCGTTGATGTGCGCGAGATCACCTTCAGATCTGCAATCTTCGACAAGCGCGTCAAAATCTCATCCTGGATGCCATCGGCGAAATAAGCGTTCTCCTTATCACTGCTCAGGTTTTCAAACGGAAGCACGGCGATCGACTTCGCCGGTACGCGGGTCCCAGCGCTTTGTTTCAAATTTGTGTAGCGCCCAAGAAAAAACACACCCGCGGAAAGCAAGCCGGCAATAGTAACGACATAAATCCACGCCACTTTCGGAGATCGCGGTTGAAGATGCTCGGGATCTGCTGTTTCCGTGCGCCTCAAACCTACCTGCGTTAGCTCAAATGCCCATGCGACGATCAGCGCGATCGGGAAGCCGACGATAATTGCAGCAACAACCAGCCGCAGGGCCCATCGGGGACCTTCGAAAACCAAGAAGAGTTGAGTCGCTACCTGAACGAGCAACCACGCCACGACCGCATATGCGGCGGCAACTTTGTAAACGTTGCGCCGTTGCAGTTCGGCAAAAAAATTCTTTGAGTTCACATATTTCGCACATCGACAGTGCGAATTTGCTCGGTTCCGCCAACAACCTTCGTTAAACAGCAGATCAATTTGGAAGAGCCGACGATGTCGACGAACAGAACGTGGCCTATTTCGAGTTTGATTTCTTTCTTGATCTCGGCCGCCATATGGATTCACGCGGCGTGGGGTCGCGCATCAGGCAGCATGAACAAACAGGTCAATGGCGCCTATGGGACCTTAGTCCCATCTTCCCCGCATCTCTTTCAGGTTAGTCGGTCGTTAGGATGTTGAAGCCACGACCGCTGTGCGTCTGCGGATTCACCGGCGCATCGGTGAGCACGAGCGTGGTGCCCGGAGTGATGAGCGCGCGAACGTTCGCCAGAAAATCGGGCGGAATCGCGGCGCGTTTCGTGAGCTCCTTTAGATTTGGACTGCGGCCACCTGTGCTCGCGGTCGTTATCCAATCCCGTCGCCCGCTCGCATCGACTGATGACAGCGCTGAATACACATGGGTCCCGGACAAACGCCCAATTCCTCCAATTGGCGATCGCCCAATTTCGATTCCGTTGCGGTAGACATACGCCGCACCATCCGGAGCGCTGACAATAATTGACACCGGCCCCTTTGGCGATTTTTCAGGCGTCCAAACAGCGCCGCCACTCGCACTCGCCTGTGCCGAGAACAATAGACCGGGATTCGTTGTCTGAGAGGGCGCGGAATTGTTGTCGGCGATGATCACCGTGCTGCCTAGCGTTGTAACCGTGTAAAGTTTAGCGGCAAAATCCACTGGCATCCGCACGCATCCGGCTGATGCGGGATAACCTGGCAAATTTCCTGCGTGCATGGCGATGCCGCTCCAGGTCAGTCGTTGCATATTGGGCATCTTTGCGCCTTTGTAGATGCTCGATTCGTGGTCCACCTTTTTCTGCAGGACCGTGAAGACGCCAGTGGGAGTACGTTTGCCTTGCTTACCGGTGCTCACCGTCGAACGGCCAATGCGAACGCCGTTCCGATAAACGTACATGATCTGATCAGGTAAACTAACGAGTACAACAACCGGACCGGCCGGCGAAACCTCGGGATGCCAGACATACTCGCCCGGCTTCAGTGCACGTGTGAATGGTTCGACTTCGCGGCCTTTCGTGTGCTCCGCTGCACGAGTCGAAAGCAGTGAGCTTAGCGCTGCGAGTGCGCAGACGAGCATGCCAGGGATAAGTCTTGTTTTCATATTGGTCGGAATGCGATTGGTTGAATTCGCGTCGCCGGATGATCCAAAAAAATCGAACTGAGGACTATGGGACCTTTAGTCCCACGCGTCTATTACTGAGTCGCCGGCGGAAAAATGGTTTTCCAATCGTCCTTCATGCTGACGACGGACCTCCTTGGTTTTCCATTCCGGACGTTGGGGCGCGAGCGCCTTCACCCGATCGAGTGCGAAGAAGAATTGAAAATACATCGGTTGCTCGTACCAGAGTGTGCCGTCATTGTCAAAGGTCGCGATCCGCTCGTTAGGCGGAACAAAACGGCCGAGCCTTCCTTTGTTACTTTGCTGACGAATTCGGTAATCGATTGCTTGGCCTTGCCGTCATTCCACGAAGGTAATGGGTCCTGTGCTTTAGTAATGGCGGAGGTGGCGAGAACAGTCGCCACCAAGGCAAGTGTGTTGCCGAGAGGTTTCATATTTCGTTAG
>DASZGW010000007.1:0-11696 GCA_035938475.1 Candidatus Udaeobacter sp.
CCTTCCTGGCCACATATTCTCCCTCGATGCCTTTATCGCCGATGTTCCCACCATAAGCCGCCATGTTTTTAAAGGTGAGATATAAAAATATATTGGGCTGATCCGGTGATTTTGGACTGGCCTGGAAGACCTTGTAATCGATGATTAACCCAGCTTTCTTCATCGCTTCCATGGTCGGCTTCCATGTCGAATTTAGCCAAGCGATGTACTCTGGAAAACGCCCGTACTCTACTTGTATGTAGTTCACCTCAGTGACCGGGCCGTCAGTATACTGGCGGTCATTCTGGGCAAGTGCATCCCGGGTAAGTGTATCCTGGGCACGTGCATCAAGCGAAAGTGAGGAAGCCGCGAGACACATGGATAAGACAATAGTTTTACTCATTTTCTCTTGTGACGGAGAACCGACAGTTCCACAAGTTCATTATTATCACGATAATAGTACCATCGGCGCACGATTCTGTTATTCGTCGGGAGAACGCTTTAGGAACTCTCAGCGCCGCCGCTCTCGTCGTGTCCGCGGCTATCGATTGTGAGTACGTTGATCCCCGCGGCCGCGAGCTGCGCAACGCCTTCGGTCCCGAAGAAAAGAAAACGCTCGGACGCCAGATCAAAGACCAGGACGACCTAATCAACAGATACCGAGCAGATCTGACAAACCGCAGCGGGTAGTAGTTCTTCTGTATCGCTCGAAGATTCGTCATCGTAGTTGGCGGCCGAGCGCCCTCTGCGAATTATTCTGGTCAGATTTAGTGCGAACCCCTGCTTTTGCCTAACGAACCAGTGCGATCCGAGCGAATTAATGTAATACAAAAACCCGGAGCCTACGGGGTCCGGTACCTTTTTGTCATTTGCGGCTTTTCTGTATTCGAAACGGAAAATCTCCGAAGGCAATTTCTCCTGCGTCGAGCCCCTGAGGCGAGGGGTCCGAACCTTTTTGACATTGCCGGGAATGCCGGGCGCAAAACCCGCCGATTTCTTACGTTATCGACTGTTCACTTAGTTGGCCGATCCCACTCATTTCAAGGCCGAGAAACTGGTCGGATTCATGAAGTAGCGATCGATGCGATCTACAAGCGGTCCGTTCGCCTCGGATTCCGCCTTAACCTTTTGCCATTCGGGGTCGGCCTGAAAAGCAGCCCAGTTCTTCTCGGCTTCCCCGCGACTAGAGTGCTCGAGGATGTAAATGAATAGCTTTTGCGAATCCGGCGCGTCTTCTGGCACCCAATAACCAATGCTTTTCATATTGTGTTTCCTGAAAATCGCATCGGTGTGATCGCCAAAGCGATTGCTGAGCGCATCCGCTTCGCCCTCATGAACGTGATACATGCGCAGCTCGTAAACGTGCTGTGGCTGGTTAGATCCCGCGAATGTGTTAAACGCGATCATGAGTGCAACGCCGCAAACAAAAGACAGGAAACAGGTTGTTTGGATGGTAGCCAAGCCACCCGCCCGTACCGGGCCAGCATTTTGGATTTTCGTTATCGTCATAACTCCTCCTGTGTCCGTCCATCGTGACATCATTAAAATACAGCTGCGCCAGCTGTCGCGACCGCATGGTCTTGATCGCCGCTACCACCGCTGACACCAATTGCTCCTACTACTTTGTCCTCACGCTTGAGCGGGATGCCGCCCGCGAAAATCATGATCTTGCCATCGTTTGACGCATGAATGCCAAAGAACTGGCCTCCTGACTGTGAATGCTTTGCCAAATCTATGGTTTCGATATCGAACGCGCGCGAGGTGTAAGCCTTCTTCATAGAGATATCAATGCTGCCAATCCAGGCGTTATCCATACGAATGTGGGCGACTATGTTTCCGCCTTCGTCAGCCACCGCGATATTCATTGGCTGCCCAATTTCCCTGGCTTTCTTCTCCGCCGCGCTGATCACGCGCCGCGCATCATCTAGCTTCACTGCTGACATAGATTCCTCCTTGCAATTGTTTCACCACATTGTGCGGCGGTCCGAGGTACGGAAACGCGCCTAACAAATCGTCGTGCGGGCCGACCTCATCCGTGACGTTGTTGTTTGCGTACAAAGAGAAGAAACGATCAGCAACGTCGTCGGTTAGTGTCCGGCCATTGTGCGGGTAGCAAACCGGCTTGCTAGGATCGTAGGAAAGAATGTCCGGCAACAACATTCTCGCGACGTTCTTTGCCTCCTCCGGCGTGTAGCCACCCGAGTGTTCCAATTCGTGCGCGAACACACCGACAAAGCGGTCATCAGTGGCCGGCTCGCCGAGGAGGTATTCCTCTTTTTTTTCTCCGGGCAGAAAGACAGCCTGCAATGGTCTTCCACCTCTGTCTGCCTGGATCCAGCCGTCGCGAGTCTTGTCCACTGTGCGCGTCCAGACTCCTATCTTATTGCCCCCGAAGGCCGAATTGGGCAATTCGATCACGATGCTGCAAACATTTTTGTCCAGGAAGAAATCGTCCCCTGTGAACTGCATGTGATTGAAATTGCCTTCTACGTCGAAAAAGAAAGAATCGCTGCGCCAACCGAAGAAGAAACGGTAGTCGCCGGCTTTCGCTACCAGAGCCTCGCGCCCGACTGAGACCGGCGCGTTCTCGATGATTACTTCGCCGTCGTTGCACACTCCGACGGCTCGCGCGCCCTGAGTACGACGAACTGTCGCAGTCTGCTTTCCGTTTTTGGAAGATGCGAACTGCGCACTGTAACAGATATCGGCAACGGCGTCGCCGTTTGTGTCGATCTTGAATTCGTACAGCGCTCCCGGTTTGAAGGGCTCACTCGTTGTCGGCTCCGGCGAGTCCAATCTGAAAGAGGGATGCACATTGAGGATAAGTATTGATTTGTCCGGATCGCCCGGCTTGGTGAACGCGTAGAGATCGGTCATGTCCAATCGGGCGTCTCTGCGCGGAAAATCAAAGTTGGGTCCCGAAGCGTGGTGTGACATTTGGATTTCCTTTTTGTTAGGCCGCTAGCGACCGACCTGGCCGACGTAATGCCCCAAGCGGGTTTCTACATCGCCCGGCTTGTGAAAGCCCTGTTCCAACAACTTCTTGATCCTCGTTTGCGCAGGCTGTCGCATGATCGAGGCAATGCACACATCCCATTCCGGCGCGATTTCGTAATCAGGCGGCAAACTCGCTACGTCGACGAAGCGCTTCGTCTCGCGGATCGCCCGCTTATCGAACGATGCGATCCGATTTGCTAATTCTTCGACAAACTCGTCGAGCTCTGCATCTGGCAACGAGCGATTAACGTATCCGTATTTTTCGGCCAGATCGCCCGGGATGTCGTCGGCTCCTAGAAATACTTCCAGTGCGCGTCCCCTTCCCATCAGACGCGGCAACCGCGCCATCGGTCCGCCGCCGGGCACAATCCCGGCGCCAACTTCAAAATGCGACAAGATTGCTTTTTCGCGGCTCGCGAAACGCATATCGCAAGCGAGGGCAAGCTCACTTCCGACACCAGTGGCGCGTCCACGAATCAACGCGATCGACGCAACTGGCGCACGGCTCAAGCGCACCAACATGTCCGGCAAAGGCTGCAACCCTATAGGTCCCGGCGGGAGACTGGTTGTTTCCTCAATCTTCGCGAGGAAATCGTAATGAGTGAGAAAGAAGCCATCGATTGCACTGTCAAAGACGACAACTTTGACTTGCTCGTCCGTTTCAATCGCGGTGATGACTTCATTGAGCTGTGGAATTGTGTCCGGGCCAAAGATGTTTAGCGGCGGACGGTTGATCGTTATGCGCCAGTACTGGGGTGAGCGCGGCGTGAGATATATCTGCCTGTTTGTTGCGGTGAGATCAGTTTTTTTAGACATTTTGACTTTCCTTGGTTGGATTACTTGATGACGTTGATTCATTCGAAGTGATGGCCAGTGACGATCATTGCCGGCCCGCTTTGTTGGCGGCGTCGATAATTACCGCAGCTACGTCCTTCGGCTTCGACAGCATTGGAACATGGCCGGCAGCGAGAGTTGTCGTCGTAGCGTGGATATGTTTTGCGATTGCCTGCTCGTATTCGGGAGAGAGCATCCGGTCATTAACGGCTATGAACCACGACGGTTTTGTCTTCCAAGCCGGGGTTGAGACCTTGGCGCCGAGACACTCCGAATTCCACGTACCCTGAGTTGCATAGACGATGGCTCTTTCGGCCGCAGGAACATCAGGAACGAAGTCCTCGTCTATTCCTTTGCGGGTGAGTGAAAGGAATCCAGCAGCATCCGGCTTCGCTTCGGTAAGACCAGGAGGCGGCGAATAGGGCTTGAGCACGTCGTTGGCTGACTGATTCTCGTCGGGCACAATCGCCGCGACGTAAACAAGTCCGGCAACCTTTGGATCATTCCCGGCCTCGCTAATCACCATGCCAGCCCAGGAATGGCCGACCAGAATTACCGGGCCATCCTGATTCGCAATCGCCCGCTTGGTTGCCGCGACGTCATCCGCCAGCGAAGAAAGTGGATTCTGCACGGCAACAACATGCAGACCCTTCGCTTCAAGTAGAGGGATGACTTTGGCCCAGCTCGATCCGTCCGCAAAGGCACCGTGCACCAGCACGACATTTTTTACAGTTGGCGCTGCGGCTGGTTGGTCATTGGCTAATAACGGTATGATCGCGACCGTAAAGATGAGCAATGGAACTACATGGGTTCTGACGATTCCTCTTAATAATAATGTGATGTGTTTCATGGTTGTTGGATTGGTTGCTACCCTTATTTCTTGAGTTGTAAGTCCACGTTTCTGAAAATTTCGCGGCTGGGTTAGCGGCTCTCCCTTCCAATTCCGATGCCCAGCGCAACACCGCCTGCGATGAGAAAGGCATGATGTCCGACTTCTGTTAGTCCGTCGCAGATGAATCCGCCTGCGATCAACACGAAAGCGGGAAGTGCCCAATGCGTTACGATGCGTTTGATAGTTGTGGTCATATTCATGGGTAGCCTTAGAAATCCTGGCCGGTGGGCCGGATAACGATTTCATCGATTTCCACATCCGCCGGTTGCTCGATTGCGTAAGCGATCGCATTCGCGATTGACTCGGCCGGAATAGCCATGACCGATTTGTAAAATTCGCGCAGATTCTGTCTGGTCGCTTCATCCGAGCTGGCTTCCGGAAGTTCTGTAGCCACCGCACCAGGCGAGATCATTGTGCAGCGGATATTTTTGGAGTGCAGCTCCATCCGGAGCCCTTCAGTCAAGGCGCGCACGGCCGACTTCGTGGCGCAGTAAACAGTCCCGCCGGGCGCAAACACTTTGATCCCGAAAACGGAAGCGAGGTTGATGATGTGCCCCTGCTTTTGGTCTTGCATGATTGGCAGCACCGCGGCTACTCCGTGCAACATGCCCTTGAGGTTCACATCGATCATCCGGTCCCATTCTTCGACTTTGAGAGCATCGATCGGCGCGATGGACATAATTCCGGCGTTATTTACGATCACGTCGACTCGCCCAAAACTGTCGACCGCCGCTTTGATGAGTCTTTCCACTTCAGCACGCTTCGTTACGTCAACAGCGACACCAATGGCCTTACCACCTGCGCCGGAAATTTCTTTCACGGCTGCGTCGAGCCGGTCCTTACGCCGCGCTCCTAATACGACCTTCGCTCCGTATCGGGCCAGGAGTTTTGCCGTGCTTTCCCCGATTCCGCTGCTGGCTCCGGTGACTACCACTACTTTGTTGAAATTCGGCAGCATGACTTGTTTCATTTCTGTGGCTTCAAGGGTTCTGGTCATAGGTTCCTTTCTTTTCTGAACAACGATCGGCCGACCAGCACGCCATTGTGAAAGACATTGTTTCTTGCCTGAGTATTGGTTAGACCGATGCTTGCTAGCGTCCGATGGAACTCAGGCATCTGCGGTACTTCGTTGGCGTTGCGGAGATGGAAAACGTCTCGCGCGCGGCGTTAAGGCTTCATGTCTCGCAGCCAGCCCTGAGTGCGCAGATTCGCGATCTTGAAAATGAGCTCGGTTTCCTTCTGCTCAAACGCACGGCGAAATCGGTCAGCCTAACAGAGGCCGGTCGCACGTTCTTGAACGAAGCTCGCGCGGTCTTGCAACGAGCTGACGAAGGCGTGAAAAAGGCGCGAGCGGTAGCCACTGCGGATGAGACCGACCTGCACGTCGGCTACTCACCGACGCCATTCGCCGAAATTCTGCCGAAAACCTTACGGGGATTTCAAAGGGCGATGCCAAAGGTGCACGTCAGATTGCACGATTGGAGCAGCAAAACCATTCTCGATGGCGTCCGCGATGGCCGGCTTCAAATCGGATTGATAACTCGTTCCCCTAAGGCTAGTGCGCTGCGCGATGTGCGGTTTGAGGAGTTGGCTCGCCAACGCGTTTGCGTTGCGGTCGCTCCGCAACATGCGTTTGCCCGACGTCGCGCGATTCCGCTTACCGAGGTCGCGGCCGAACCCTTGATTGCCCTCACCCGCGAAGACTATCCGAATTACTATGATTTACTCTCGATCATCTTTTCGAAGGTAAAACAGAAGCCGCGCGTCATCGAGGAACACGACAGCATGTCCGGCGTCATGTCGGCCGTCGAAGCGGGGAGCGGCATCGCCGTTGCGGTAGACTTTGGTTACAGTTTCGGAAACCGAGTAAAGTTTTTGCGCCTAACTCCTGAGCCGAAACCATTTTCGGTTGGCGTCGTCGCGCGAAAAGGACGCCTCAGTCCGGCGGCGGAAGAATTCTGGCAGTGCGCAAAGAAAGCGGCATCAGCCAAATGAGGTTGCTGCGCTCGTCACGGCCTAATCAATAGTTTTTGTAATACAAAAACCTCGGAGCCTACAGGGCTCGAACCCCATCCTCTTGCGAAGCGTCTGATTTTGCGCTGAAAAAAGCAGCGACACCTTTGTCCACCGATTTTGTACACTCATGACAAAATTTGGGGGCATTTGAGAAAAGGTGAGATCGCGCCGATTCGGCCATTTTCCCTCGTGTGATCGACTCTGATCGCTTCAGATCAAGTGAGCATAATTGCTCTGCCCTTGTTGCGAACGAGACGCTCGACGACGTGCAAGAATGCGTGCTTGTCGACTAGATCACAGCGCTCCAGCACTAAAGGATTTGGCAACTAAACGGCAACCATCCCCCTGCCCTCTCGTGCTGCAGCGGATTGCCACTCCGTGGGACCTCAAAAAAAAGAGGACCGCGAGAATGACCACATCTTGGTCAGTTTTGATGATCTAACGGACTCTTCACTTCGATCCCGGGCTTCTTTAGAGACATGGGTATAGATCATTGTGGTCTCGACGTGTTTGTGTCCCATCAACTGCTGAACGGTTCCAATGTCAATGCAAGACGCGGTTCACCAGGGCGTAGAAGGCGGTTTTGTAAGTCAGCTGCATCGACAAGCATTCACGCTCGAAATTTTTCCACGGCGGCGACCACTTGCTCCAGTTCCGGATTCAGTAGGTGATTGTAGAACGGCAACCGCAGTAGACGCTCACTTACACTTTCACTCACCGGGCAATCTCCTTCTTTGCCGCCGAATGCGCGGCCCATTTTTGAAAGATGAAGTGGCATATAATGAAACGCGCTTTGCACGTCCGCCTTTTCCAAATGCGCGATCAATCGCGCTCGCTGCTCGGCGGTTCTCAGCAAGATGAAGAAAATGTGATGAGGATGCTGGACGTGAGCTGGCGCGCTTGGCATCTGTACTTCGTTGCGCCGTGCCCACTCGCGCAGATGCCCGGCGTAATATTTCCAAACCCGCTCGCGTTCGTTCTGAATTTCTTTGTACGCCTCCAATTGCGCCATCAGGAATGCAGCCAAAATCTCTGATGGAGCGTAGCTCGATCCCAAATCAACCCACGTGTATTTATCGACTTCGCCGCGATGAAAGCGCGCGCAATTTGTTCCTTTTTCACGGATAATTTCGGCGCGAGCGCTGAACTTTTCATCGTTCATCAACAACGCGCCGCCTTCGCCGCAGGTGAAGTTTTTCGTTTCGTGAAAGCTCTGCGCCGACATGCAGCCGAACGTTCCGAGATGTCGGCCTTTGTATTTGCCAAACAGTCCGTGCGCGTTGTCCTCAACTACAGCAATCGAACGATTTCGCGCAAGATCGACAATCGCTTCCATCTCGCAACCGACACCGGCGTAATGCATTAGTACAATCGCTTTCGTCCGCGAAGTGATGTGCCGCTCGATTTTCGTCTCATCAATGTTGAGCGTGTCCGCTCGAATGTCGGCGAAGACGGGCTTGGCGCCGCGCAACGCGAACGCATTCGCGCTCGAGGGAAATGTGAATGACGGAATAATGATTTCGTCGCCCGGCCTAGTGTTCAGAAGCAGCGCCGCCATTTCCAGCGCCGCCGTGCCCGACGTCGTCAGCAGCGCTTTTTTCACTCCCAGTTCTTGCTCGAGCCACTCCTGACATCTGGCAGTGAACTCGCCGTTGCCGCCGATATGCCCAGCTTCAACCGCCACATTGACGTACTCGAGCTCGCGCCCGACGCGTTGCGGTCGATTAAATGGAATCTTCATGGCGACCCTGCTTCGTAGATTTTTTTGATCACGGTGTAGGCCCTGTCCAAAAGATAGCTTTATTGCGTCGCGACGACTCGGTCAGGCTTTATTTAGTACGATTGGCGCGCGCCAACTCGTTTTCAATTATTTTGAAAATTCGGGGAGCTTCTTGTCTCACGGTGTAATGCTGTGAGACCTTTTGTTGTGCAGCACGACCACACCTCTGAGCGAATGCCGGATCTCTTGCCAAGCGCCCAATGCAATCGGCCATGGCCCACAGATCAAGATAGGCGCGGTGCAACCAAGAACTTAGAATCGGGGCTCCATCTCATGTGGCTGATGCGGAGACCCAGAAAATTGTGATGTGCAATGACATGTTCGTCAGGGTCAAACGGCAAAGGCAGAATAGTGACGGAAAAGCCAAAGCGCTCAAATCGGGAAACATGTTTTGGATCAGAGATCAACCATGTCACAACTTGGAGATCCGTATTCGGTGCGAGTTCTTTCCAGAGCCCGCAGTCTTCATCGCTAGGATAATCTGAGTTGGAGTCCTCGTCGGCCGCGGTCGGTGCAGTCTCCATGCCTGTCGAAGCTAGCGACGCGCTTGCCGCGGGCACTGAATTCTTGTCTTGTTGGCTGTGAATAGACTTGAACGGCGACCGCTCCACAAATCGTAAAGAAGCTCACCAAGGAGGTTACCTTCATGTTAGCTTTTAGACCTGACCAATCGATGAAGCCAACGGCCTCATTGCAGTGCAAGGCCTTTTCCTAGAAGCGCAGGCATGAACATTCGGGATCGCAAAGTCACGATCGGCATCTGTCTTTATAACGGCGAGCCCTTCATCGCAGCCGCGCTCAAAAGCGCGCTCGCGCAGACGCACGAAAACATCGAAATGCTGGTTTATAACGATGGCAGCAGGGATGGCGGTCCCGCGATCGTTCGCTCGTTTTCCGATCCGCGACTCCAATTGATCGACGCGCCGCAAAATTGCGGGCTTGGCTTCGGCCGAAATCATCTCGGCGCCCGCGCGCAAGGCGATTATGTCACCTGGCTCGACAACGACGATATTTTTGATCGCGATCGGGTCGAGCGCCTCCTCAAAACGGCGGTCACAGGCGACGCCGACATCACGATCGATTCGTATCGTATGATCGACGAAGCGGGCGCGCCGCTGCCCGGCACGTTGCGCGTCCCCGACCGCATCGCCGCCGAGCGCCATTTCACGCGTCTATTCGAACGCAACGCGATGCTGGCGCACCCGCTCATCCACAAGCGCTGCTTCAAAACCGCCAAGTATGACATCAGGATGAAGGGCTCGAACGATTATGACATGTGGCTCAAATGTTCCTACGCGGGCATGACCTTCGCGCGCTCGCCGGGCATCGGTCTTTCGTATCGCATCAGAGAATCCTCGCTGAGCAAAAATCATCGTCGCAATCGCGAAGAGACCAAAATCATCCTCGAGAAATATGAGATCCCGAAGCTCGCCGCGCTCTATCGCGAGCGCGGTTTTTCCGACGCGCACATCAATTATATGCGTTGTCTACAGCATCTTTTTCGCGGGCAATATGCAGAAGCGCTCGCAGCGGCGTCGGAGCCGTGGCCCGACGAGCCCGAGGTCGATCAAGATTTTTATCGCGCGTCGCTCCTGCTGCGAAACGGCAAACCGAACGAGGCGCGCGCGCCGCTCGAGCGTCATCTCGCGCGCAGTCCGAAGTCGCCGGGTGGCCACAATAACTTGGGCGTGCTCACGCGTTTGCTCGGCGGCGACGGCTCTCCGCATTTCACGCGCGCGGCTGAGTTTCTGCCCGGCTATCTCGACGCCAAACAAAATCTCGCCGACCGCACGAGCACGCACATCACCGACACGCAAATCTGAAACGGCGCGCCAACATCATGCTCGGAGAACTCAAACAACGTGAAAAAGAAGGCCGTCCGATCAACGTCGGTTTGATCGGTTGCGGCGCGATGGGGCTGGGCATTGCTTATCAGCTCGCCCTTTTGCCCGGAATGCGGCTTTCGTTTCTCGCAGACCTCAATGAAGAAGCGGCGAAGAGGGGCGCGGAGGTTTACGGGAAGCCGACGAAGGTTTCGACCGACGGCATGGCAGCGCTGAAGGACGAGAGAATCCCTTGCGATGTTTTGGTTGAAGCGACGAATTCTATCGCCGCCGCCTACGATTACTGCGCTGCTGCGATCGCGCGCAAGGCGCATTGCGTGTTGACGAATGCGGAAGTAGACGCGGTCCTTGGTTATCTTTTGCGTGACGCTGCGGCGAAACAAAATGTCGTGGTCACGAGCGACGCGGGAGACCAGCATGGCGTGCTCGCGCGCATGATTGAGGAAGTTGAGATGTGGGGCTTCGACATCGTGCAGGTAGGTAACATGAAAAGCTTCCTCAAACGCGATCAAACGTTGGCCGGCATCGCGTCGATTGCGAAACAGCTACGCCTCAGTTCCGTGCAGTGCCTCGCCTACACCGATGGCTCGAAGTTGAACATCGAGATGTCTATCATCGCGAACGAATACGGCCTCACGCCCTTCGTGCCCGGCATGGAAGGTCCGCACGCGAACAAGGTGCAGGATGTGCTCGATGTGTTTGATTTCGACAAATACGGTAAACAGGGCCGCGTGGACTACATCCTCGGCGCGAAAGAGCATGGCAGCGGCGTGTATGTCGTAGGCCGCTGTGAGAGCGAATTCCAACGCGCTTATATGAACTACTACAAGGTGACGAATAGACACCCCTACTACGTTTTCTTGCGCCCGTATCACCTTTGCCATCTGGAAACCCCCCGCGCGATCGCCCTGGCGGCGCTTTACGGCAAGGCAGTTTGTACCATGCGCGCCGGCCGCGTCACTGACACCTTCGCCTACGCAAAGAAGGATCTGAAGGCCGACGACGTCGTGCAGCACGCCATTGGCAGCGACGAAGTTTACGGTCTCATCAACGAAACGAAGCAAGCCGACGCTGCCAAGTATGTGCCGCAGGGCGTGCTCGATATTGAAGGCATCAGCGACCGTCCGATCATCAGGCGTGCGGTCGAGATGAACACACCCCTCACATGGGACGACGTGGAGATTCCAGCGAATCGCATGACTGAACTGTGGGAAAGGCAGAAACCGCTGGTGGGTTTGGAGTAATTCCGACTAACAGGCTTAGGCAGCAGACGTGGCAGACAATTCGGGCACTGACGAATGATTCTCAGTCCGCGATTACTACTGCGCGCAAATCCACAGGTAATACCGCTGCG
>DASZGW010000008.1:0-5637 GCA_035938475.1 Candidatus Udaeobacter sp.
ATGTCGGCGAGGGCGACAACATGCTAGTCGACCGAGTAATTCTCGACGAAGATTAAGAACTAAGTCTTCGTCTTGCGAAGCTGCGCGCCTTTCGGCTCTGCTAATCGATGGAGCGGGAAGGCGCGCCATGCATACCGCATAGACGGTGACAATCCGGGCGGAATTTAGGGGCCGTTTTGCGCGCGCCCGCGCTTTTGACGATACCTTCCCCGGCTGTCAGCCCTTCCTCGATTAAACAATCGAGAATCTGCTGCACGTCGAACATTCTCGTGCGGCCGGACCGCTTCTTGAGCTGCGTCGGATCGAGCTCGCCAGCGAGTTCCATCGTGGGATACCTCCACCGGATCACAAATGGCGCCGGTCGCTTGAAACTGCGAAGCTCAGCTTCGACGACAAATGCGTTGTCCTCCTTGTGAGGAGTTAACGCAACAATCCCGTCGGCATGGCGAGCGAAAACACCGCTCCCGCTGGCCCGATCTATCGGTTCCTTCTTAGCAGCATTCCCTTTCGCAAAGTGATGTGTGTAGATCACCGCCGCGCCGGTTCTTTCTGACAAGACCGATACGTGGTTCAAAAAGTCCGCCATTTCATTCGCGGCATTTTCATTTCGCTCTCCCATCATGCAATAGATTGGGTCCGGAATAATCATCGCGTAGCTTTTACCTTCGCATTTCTTGATGATTTCGGGCATCAACTTTGCGATGTCAGTTGCGTGACCGCGCAGATTACAAATGTCGAAATTGGCTATGTCGTCCCCGAGACCCATTGTCATGGCGATCGCTTTCAAACGGCTTTGCAATTCAGCAGGACTTAGCTCGAAGTTGAGGAACAGGACGCGACCCTTGGTTACAGTCCTTCCGAACCAAGGCTCGCCTTGGGAGACACACAGGGCTAGGTGTAGCAGCATCCAGGTCTTGTAGGATTTGCTGCCGCTTGTAAACATGATGACTGAGTCCTTGCGGATAAGGTCCGCGACAAGAACTTCAGGCAGTTCGATAGGAACGGAGAGAAAATCGGTCAATGCAACGATTGACGGGAGCTTGAAACGAGGCGAATCCTCGTCCGAAATAGGAGGGGCCTCTACTGCCTGAGAAATGCCAATCACTTTGCACTTCCCTTCAGCACCGCGGGATTGAAATAAAGAACTCGTTGCCGGTTCCCATTATCGCGAACGCCATCGGGCATTCTTACTAGCTGAATCCTCGTCCAGGTGGCTGGGTCGGCCCCAAGGCTGACAGCGAAAAGCATGAATCGGTGCATTTTGTCCTCTTCTCCGTCTCCGTCGCACGGGTACCAACCATGCAAACTTTTTCCTGAACTGTGGACAACAAGCGCCAACGGTCGTATCGCCGCCAACTCGGCATGAAGGGCGGCGCACAAGTCGAAAACGCTCACTCCTCGCGCGGCCAATCGCTGCAACATTGGTGCCGCCGGACTCGGCAGACCAACTTCAGTGGTTTCTTTGAAGTCGAACTCGACGACCAAAAACTGGCGCGGCCCGACGTTCTCCAAACTGCGCGACGACAAGGTGCCATCTTGCGTTCGCCCTTTCCTCTTTGTCATCGCTGAGGGAACAATGAATTGCTGTTTGTGCAGAAATCCCCGCCACTCTTTTCGCGGGCGTGTGATTACTAGGCTCGTTGAAGGGCCACCGCACAGCATCGGGTCCCCAGGGAACAAGGTGCTGACGACCTCTTCCGCGTGATTGTTAGAATCATCCAGCCGCACCGGCGACAGTTTTTCCAATTTCGAAACACCTATTCCGCCAAGCGCAATCGCCTCGATCTGTTCGTAATTTCGCCGCGGCCAAGCGCGTCGCCAGGGCCGTTTACCTAACCGGTCTGGATGCGAATTGTAAACGGCGCGTTCGATCTCATCGGGCTTCATCGCCCGGCCACAATCTGCGGTTGCTTCTTCGAGCAACTGTTCGATCACTTCAGGGTCGATTTTCATCCGGTGCAGCTTCAAGGCCGCGGGGAAGAGCCAGTTATTCACGCCATTGCCGGCGATCGGACAGGATTCCAGGATGGATTTTATCTGCGGGTTGTCGGCGAGAGAATCGTAGTCGACCTCATCGTTGTTGTTTGAAGGAACGTTAGTTTGCATTTTGGTGTTCTCTAATTGGGCGAGATTGCCATTCCGTAGTAGCGAGTGATCCCGTCATTAGTTTTCGCAACGAGGGCGTGAGGATCAGTGACTCCTGCCAGACGCTCGACCCTAGTAATTTCTCGGCTGAATTTTGTTAAGCTCGGAAACCGCGCAAAGATTAACCATTCCTCAAATTCGACTTGTTCAATTGAGGAGCAGGGCGGAAAAGACATGAAGGCGTCTGACTGCATGCATTTGTTCATGACCGGACTCCGTTGAGGAATCTGTCCAACTCCGCTATCGGAATGAGCACATGGCGAAGCGCCCGATTCGGCTTGATCAGTCCGCGCTTTATTAAGCGACGGACGGTGATGGTTGACACGCCGCCGAGGTAATCAGCGGCATCCTTGAGCTTAAGTGCGCCCGCAGGCGCTGGTTTCATTGTCATAGCGACAATGTCGTTTGCGAGCGAGACAGAAGCTTCGACTAAATGCTTCGGCTATTTATCCCTTGACGGCGTAGGAGCGCCAACTCTGCGTAATGTTTTTTCGCATTGCTGCGCATACAGCGGCACGAGTTTTGTTGCCCGATGAGTCTCGCGCATTGGAGTGATGCTGTCGAAGGCTATACAAATCAAAGTGCGTGTCGAAATCGTCCCCAAAAACAAGGTCGAAAAGCTCTCTGGTAGCCGCCGCCCACTGGTGCGCCGTTGACTTCGATAATTTGGGCAGACGACTACCAGCCCCCCGTTGTCCCCACTCTTCCATTGCGTTCAACCGTGCCGGATCGTTTGGAAAACCCGGACCCAAGCGCGCAGAACCGAATGGGATCCATTGGCGGTATGTCCAATTCTCCATTGGAGTGCTTATCAATGTTGTTGCCATTGAATGTAGCGTTTCTACTACTGCGATCGCAGGGTTGTCCCGAGCTGATGCAGCCCCTGGTGCTGCAAAATTGCTGCCTGTTTCGCTCCCGAGACCAATCCGGTGGACAAATTCTTTGTTGGCTTCGATCGAATCTCGATGAGGACTAAATAATACGGGCCACGCCTTCTGGTCTTTTGCGACCTTGTAAACAACATCATGAAAGACGGTGACCACCTTTAAGGAACTAATGCCGTGACTCGTTAGGCGGTACAGAGCCAAAGCCGCATCAAAATCCCCCTTGCGGGCGTAATTCGTTAGTTTGAGTAAAATGCGCCCCGCCTCTTTGGTTGCCTCTTTTACCGATAGTGCCCTGGCGGTTCGCTTCTTGTCCACGTCAGCCATTCTAAGTGATCATAAGGTGTGCCATCCTCTGCGAATGAGCGCGGTTAACGTGACTGTAAGTATCCAAAATCAGCTTCCCGCCGTCTTTGTGACCCTGCCATTCGGCAATCACCTTTACGTCGACGCCGCGCTCGATTGCGCGAGTGATGAACATTCTGCGGAATGATCGGTGACTGTATGCCGGCAACCCGAGCCGGCGGCAAGCGCCGACGATTGCTTTCTTCGCGTCGTCGATCGCAAAAACGCGGTCGTTAGGCGAACCGCCGCGTTTCTCTTTCAATTTTTCTAGAAGCGGCCGCAATTGCGGATAAAGCGGGATGGCAAAACCGGATTTGGTCTTGTGTCTAAAGGTGATGATCTGCTCGGACTGCCAGTTGATGTCGTGCCAGCAAAGCGCGGACGTTTCCGCCTGGCCGAGTCCGGCGAGTCCGATGAATTCGACAAAATCTGCGCTGTCCTCGGCATCGGCGTTGAACGCCTGATTGCGAATCTCGCGAACGATCGCCTTGAATTCATCGAAGGTCGGTGTTTTGCGAATCGGCTTCTCAAGTTTCATCGCCTTGAAGTGTGCCGCCGGCGAGTAAGGGATGACGTTATCCGCGACGGCCATGTCCAAAATCTCTTTAACGCATGCCAAATGCAGATTGCGCGAGACCGGGCCGAAACTGTAACGCGCCAACCAAAGTTGGACGTCCGACGGTTTGATCTTCCCGACTTGAACGTCAGCGCCGCCCGTCCAGCGTTCCTTGATTCGATCGACAATCAGCGTTTTGCGCTCGATCGTTTTGGGTTTCTGGTGCTGGATTGTCTTGACGTAAGTCTCGCAGAGATCGCGCAACGTGAGCCGACTTTTCGAGCGGTCGATTTGGGTTTGTTCGTCGCGAAGCTTTCGCAGATTGCGCCGAGCAAGAGCCGGATCAGTCGTTCCCAAGCTCCGGCGGATCTCCTTGCCGCCGCTTTTGATCCGCGCATAATAAACGCCGTTCGATGAATATCGATAGAGACATTCGCCAACTTTCTGAAACGCTCCTACATCCGCTTGGGGTGCTCTCATATGGCTCCCAACCTACGGTGGATAAAATCGGTGGACAATGAGAAAATTCGGGAAGGTCTTATATCGCACTTTTCATAGGTGAAACGGGGTCTTAGCTCAGTTGGTAGAGCGCCTCAATGGCATTGAGGAGGTCAGGGGTTCGAATCCCCTAGGCTCCACAAATTTCGCGAAGCGAAACATTAAACAATGAGGGGATGAGAACTTGTTCGACCGGTGGGGCGCGGAGCGCATGGGTTAAAAGCGAAGCTCTAAAGCTGGAGCCAAAGCTTTTGCTTTGGATAAGAGGCACCACACTTTATCTCATTCGTGTTTATGCTTGGGACTGAATCCGGCTTCGACTCGGTTCGCCGATCTGAATCGTGCAGAACCGATGCGACTAGTCGAGCGCAGATAAAGAAAGGGTTCGAGCCCTGTAGGCTCGGCGACGAGGTCTAAAAGCCGACCGTTCCGACCGCGATAATACCTTTCCAGTTCCGCATCCGAAACGCGAGGATCATCAACAAGATTCCGAAGACAAGCGCCCACGCACCGATCAACCAGATCAAGGCGAGCGCGCCGGCAGCAGGTTGAAACAACAGGATGACGCCAAACGCGACCGAAGCGATTGCCGCCAGGATGAGCAGCCATTCGTTGGTGATGATCTTGCGCAATCGCACCGCGGCGACAAGCTCCATGACGCCGGTGACAATCGCCCAGGCGGCGATCAAGATCAGTAAGCCCAGCGCAGTAATGCCGGGCATCACGAAAGCGAGAAATCCGGCAAGGATGCCAAGCAGTCCGCCAAGAATTAAACTGCCTACTCTGGGGTAGCCTTTCGGAGTTTTCGCCGCGAGAACGAGCGATAAAATGCCGTTCACCATGGCGAATGCTCCAAAGAGCCAGACCAGCGTTATCAAGGTTGCGCCCGGCCACATGAATGCCAGGACACCGAACACCACCGCAATCAAACCGCGCAAGGCAAGCAGCCACCAGTTTAGCCTGAATGTGTCGACCACCGTGACGGGGCCGGTTGCTTTTATATCGTCAATTTCATTCATTCCAATTTCCTCCGAGAGTTGGACTTCACGTTTTTTCTTCGAGACGAAACTGTTGACGCATCGCGAGCGTTTTTTCTCGGCAGGTCGGGTCCTTTCGCCCGCGACAACAATCGTATCTCCGAGCGCAGTCGCTCCAAGGCGGCGGTGAGATCGAGAATGATTTTGATGCCGGCGAGATCGTCGCCGCAGA
>DASZGW010000009.1:0-13109 GCA_035938475.1 Candidatus Udaeobacter sp.
GAGATAATGCTCGTGCGACTTGGTGCTCGACAACATTTCGAGCGCCATCCGGTAATTGGAATCGACGCGCACTTCGTCGCCCGATTTCAGAGTTGAACCGGCGAGATCGGCGGATCGTTGAAGGACCATCGACTGCGTTCCATGTTCGGAGCCGACCCGCAATCGGTCCTTGCCGATGACCTCGGTGACTTTTGTCACCGGGCCGGCCGTTTCAAACCCAAGATCGCCGACGATGACGAAAGCTTCGTTGACCAAAACACGTGTTCCCTTCTTCAGTTTCGCGAGCGGAATCCGTGGATCGACATTGCAATAATAATCCGCGCCACCAACCACGATGTGCGCCGTGTCTTGCGAGGTCGCGCCAAGAAATGTGCCAATCCGATTCGCGGGCGAAGTGACTTTCTTGATCACTTCTTCGAGCTTCTCGATCATTTGCCGCGCCTCGCCGATCATTTGCGATTGATCGGAGACTTGCGGACGCAAATCGAGAAGGTCGCGCCGAATTGGATCGCCCGGCGGGAGCGAGGCGATCACGCGATCGAGTCTGTCGAGTAACGGAAGATTCGACGTGGGCTCGTCGACATTTTCGAAATCTCTGCTGCGTTCTTCGCTCATCTCAAAACCCAGTCCATGCCCGAATCGATTGCGATTATAACTTTACCGTCAACTCTTCGCAATCTTCGACGCTGGGCGCACACAAAATGTTCAACAAGCGACGCCATGTCGCAGTTGCGGAAAAATTGAACAGCATCAACCGGGCGAGGCGCTCGGTTAAAAATTGAATGCAACGGCAGGTTGCCTTGCGACTGAATACGGCCGCAGCTACAGTCTGCCTCTCGCGAGGAGCCTTAGCTCAATTGGTTAGAGCGCCGCCCTGTCACGGCGGAGGTTGCGGGTTCGAGCCCCGTAGGCTCCGTGGGTAAAAATCAACAGATCGTCATTTTCATGACGAATTCATGACAAATCTGCTCCGGTTTTCCTAAGCGCTCCGTAATCGCGGAGAGCCCAATCTATTCGTCGATTTAAGCGAGGATATACTTTTTGGCGTGTTTTCCGCGCTTTTGCTTCCGCGAATTCCGAAAAGTTATTTCCAGCCGCTCAACAATTGTTTGCCGAACAGTTCTCGGCTGACGCGTAGCCAACGGAAAGAGTATGTCTCCACCTCCGCGTGTGTTAATCGTCAAAAAATGAAGGGATTCGCTAGGAGGAGCGTGAAATTTCATGATGATGACTTTTTTGGCGGCGCGTAGAAAAACGCTGAAAGTTGGAACAACCCCGCGCCGCGGGCGGTCCGCTTAAAAGTTATCTACCAGGGGGACCCGCTATCGGCTTCTTTTATCCGATCTAACGTGGTCTCAACGAAGAAATGCGCGGTGAGGGAGGGATTAACCGATACGTCGGTGTCACCCGCTGGAAATCACCAACTTACAAAGAACGCCTGAACACAGTGTGCTACAGGGATGTGTCGCAATAAAACCAAGTCATCTCGTCTTGGTCAAGTCAGTTGCGCTTAACGAATGGTCGATTCGCTGGAACCGCATCTGTGGACGTGTAACTTTCCAACATGAAACGGTTTGACCTGCACACCGATGACTGTGTGCTCCACATTTACACGAATGACTTCACGTCCCTTACGACGCTCACCGAAGCGACTTTGGATGAAGCGCGTCGCCGGGGCGAGCCACTTTACGGGCCGTATTCTGTGCAAGATCACGAAGCACATGCGCAGCCCGGCGAAGACCACCTTCATGTTTACTGGAAAAACAATCAGTTGTTTGCACTGAATAAAGGAACCGGAACGGCACACGACCAGAGCCACGGTATCAAGATTCCCAACAAGCTTGCCAAAGCACTGCAACAAAAATTTCCCGACCTTAAACTGCCCCCGAATAATTTCATTGAAAGCGCATCAACAACCGACGAAATCGCGGTGACGCTTGCTGAAGCGGGAGAACTGTAACGATTCCTCCTGCTCAGATTTTTCAACTGAGTTGCATCAACTTTTGAGTCAAACGATTCTACGACATCATTTGGAAAACTGTTTAGCCGAACTCCATTCGACGCGTTCATGCGGATATTCAATTGGCGACCAGACAACGCGATTCTGATCTCAGAGAGCGGATTAATCGCAAGTCGCGTCCCGTATGGAGACGGGTATGCGCAGGTCTCCTACAAGGGTATCGCTCGATCATGGGAGGTCGTTTTCTGTTCATTGGGGGATCGTGAATTACGTCTCGTATACGACTTCGCCAATTCGGACGAGCCGTTTGGTTGGGTTCAGCCCTCACCACATTCATCGGATGGCGAGCAATTAACTCGCGCACGGTTGACCATGAGCCAAGAAACGAATGGCGAATTGATCCGGTTAGAATATTTGTTCGATGTCGAAATTGTCGGCCCGCAGTTTGCCGAACAAGCTGGTGCTAAGTACGGCCCTAGAGACACCGGCACTTTGCGCTCGTAGACAAGAGGAATGTCGTTTGCGTTCAGGTCACATTTGGTTGCGATGCCTCTTTCGGAATGGCGTAAGGCATCTTTTTTTCTTTGGGAAATCGCTTCATGGCGAAACGATAAAGGCGGACAAACGTTTCGTGATTGTCTTTCTCGGCTCTTTGAATTGCATCCCATGCGAGATCGTTGGCCTGTTTAAGATTTTTCGCCAATCGCGGATCGCTGTCCATCCGGCTTCTCAAGTAATGGCGGTTCGTCCATTATCTGCTGCGGTGAAAATTAGGAAATGAAGCCGACGAAGTTACATGTGCGCGTGAACCAGCGAGAGCTGGGGCTGTTCACAGAATCGAAGGTGCAACGGATGATCCGCGACGGGGAGCTAACGGCGGACTGCTCTATAAGGCGCGAGGGAAGTGAAGAATGGCAACCAGCAAGTTCTGCCATCGTCCGCATTGCGACGCAGGAACAAAAGGACGGGATGCGAAGGTTGGGAATGTCGATTGTTAGGGGGTTGACGCTTGACCAAGCAGACGCTGCAATTCAAGCGGCAATCAATAATGATGCCGGAAAGGCCCAAATCTGGTCGCGCTGGAAGACCCTGTCGGCAAAGAAGTCAGAGATTCTGAGAATTGCGTCGCTAACTGGAAGCCAGCAATCGCCTTTCCTGGTTGAATGGTTTCTTTCGGAGCTTCAGGAAACTGATCCAGACAAATTCGAAAAATTCGATCCACAGGAATTGCTGAAGCTTTTCTTGCGCTCACATGCAACTGGCTCTTGGCGAGATGATCCAGCTACTGAACCGCAATTGAGCCTTCTTGCGTCAAAGGGCATTCGGATACAACCCGGAATCACGAAGGGTGAGGCACATGATTTGATAGAAGCCGCTATCAATGTTGTCACTGACGGTCAGCTACGACGGCTTCATTTCTACGGTATTGATTCAAACGGTCTAACCAAAGATCAAGCGAGCGACCTAATCGATCAGTATGTAGCGGAGCATCCTGAAGCGGAATACCAATATCAGCTTTGGAAGGCCAAAGAGATTCGGCTGCACCCGCCGACCGGCATGACAGGGCACGAATGGGAAGAGGCACTGGAGTGGGCAAATCACCAGTCGATCGATGTAAAATTTACGTTGCCAGACCCAATTCCCGGGGAAGAAGAAGCATCCCAAAAACAAGTTCAGTACATCCGTTCAATCGTTAGGCAAATAGATGAACGCACGTTACAAAGCTTAACGAAGGGTCAGGCTTGTTCTCTAATTGATCAAATTAACGTTCGCAAGAAGGCGTTCGCGCAGAGTAAAGCGGAAGAATATCTGAGGTTGCATCCGCATCACTCGAAGCCAACGCCATTAACGGTGGTTTTCATTGTGTTAGGGGTCGTGGCCGTAATCGGCGCGATTGTCGCGACTACTCACCAAGCCAACATTTCCCAAACTATCGTGCCTCAGACTTCTGTGAATCAACCGCAGCCGACAGCCAGACTGAATGACTTCGTGGAGGAACGGCAACCCTTGTATGGTCAAATCACGAAAACCACTTTTGCGGAGATGCTATCAGGTGGTTCGAGACACTTACGTCCAGGCGATTTTGTTCTCGTAACCGCACGCAACTCGAAGTTTGCGCGAATCGATCTGAATGGGAAGCAGGGGACCGTTCCCCTCTCTTCAATTCATCTCCAAGTTCGGTGAGTTCAGACTTATCGGGGATTTTTTGCTTTCGCCGTACAGCCAGTCCACAGAAACGCGCAACGCCTTTGCGATTGCCGCTACTTCGTAATCCATCAGGTATCGTTGCCGGGTTTCCAGTTTGGAGATTCCGTTTTGCGTGATTTGGACGCCCTTTGCGGTGAGGCGACCGGACAAATCTTCTTGCGACACAGGCGGGCGAAGGGCGAGGCGCGCAAGCCGCACGCGCTCACCACGCTACTTCAGCATCGCTTCAGTTCGTAGGCTTTGTTAGTGTCCGGAAACCCTAGAGAAACATGGCGCTATTGGTAATCCTCGGAATTTACGTCGGCCTCCTTTTACTCGGCTGGATATTCGAGAATGCTAAGAAGATTCGGGAGAACCGAGCCACTGTTCTCGCTCGCAAAGAGTACGAGCTTAGCCGCCAAGCAGAGAAGTTGGCATTCGAGAAATCAGCGCTTGCTCGTTACACAACTGACGCGAAAACAGCGATCGAAGGGCTAGCCAAGCAAAAGGCTCTTGGGTTTCCGTGGTTAGCGACAGCGTACAGCGAGTATTTCCATCTTCTGGATCGAATACTTGCAAAGGAATTGGAGGAGAAGAAACACCCGGCGAGAAGGTCTGCGGACGTTATCCGGACCGTAGGACGTGAAAAAGCAGCGCTGCGTCGCGAGAATAAGATTCTTCGCGACCTGCACCGGTATTATGAGTATCTCTTTCCGTGGCTGATTGATTTCAAAGGTGAGGAACTCGACGACCTGATTCGGCAAGTTCACGACCGAACTGTTCCTGATGAGGGCGAGAACGAAATTGACCCGGCGGTTGTTTACTTAACAGCCGCGGAGCGCGAATCCGAGAAACTTACTCGGGCGGAAAAATTCCAACGAGCGCTGGATCGTTATTGGACGCGTCACAAGACGCCTTGGGAAATAGGGCGAGATTACGAGCGTTACATTGGTTACGTCCATGAACGCGAAGGCTTCAAAGTGGAATATCACGGCATTGCGTATGGCTATGAAGACCTCGGTCGTGACCTAATTTGCGCTAAAGGCGACGATATCCGAGTGGTTCAGTGCAAATGTTGGCGCGCTGACAAGGTCGTTCACGAAAAACACATTTGCCAGCTAATCGGAACGACAATCATGTACGACAAAACACGTGTTATTGACCCAACGCTGTTCGGAAAACCTCAAATTAGTTCTTGGCTATTTACATCGGCAACAGTTTCGGAGACGGCAGCGAAGTTTGCGTTAATGCTCGGTGTACGGATCGGGCAGAACGTTCAGTTAGGACGGTATCCCGCAATTAAATGCAACGTCTCGTTACGAGACGGAACAAAAATTTACCATCTGCCATTCGATCAGCAGTACGACCGAACGTTGATCGAATTTAAAGATGAGCGCTACGTCGCGACGATTGCGGAAGCAGAGGCTTTGGGCTTTAGACGCGCCTATCGGTGGCGAGGAAACAAAGAAGCGGCCATTTCAGTCTGAAAGAGGAAATGCGTCGCGAGATTCTCCTGAACCGCCCGCCGGGTACTTCATCGGTCGACTACGATCCAGACTGGCACTAAATTCCGAAACACGTCTGGCTCGAAGATAAACTTCGCAAACCATTTCAATTTTGGGCCGAATGCAACTGCAATTCGTCCCGAGAAGCTAAGGTGTCCGACTAGTTCTTTGTGAAGCGTTCGCGCTAGCGAGCCACATCGGGGGCAGGGCAGACGTTTACCGTTCTGAATTTGGCCCAGAAGTTTACCGCACTTGGTGCATGTAATAGCCAACGTCGATCTCTCTTTGTTGTTCGATGAGAACAATTTAGGCCACGTCACAATCACCGCCTCCGCTCGCAACAGGTTGCACGATGCGCGGAGACAGTCCAGCTAATTACACATGCCCGATGACTTGATTGATCGATTTCGCAAGCAAGTGGCGCAAATTGTTCAGATGCTGCGTTACCTGCTGCTGATGCAGGAGACGTTCCCGCACGTCATGGTTCAGCTCGACAAGGATCAAACGAAAAAACTTGAGCCGGTTATCGACCGCTGGATTGATTTTTGTCGAGAAATTTATGAAATGCCTGATCTTGGCTCAAATCCACCGAGGCCTTTGCCGGTCGATCCGAATTGTCCACCGCACCTACTGAGCGATCACACGCGGGAAAGACTGGGGCGAAACGCACCATTCTTTGATTTTGTGAACGCGCCCTTCACGTACCCGATAGGTACGCAGATCAGCGTCACCTGCATTACATCCGCTTGGAATGCTTACGACACATTTGTGAACGCCAGCATCTCTGAATTGCAGAAGAAATTTCCGAACGATCCTCGTGTACGATTACTGAATGAGCGACTGGAGAAGGCAACTGGCTGGCGCGGCGCATGGGCGCGGCTTTGGCTGATTTGGCAGCGGTGGACATGCTCGCGAGCTGATCGCCAGCGCGTTAAAGGCAACGTTACTCGTACACTTGATGCCGACCGGCTGAGTACCGATGAAAAACTGCGGATTCTAGAAATCGCGTGGGCGCAAGAGGATTACGCCAAATATCTGGATGAAAATCGCCCGTTCAGAGCGGATCAGGTGGAATTGCTCGTCCAAGCCGGAAAAGACATCAGGACATCATTTACGCACCGATTTGGAGAGCCAACGGATCGACTGAAGCGAATGATGCGCGATGAGCTATTCGAAACCTTGGGATTCAGAATCGTGAATACCGAATTCGAGGTAACATTATGGGGTGCTCGAAAGATGCTCGAAGCCATCGAACTTCGCGCCGTCATTGTCGATCAAAAGAAAAGTCTCTGGCCTTATACACGGTCAAAACCAACGAAATAATTGGACAATAATTCTAAACAATTCTTGCCGAAATGGTCAACCAAGAGGAGCACTGCTCTAGCACAAATCCCAGTACAATACTAACGCTTGCAACGTGGGGACACACAAACGACGCCAGACTTGCCAGACTTACACTCGCCGTGAGTTGATTGCCAATAAGACAGCGCCGGTCGGCCTTTCGAAATTTCGCTTGCTTAAGCTCACGCCGGTTTCTCGATCAAGCGCTTGAAATTACGTAGATATGGGTTGACTCCACGCGAAAGGGCGGCGTCAAAACTGGAGATTATCCGTACGCTGACGCCCGTACTTCGATCGGATCGCGAAGTAAAAGAAACAACACCTGTGGCGAAATGATGAGAAGACGACTTCCTGGCTACGACTCGCCAACCGAGCCTTCGTTCCGGAACTCGTAACACGATCTCTAGCACCCCTTCATAACGCTGACCTTTGTGCGAAACCGCTATCATAAAATGGTTCGCATCCAACTCTTTCACCTCTTTGACCGCTGCGATGAATTTTTGGACGTGCTCAAGCCGCAGCCAATGCCGGTACACGCTATCGACTGGCGCGTTTACCACGATCGACCCCTGCACCCCATTCATCTTAGGTCCAGCTCTTGGCATTTTCCCCACATTGCGGGGCCCCGGGTCGCGGCGGCGACCCGAAGGTGAACTATCAGGCGTAGAACCGCGTGTAATCATGTTTCGAAAACGTGCGGTTCCATCCATTAGTGAAATTAAAGCTCGAAATGTTGGGCACGAGCATGGGTCGTACCTGTGTGGTGGCCGAAAGGGCTTTGAGCAGCGTGTTCCTGAAATTGTCTTTACGATGTTTGGTTCTCATTGTGATATTTTCGTGTGTCTATCTTGTTTTAACCCCGGCCAACGTTTTTCGGCGCGCAGTCAAACCCCGGGGAACAAAGGTTGCTATCCAAACAGGAGGCGATAGCCAAAACCTGTTCGTCTATGGCCCCGAGGAAATTCAACAGCTCCAAGATCTGCGCCGTGAAGCTTTGGAACGGATGGAACAGGAAAAGGTGGCGTTGCCCCTCGCGGACCGCTGACTAAATATGACCAGGGATCGCGCACTTAAACTTTTAATTTCACTTCGGAATGACCTAGATGACGCAATCGATGTCATGAATACCAAGGCGAAACGAGTTGACGGCGAGGTGGACCCACCAGCTTCTTGCCGGTGTAAAATCGAGTGCCACCCTGACGGTCCCGGTAGATGGGTCGCGGTCGTACGGTTCAAAGAATACCCAGAGGAACAATGAGCATTTTTACCCCTTTTCCCCACGTAGAGCTAGGTTACAAGACATCATTTTCACGGTGTTTAGTCAGCAAGGCGTTCCTCCTTTTGCTTTGACGTTTTAAGTCCGGGTTTGTCTTTTCTCAGCTACGCAGACTTTGCTAATCCGCCATTCTCGATGACAAACTTGTTCCGCGCGTTACCTCGTGCCGCGCGGAACAATTTTGTCAGCGAGGGCTTCGAAACGCGGATCGCCGCGTAGTGGGTCGAGAAAGGGGTCAACTTTAATAGCGGCAATGTCAAAGCCGGCTCGATCTTGATAACTTTTTTGGAGCCAGCGAAGCGCCTCCTCCTTGTCGCCGAGTCCGAGGTAAACAATGGCAAAGTTGTACGCGGAAACATATCGCTGTTTGGATAGCTCCTTCAGTTGGTCAAGTATTTTCAATGCCTCGGTCTTATTGCCCGAGGAGGCATAAGCGTGGCCGAGCAGCGCGAGCACCTCAGGATCATCGTTTAACGCTCGCGCCTTCTGGTACTTGGCCATCGCGCCGACAATGTCGCCTCTGAGCTCAATGGCCTGACCAAGGCTGTACTGGGCGTAGTAAAAACCAGGGTCCATTTCCAAGGTTTTGCGGAGCTGCTCGGTGGCTTGGTCATAACGGCGCGCGAAGTAGTAAGTGTTGCCGAGACCTGTGTTGTTGATGAGTGACAAGGGATCAAGCTCGACGGCCCGCCTACATTCGGCGATCGCCTCGTCGAACCGGCCTGACTGCGCGAGCGGTCCATTGCCGTACCAATGATGCGCCATCGCGTAGTTTGGATTCAGCTCAATCGCTCGCCGAAATTCCCTGATCGACCCATCGAAGTCGAGATCGTATGCGAAAAGAATTTTCGCCAAGGAAGTGTGCGCTTCAGCCAGCGTGTCGTCGAGCGCGAGCGCCTTTTTCGCAGCTGTTTTTGCAGGCGGAAAAGACTCTTGTGGACTCTCCCCACGCCAGCCGGAGAGAAGCCCATACGAATCGGCCAGACCCGCATAAGCGAGCGCGTAATTTGGATCTTTGTCGATCGCCTTCTGAAAGTAAGTGATCGCGGTTTTGAAATCGTTGGCGGTGCGCTTGTTCCAAAAATATCGGCCTTTGAGATAGAATTCGTGGGCCTCACTGTCCTCGGTCGGCTGGGCAGCGATCGCCCGCTTCTCCGAACCAGTGAGCTTGGCTTGTAGCGTATCGGCGATCGTTTTCGCAATCTCGCTTTCAATGCGGAAGATGTCAGTGAGTTGGCGATCAAAACTTTCCGCCCATAAGTGCGCATCGGTCGTGGCGTTAATCAGTTGCACGTTCACCCGGACTTGATCGGCCACTTTTTGGACGCTGCCCTCGAGAATGTTTGCCACACCGAGCTGCTTGGCGATCTGCGGGAGATTGTCAGGCGAGCTCTTGAAATGCTCAGTCGATGTGCGTGAGATAACCTTCAAATCTGCAATTTTTGCCAATCGCGTCAGGACTTCTTCCTGAATACCATCAGCGAAATAAGCGTTGCTCTTGTCTTCGCTCAGGCTTTCAAACGGCAACACGGCAACCGATTTTGCCTGCAATTCGCCCGCTGATGAATTTTTCTCGCGAAAGCCGTAACGACCGAGCATGAACAAGCCAACTGACAATGCGCCAAGGATCACGACATAAGTCCATGCGCGCTTCCTCTGTATCGCCGTTGCAGGCATCGCATCGGCGATCTCCGTCCGCTTGATCCCTTGCGGGGTCGTTTCAAACGCCCACGCGATCACGAGAGCAATCGGAAAGCCGATGATAATCGCAAGCACAACCAGCCGAATACCCCACTTCGGAATTTCGAAGAACGGAAAAACCTGCGTAGCAACTTGAGCCAACAGCCATCCAACAACCGCATAGGCAACGACAACTTTGTAAACATTACGCCGCTTCAGCTCAGAGAAGAAATTGTCGATCTTCACTTCGGTTTATCTTCGCAGAGTTTTTGGAAGCGCGGATCATTCCGAAGCGGATCGAAGATTGGATCGAGCCGGAGCCGACTTTGCTAATCCGCCCTTCTCGATGACAAACTTTGCGATTTGATCGACACCTTCGCCGCTCTTCAAATTCGTAAGAACGAAGGGTCGCTTTACGCGCATTCTCAGCGCATCCGCTTCCATTACCTCAAGGTTGGCGCCTACTAAGGGAGCTAAATCTATCTTGTTTATAACGAGAAGATCGGAGCGGGTAATACCAGGGCCGCCCTTGCGAGGTATTTTTTCACCTGCCGCGACGTCGATCACATAGATCGTTAAGTCCGCCAGCTCGGGGCTGAAGGTTGCCGCAAGATTATCGCCCCCTGACTCGATAAAACATAATTCCGCATGCGGGAATTTCTGGTTCATGTCTTCAATGGCGGCAAGGTTCATGGAGGCATCCTCCCGAATCGCGGTGTGAGGGCAGCCTCCCGTCTCCACGCCCATGATGCGCTCCGCAGCCAGCGCCTGCGCGCGTGTGAGAATGAGCTGGTCTTCCTTCGTGTAAATGTCGTTGGTAATCACGTAAATGTCGTAATTGTCCCGGAGCCACTTGCACAGCGCTTCAACAAGCGCCGTTTTGCCTGAGCCAACCGGGCCGCCAATCCCGACGCGCAAAGGGCCGTGCTGACCTGCGCTTATGCGGGTTTGGGAGTCTGGGCTAGCAACAAAAGTCATGAGCGAAATAACCTCGTATATTGCGTTTCATGCGCCATGGAGGCGAGATCGACCATGAACGCGGCCGACCCAAGATCGTTGATCGTAGCTTTTTTGGCTTGCGCGCTTGCGGCGAGCACCGGTTCCTCAAGCTCCGCCAGCGCAGCCTGTCCATCAGTCTGTCCAAGCGGTATCAGTCGAACCCCGGCGGTCACCAAATTGGCGATGCGACTTTGCAGGAAGGCGGCCAAGGCCACGCTGACAGGAATGCCCTGCCTTGCCGAGCGAATCCCAAGAACGACAGAGAAGGTAGGCTGGATATGGTGTTCGCCCAGTATTTCCGAAAGCCAATCCAGGAGGCGATCGGGCCATACCCGACGCAACGTTGCGAGACAGGCCGCACCCTGCTGCGATGACTCAAGCGCAAATTCCGACGACCCACGAAAGGCGGCCGCCAGTTCCGCAATTTCATATAACTTCGCGCGATCATCGGCGATAGCGCAGCGCCAGGCCTCGCTGAAGAAAATCGCTTCATTTCGTCCCGAGCCATGGCAAAGATCTGCTTCCAGCCAATCGACGAGACTTTTCCGGTCACGTATATGCTCCGCTTCGACAGCCCATTCGAGGCCATGTGAGTAGCTGTAAGAGCCAATAGGGAATGCAGGCGAAATCCAGCTTTGCAGTCTCAAAAGCGCCAGCGGCGGGAAGCGGCACCCTTCATCACTCATGATGATGCCCACTATGATCATGCTCGTCATGGCGGCCGTGGCCGCTGTAAGCGCCACCTTCAGGGTGGAAGGGAGCCTGTATCTTTAGAAGATCCGCTTCGAAGCGATGGAGCATATCCTCGATCACATGGTCAGGCCGAATGCGAAGAACCTGATTTCGGATTTCGGTGGGCAAATGCCTATTGCCCAGATGCCAAGCAAGGCGCACAAGCTGATTGGGATCTTTATGTCTGATTTCAATGAGAAGTTCGAGAGCCGCCTGGATCTTCAGCCATCTTCCATCATCGAGTTGCAAGCCATCTCCATCCGCCATTGCGACCGCTTTAGGAAGATCGAGGAGGATCTCTTCGCCCTGGTCAGCCATCATCCGGATGCGACGGCAATGGCGCGCGTCAGAGTCGAGCGTCAGAGTGTCGACTGCTTTTTCCTTCGGCCAACGCCCGGCGGGGCGATGGAGGCTAGCGCTGTGCATCTTGGTATCCACCTTCCTCTCAATACATGAAATAACGTTGAGCCATGGGCAGCACTTTGGCGGGTTCGCAGGTCAGAAGCCGACCATCGGCCCGCACTTCGTAAGTTTCCGGGTTAATCTCCATCCGGGGTGTGGCGCTGTTCAAAATCATGGAGTGCTTGCCGATCTTTCGCGTGTTCGTGACAGGAAGAAGCTTTTTTGCGACTCCAAGCCTCTCACTCTTTGCTAGCGCGGATTGGCTAATGAATGTCACGGAGCTTTCCGTTAAGGAGCGACCGAACGCGCCAAACATTGGCCGGTAATATTCCGGCTGCGGGTTCGGAATGGAAGCGTTGGGGTCTCCCATGATCGCCGCGGCAATCGTGCCGCTTTTCAACACCATGTCGGGTTTCACGCCGAAAAACGCTGGCTGCCAGATACACAGATCGGCAAGCTTTCCGACTTCAATCGAGCCGACGTAAGCGGAAATGCCTTGAGCTATCGCGGGATTGATCGTGTATTTTGAGATGTAGCGACGTGCCCTGACATTGTCGTTGTCGCCTTTCTCCTCAGCCAACCGTCCGAATTGTTTCTTCATCTTGTCTGCGGTTTGCCATGTACGTGTTATCACTTCGCCAACGCGACCCATAGCCTGACTGTCCGACGACATGATCGAGATCGCGCCCAGATCATGCAGGATGTCCTCGGCCGCTATTGTTTCCTTGCGGATGCGGCTCTCGGCGAAGGCGACATCCTCAGGAACACGACGGTCGAGGTGATGAGTGACCATGACCATATCGAGCGCCTCATCGGTCGTATTCACTGTGTACGGACGCGTCGGACTTGTCGAAGCTGGGAGGACATTTGCTTCACCGCACACTTTGATGATGTCCGGGGCATGCCCGCCACCGGCTCCTTCGGTGTGAAACGTGTGGATGGTTCTGCCCTTGAACGCTGCGATAGTGCTTTCGACGAAACCGCTCTCGTTTAACGTGTCGGTATGAATAGCAACCTGCACATCCAT
>DASZGW010000010.1:0-2918 GCA_035938475.1 Candidatus Udaeobacter sp.
AGCGAATAATCCCGCTGCAATTATTGCGACGCCGATGATGAACGCAGCGAACTTTCGTTTGCTCCATTGTGGAATGACTTCGTCCGAAGGGACGTTCTCGGTCCGCTTCATTCCTTCCGGCGTCATCTCAAACGCCCAGGAAATAAAGACGGCAAGAATAAAACCGAGTGCGAGAAAGACGACGAAGGCTTTCATCACCCAGCTCGGCGCTTCGAATGTCGGCAAGATGATGGAGGCCGCCTGGACTAAAAGCCAGGCGACGACCGCATACGCGACCGCAACTTTGTAGACGTTGCGCCGTTGGAGTTCGGCGAAAAAATTACTCATTTAGGGCCCAGGGACTTACGACGCCGATTCTCCCACAAACAGTCAGTATGTCGATCTTGGCCTACTTCGGCGCGAGCGAAGCCACGATTTTTTCGAATCGCGGATCGCCACGCAGCGGGTCCCACCAGGGAAGCAACTTTAATCGGCCGTAGCTGGTTGTTCCAGGTAACTCCAAGGTGCGGTCAAGTTGATCGCACGCGAGTTCTTTTTCGCCCAGCCAGGCGGCGATGATGGCGAGGTTCTGAATCATGCCCGGCCCGTTGTTGGCTTCCTTTTCGACCGGGAGAAGTCCGACGGCGCGTCGTCCTTCACGCAATGCATCTTCCTTGCGCCCGAGAGCTGCGTCGATGATGCCGAGAATAGAAATCGCCGGAGCGTAGTCAGGCTGTTCCTGCACTCGCTTTTCCTGCGCGCTTCGAGCTGCAATAAAAGCTGCACGCGCTTTGTTTTCGTCGTTCGTCATACGTGCGAGGAGTCCGCGGGCAAAGTCCGGGCCGAATTGAGTGGCGTCATCGCCGAAGGTGTTGTCTCCGAGAGCAGCCACCGCCGCTTCGCCCGCTTTTGCATCGCGCTCAGCAAGCGCGCAAAGAAACCAGCTATCCGCCACGCCAGAGATAGCCGCGGGATTTTTCGCGCGAAGTTCCTCGATAGTTCGATGAAGGGGGCGCGTGTCTGCTTTCCAGCTCATAATTGAAATTCCGCGCGCAACCATGGTGTCGGGATCATCCGGCTTAATGGCAAGTGCGCGATCTAGCACGGCCACGTTTTCGGAAAAGCGCCGCAGATAAAAATAACTCAATGCGACCTGCTGAAGGGTAAACAAATTTCGCGGGTCCAGGTTGAGGGCGCGATTTATATACTCCAATCCTTCTTCCTGTTTACCTTGACGGCGAAAGACGTAGCCCATCAGTTCGAACGCGCGCGGATCATTCGGCAAGGTGCGGCGCGCGATCTCGAGCTCGGCGAGGGCTCCATCATAGTCGAGATGGATCCGATAAAGGAATTCCGCTCGCGCCAAATGTGCTTCGCCAGCATCTGGCCGAAGCCGGAGAGCGGCATCAAGGGCTGACTGCGCCTTGGCTACTCGCGCTGCTGTGTGATCGACGCCAGTGAGGAAGTACTGCTGATCGTGCGCGAGCGAGAGCTGGCAATAGGCGAGAAAGAAAGAGGGATCGCGTGCGATGGCCTGCTCGAGAAGAGAAATGGCCTGTTCGACGTTCTTGCCCGCGAGCGCGCTAAAACTCGTCGTAAGCATCAGGCTCTTGGCTCGACTGTAGAGGTCAAAGGCAGTCACGTCGGCGGTGGGAGGCTGCTCGATCGCGCTTTTTTCTTTTGGGGAAAGCTTCGCCTGCAGTTGATCGGCAATGGCTTTTGAAACTTCGCTTTGGATAGCAAAGACATCAGCGAGATCCCGATCATAAGTCTGGGCCCAGAGATGGGCGTCACTGCGCGCAGCGATGAGCTGAGCATTCACGCGGATTCGATTACCCGCGCGCTGAACACTGCCTTCGAGTAAGTGCGCTACGCCAAGTTCCTCACCGATTTTGCGCAGATTACGGGGAACTCCGCTCTTATATTGCATCACACTCGAACGGCTGATCACCTTCAGGTCCGCGATCTTCGCCAGGTCGGTCAGAATCTCATCCTGAACGCCGTCCGTGAAAAAGGCGTTCTCCTTGTTGTCGCTCAGGTTATCGAACGGCAGCACGGCAATGGATTTCTCGGGAATTGAATCTATAGCCGCCGCGGCGGGTGGGGGAGCCACTGCGGATTTCTGGCGTAAAATTTGATAGGCGAATAAACCGATTGCGATCACTGCCAGGACGACTGTCGTCCAGACGAGCTTTCTACCCGTTTGATGCGTGATTGATTTGTTAACATCGACATCTTCAGCGCGCTTGATTCCTTCGGGCGTGATTTCGAAAGCCCAGGACAGGAAGAGCGCGATCGGGAAACCGATGATCAAGACCAAAACGACCAGGCGCACCGCCCAGTTCGGAATTTCGAAAAACGGGAAAACCTGGGTCGCTATTTGAATCAACAGCCACGAAACAATCGCGTAAGCGACGGCAACCTTGTAAACGTTGCGCCGTTTCAACTCGGCAAAGAAGCTTTTCATTTCCCTGGGTGAAGGACTACAGCGCCGACTTTCCCATAAAGTCGCTAGATGTCGATCTTTTGGGCCGCAATCGGTGCAAAAACTGCTGATAAATCCGTCGCTTCTCCAAGCTCCGAAATTTCGGATTAAGCCTGACAAATCCGATGAAAACAGGAGAAGCAACTATTCTACGCCCACCTCCAAAACGACGCGCCGTCGAGCGCGGTCGAAGGATCAGCAACCTGGCAGTTTCATTGATTCTTAGTTGTGTAGTGACGGCCGCGGCTCAATCCGAGCGAATCAATCAGGAAGGACGAATTCTCGGACCAGCGCCGTTAGTGACGACGCCGACGTTGTTCAACACGTCACAAGCCGACGCAATTGTTGCGGCGATGCAGATTTTTCCGGTTACAAATCCATGGAACGAAGATATCTCACGACGACCGCTGTTATCGAACTCAGCGCAAATGATCACGCAGTTGAAGTCCGATTT
>DASZGW010000011.1:0-18410 GCA_035938475.1 Candidatus Udaeobacter sp.
GCTGATATTAATGTTATGCCGGCCAAGCGCTCCGAATACTTTGCCAGAGACACCGGGGTGCCCTTTCATCTCATCGCCGACGACCGCGACGATCGCTTGATTTGGTTTTTCATCGAGCGATGTCAAATGGTTCTGGAATTCGAACCGAAATTCGTGACGCACGGCCGCAATCGCCAAAGCGGTGTCGGCCTCGCGGACGGCGAAACAAATCGTGTGCTCGGATGAGGCTTGGGAGATGAGGATGACGTTGACGCCGCGAGATGCCAGCGCACGAAATAATCGCTCGGCGATTCCGGGAACTCCAACCATGCTCAGGCCCCGAATAGTGAGAAGCGTCAGGCCCGCGATTGAGCTGATCCCTTTCGCCAGTTGATCGCTATGGCTGCGAGCACCTGAGATGACCGTACCCGGCGCCTCCGGATGGAACGTATTCTTGATCAGAAGCGGAATTCGCCTGGCTACGGCCGGAGCAATCGTGGCCGGGTGAAGCACTTTCGCGCCGAAATACGACAGCTCCATCGCCTCTTCGTATGTGATCTGCGGCAAAACAAACGCAGGGGCGACCGCCTGCGGATCGGCGCTCAAGACGCCGTCAACATCCGTCCAGATCTCAATCACGGATGCCCCAAGAGCCGCACCTAGAATGGCGGCCGTGTAATCAGATCCATTGCGGCCGATTGTTGTAGTCTGGCCGTCGCTGGTCGATCCAATAAATCCGGTCACGACAGGTATCGGCCGGCGGCGGCGAAGTTTGAACAGGTCTGTAAAGTATCGTCGTGCCGCGCGATTCGTTTTGCTAAAAATCACGTTCGCGTTCGTGAACTGGTTGTCCGTAACTACGAGTTGTCGCGCGTCAACAAACCGGGCGGGATGAACCCGGGCAAGATGTGCCGCCACGATTAGGGCGCACAGCCGTTCGCCGAAACTTGCGATTAGATCGAGCGCACGTGGTGGACCGTGACCTAAGAGCTGGACGCCGTGAAGCGCATCATGCAAATCGCCGAGAAGTGTATCGACTTGCGATCGGATTCGGATAGCTCGACGTCGATCGAGCAGACTGTCGACCGCCGAGCGGTGGCGGCCGGCGATTTTTTTCCACGCCGCGTCGTAGCGCCGATCATTCTTTTCCGCCAGCCGCGCACAATCGAGAAGCTGGTTGGTGACGCCCTGAAAAGCGGAAAGCACTACGATGACCGGTCCCCGCCGCGCTTCCTCAAGAACGATCCTGGCGACACCCCGGATGCAATCGGTTGTGGCAAGCGAAGAACCACCAAACTTAAGGATTTTCATAGGCCGGAACCAAGGTAGCCGCGAACGCGACGAGGATCACGGCACGCCGCAAATTTTGTCGGCACACGTCTGACGAATTTCTAGTGATAGGCCCCGGAGAATCCTACAGCCGACTTAGGGCAGTTTCTTGAGCAATGTTTTCCACCGCGCCCAGGCTTCGTCGCGCGCTTTCTTGTCGCCTTCGCGCATAATCGGATTGGCAGGTTCGCCGGAACGCATGAAACCGTGGCCGGCGCCTTTGTAGATCACGGGCTCGTATTTTTTCCCAGCGGCCTTCATTAACTCTTCCGCTTTGGGAATACCGGCGTTTACCCTCTCATCATTTTCGCCGTAGAAGCCGTAAACCGGACACGAAATGTTCGTGACTTGCTCCGGAGAGTCCGGCGGCGCTCCATAAAATGAATAAGCCGCTTTCAATTTTGGATTTTCGTTTGCGTAGGTAAACGCCCATCCCCCGCCCCGACAAAATCCACACACAGCAAGCGTGCTGTTGCATGCCGGAATTTTCAGAGCGTAATCGGCGGCCGCATCAAGAACCGCTTTCACCTGGTCTTGTGTTACCGCCGAGGTCGCCTTGCCCGCACCATCGGTATCTTCAAACTTTTGGCCCTTGAGAAAATCGGGCGCAATCGCGATCACCCCGTTTTCGGCCAGCTCATCGCACATGCTGCGCAGCCAATCGGTGAGGCCAAAAATTTCCTGAATGACCAGCACGGCAGGGGCTTTGTCTTTGCGCTCCGGATAAACGACGAAGGCTTTAATCGTACGGTCGCCTGACTTGATATCGACCCATTCGCCGTGGCGTGGCGAATTGTTCAGACGGTCCTTGCCGAAATCTTTGTACTCCTGTGCGGGCAGTGACTGCGCGACAAGTACAAACGCCAGTGTGAAAACAACGGCTTTCATATGCAAGAGATTCCTCGACTTCGCTCGGAATGACAAGATCGCTCTGTTACGGTGACGCCGCGACCGATGTCCCTGCCTTGCCTTTGATCAAGGCATCGATGCTCCAGCGTCCTGGACCGTAAAATACGACAAAGAGAAAAAACCAACAGTAAACGATGGCTAGTTCGCCTTTGTTGATGATCGGGAAATAGTGCATCTTTGCGTGGACCATGAAATAGGCGACGGCCATTTCGCCTGCAGCAAAAAAGGCAGCGATGCGTGTGAGAAATCCAAACGCGATTAGGAATCCGCCTGCGAGCTCGATGATTGCACCGACTAATCCCAGCGTGTCGAGCGCACCAGGGTGCGCGGAAGGTGGGAAACCGAGGATTTTTTGTGCCCCGTGACACGCGAACATGAGGCCGATGATGAGTCGCGCGATGCAATAAACCGGGTCCGCAAATCGATTGAGAGAGTTCATAGCGGTCAGGCTGAACGATGTCGCTTGTCTGTCAAGCCCGTTGCGACATCAGCGGTGGAGCGCGTTGTCCTCAACGCGTTGGGTAAAGAAAGCGGCTTCGCCGCCTCATATCCGTGCCTTCGGCGATTTCCTTCGCCATCGTCTTCTGAGAAGCCGATCCACCTCACGCGGCTTTCTTTGCAGGTTGCTTCTGTTTCCTGCGCGATTTGGGAGTCGCCGTCTTCTTCGCGCCAGTTTGCTCCAAGCTTTTCTGCAGGACGGAAACCAGGTCGATTACTTTGGTCGGCTTGTGGGCTTTCTTCGGTTTCTCTGCAATTTCTTTTCCGCCGGCTTCCACTTTTTCTTCGATCACTTCCATGAGTGCTTCGCGGTAGTCGTCCTTATATTTTTCAGGGTTCCATTTTGAGCTCATGCTATCGATCAGCGATTTGGCCATGTTCATCTCGCGTTTGCCGACTTCGATTTTTTTCGGGATATGGAGTTTTCCCGGGTCTGCGAGCTCATCGGCAAAATGCATTAACTCGAGGACGAGCACGCCATCTTCTGGTTTTACCCCGGCGAGATACTCGCGCGTTTTGATAACCACTTTAGCGATACCTACCTTGCCACTGTCCTTTAGTGCATCGCGCAATAATACGTACGCTTTATCGCCGCCCTTCTGAGGCTCCAAATAGTACGGCTTATAGAAAAAAATCGGATCGATCTCTTCCTGAAGGACGAAGTCCTGAATATCCACTGCCTGTGTTGCCTCCAGATCAACGCGCTCGAAATCTTCATCCTTAAGCACGACGTATTTCCCCTTCTCGTACTCGTAACCTTTGACGATTTCGTCCCACGAAACTTCCTTGCCGTCCTTTTCGGCGACACGCTTGTAGTTTACCGGACTCAAATCGCTTTTGCGCAGCAAGCGAAACTTGAACTCTTCCCGTCGCGTGGCGGGATAGAGAGCGATTGGAATGTTAACGAGACCGAAGCTGATGCTGCCTTTCCAGATTGCGCGCGCCATACAAACCTAATTCGCGCCGCGGCCAGGAAGTGCGCGCCAAACTGTTGTCATGTCGAGCGAAGTGGAGACGTCTCTGTTCTTAACCCGACCCCGGACCGAAGAGATAGTTTGAGATCCCTCGGACTTCGCTCGGGATGGATCGGGGTTGTTGTTGTCCTTACGCAGCCAGCTCGAGCTCGTGGCGCGAAATGCCGCGCAACTCAAAAAGGCGGATCAATGTTTCTTCAATCAAATTGTTCGGGCACGATGCGCCGGCAGTGATCCCGATGACAGCGGGCTCGTTCGGCAGCCAGAAATGCGAAACCACTTCGCGCTTCTCGTGCAAGTTGTAATGTTTGATCTCGGTAGCCGAAACCAATCGTGAGGCGTTGAGCACAAAATAGGTTGGGAGCTTTTCTTCGCCCATTTCGGCAAGATGGGATGTGTTCGAACTGTTATAGCCGCCCACGACTAACAGGAGATCCATTGGCACATCGAGCAATTCCCGCAACGCATCCTGTCGCTCCTGTGTTGCGCCACAGATGGTATCGAAAAATCGAAAATTCTTCTCCGCAAGCTCGGGCCCGTCTCGATCGACAATCGCCCGTCGAACGCGCCGCTGCACTTCTTCCGTTTCGCCGCGGAGCATGGTGGTTTGATTTGCGACGCCAACGGTTTGCAAATGCACGTCGGGATCGAACCCCGGTGGATAGGCCCCCTTGAACTTCTCGAGGAACGCCTCTTTGTCGCCGCCGTTCCGGATGTAATCGCAAACGTAATCGGTGTCCGCGAGTGTAAGAACAACCAGGTAATGCCCGCTACCATTACCGAGCGCACGCGAGCTGGTGGCCTTTGTTTCTTCGTGTTCAGCCTTTCCGTGAATGATGGACGTGGCCGATTCGCTCGCGTATTTGCGAACCCGCTTCCAGACGCTCATCACGTCTCCACACGTGGTATCGACAATCTGGCAGCCGCGGTCCTTGATCTGTTGCTGAATTGATAGCTCGGTCCCAAATGCGGGTACGATGACCACGTCTTCCGGGCCGAGATCGGAAATGTCGGCCTCCTTGTTTTTGCCGGTCAGGTTCTTAATTCCTAACGAGGCGATTTGATGATTGACCTCCGGGTTGTGAATGATTTCTCCGACAATAAAAAGGCGGCGATCTTTAAAAACTTTGCGCGCTGCGTAGGCAAGATCGATCGCGCGCTCAACCCCGTAGCAAAAACCAAACTGTTTTGCCAGACGCACAGTGGTGTCGCCCACTGAGATTATCCCTCCCGCCCGACGAACTTTTTCCACTATGTCGCTGCGGTAGTGCGATTCCACCTGTTGCTGCACGGCAGCCATCACGTCGGGTGTGCGCAAGTTCACTTTCTCCCGCGCTGTTGTGCCGCTGGAAATAAGGTTTGTGCTCATATCATCGTTGTCATTCTGAGTGCAGCGAAGAATTCAGCTTCAGTTCTGTGCAAGATTTTATCTCAGGGGGATTGGCATTCCAGAACTGGGCTGGATGTTTCGTGTTCCCTCAACATGACACGAACTACCGGTGGCGGCAACGCGCCGCAGCCGGCTATTGAAGGAGCGGCCCGCTCGGTTTTTCGAACGCAGCGTCGCTGATCATTATCCGCGGATCGGGATCAGGCGTTTTCGAATCATCCACACGCTGCACTTTCGATGCAAGAGTCGCGTCCTCTGGTTGCGTAGTGGCGATGTTTACCGGGGTCCCGATTGTTACGAGCGCGAAAAATTTCGGCGCCGCTTCGCCGTGCAGTCGAATGCAACCGTGCGTGCGTGGAGTCGGGTGGACAAAGCCCTGATGAAAACCGTAGGCAGGAGCAAATTCGCACCAATAACCCATCGGATATCCAACATACCGACCTCCTCCACCGCCAGTCGAAGGAACTATGCGATCACCTTGCACGCTAAACCCGTAGGACCCCGAACGTTTGTGCTCCTGTTTGGAGTAGATCTTGAAATTTCCTTTTGGCGTCGGTTTCGCCGGCAGTCCAACAGAACACGCCACGGCCATCAGGCAACGGTCGCCCTCCATTACATAAATGTTTTCTTTTGAAAGCGAAACGAGCACCCGCACAGCAGAAGGGTTGTTCGGGCGATATGCCGTTACGTGATAGGGGCCGCCTGCCACGCGCCCTGTTTGACAACCAGCCAGCACCAGAAGCGAACCGCTAGCACACAGCAAGAGTAATCGGGAGATATGTCGCATATGGGGATACTGCATATGATTGGGTGGGTTTTTGTCAACTTTTCGAGTTGGATTGATTCCACCACCAGCGAGAAGCAATTGGCCAATCCGCAGGGGTGCCGGGGTCAGCGACCCCGGCTGCAGTGTCATGCGGTGAAGATTGTGAGGAAAGCGACTTCGATTGCCAGTGCTTCGTGAATATTGCGATTCAGGTGATCGCGCAGATCTTCAAGACACCGGATGCGTTTCAATATTTCGACTGTGCTGAACCGGCCTGCCATTGCAGCGGTTTCTTGTCCTGCACGAGGCAGGCTACGTTGCGCTACACCATTACTGGAGCGCAAAACGTCAGACCACCAGGCGAATAATGTCTCGATCAATTCCGCCCGCCGTTGCAGGTAAAGACTCTCGGCACGGGCTTTGTAGTATTGTTCGCGGTCTTCCAGCCACGCACCATCGGTTGCATCCTTGTAACGTATTTGTTCCTGCCTCAGCGCTTCATCTGTTTCGCGCTTAACTTCTTCACGAACCGAGCGGAGCAAACGCTGAAATTCCTGAGACAGTCGATAGGCAAACTGAATTGTCCAGCTCTGTTCATGGGACGCTTGCTGCAACAATTTCACGAGCTTCCTTTCTTCGTCGCTCGCCTGTGGCTGGCCGTCTCGTGCAAGAGGAATTGCAATGCATCGCGAAAGAATTGTCTCCGGTAGCGCTTCCGGCAGAGCACTCAGCAGGAGCAGCAAGCAATCCTTGGGCGGTTCCTCCAATGTTTTGAGAAACGCGTTTGCAGCCTGCGGCTGTAGCCGATCGGCATCGGAAACGATTGCCACCTTGCGCCGCGCATTACTTGCGCGCATTTGCAGCGCATGCTCAAGATCACGAATTTGCTCGATAACAATGCGCCGCGATTTCGATTCCGGCCGGGCAACGAAAATTTCACGGGCCTTGGCTGAAAAAACGTCTCCGACAGGTGTCCCATTCACAAGACTCGCCAGGTCCGCGGCGAGCTGCTGCTTCCCACTGCCCGGCGGCCCTGAAATCAAATAGGCGTGCGCGAGTCGATTCTGTTCGTGCGCGCGACACAAATACTCCAGCGCTGTTGAACGGGAGAAAGGCATGTCAACCGGAAAGAATCGGCGAAACGGCGAATGGGCGAATCGGCGAAGCCGCCGTTTCCCTGTCTAGCCATTGCTCTGTCTCGTGGGGATTCATAGACGACGCCGCGAATTTTTGATCAGCCACTTCTCGGGTTCATCGATCATCTTAACGAGCTGTCCGATTATTTTTTCGTATGCGTCGTCGACGTTCACAAACTCATCATGTGAAAGATAGCTGTGGCGAAACGCGAATTCCAAATGGACCTGCGTTTCCGCGGCTTCACCTTCTGCATCGCTAAGTTTTGCGATGAACGCTGCTTCGTAGCGACGCTTCCGCCACGCCTCGGCAATGTTTGCACAAACTGAGCGCGACGATCGACGGGCTTGACCAGTCAGCGCATAGCGTTCTTCGATTGGAAATCTCTTCGTCAATTCGTAAACACGTAGACCAATCGCGAGAGCATTCTGGTAAACGTCTAAATCGCGAAAGTGCCGGATTGGCTTCCTCGCCGTTTCACCGTCTCGCCGTTTCACCGTCTCGCCGTTTCGCCGTTTCGTCCGCCATTGTCAGTGGCGAGTGTTTAGATTTGGGAAGCGACCGCAAAGTGTTTTCCATATCTCGTTCTCGATCTCGTCCGCGTTACGCGCGCCGTTGACCAACACAATGCGTTTTGGCTCATCAGTGGCCAGTTCGCGATACGCCTCGCGAACGCGCTCGTAAAATTCTGCCGGCTCCTGCTCCATCCGGTCCGGTCGACGCGGTTTCTGCATTCGCGACTTCGCGGTGGCCGCATCGGCATCGAGAACAAAAGTAACGTTTGGGATGCAATCGCCGACCGCAAATATGTTCAAACGTTCGACCGTCTCACGATCTAATTTCCGTGCCGCGCCTTGATAAACGGTGGTGGAATCAAAGAAACGATCGGCAATCACGCAGATGTCACGTTCAAGCGCCGGCTTGATGACCTCCCGCACGAGCTGGCTGCGACTCGCCTCAAAGAGAAGCAACTCCGCTTCCGGGGTCATACCGGAATTGTGCGAAGCAAATTGCAGAAGTTCACGAATGCTTTCACCGATGGGCGTGCCGCCGGGTTCGCGGGTGACCAGATATGGCACGCCGGAACGCTCCAGTCGCGCGGCCAATCTCTGCACCTGCGTCGATTTTCCACTACCCTCTGATCCTTCAAACGTGATGAATGGCAGCCGGGGCATGATGTCGATTGTGAAACAAGCATCTACGCTTGTCGAATACGCGCGCTCACAGCAGCAAGCCAATTTGCGGCGCACGATATCGCTGGATTACCTTCAACGATGAAAAATTTCTGGCTCGTGAAACAGGAACCATCCTCGTATTCGTGGTCGAACTTTGTCGCGGAAGGCCAAACCAGTTGGACTGGAGTACGCAATTACTCTGCGCGAAATAATCTTCGTAGAATGCAGAACGGCGATGAAGTCCTTTTCTATCATAGCGGCGACGACAAAGCCGTCGTGGGGATCGCGAAAGTAATTCGGACCGCATATCGAGATTCGACCGCAAAGGAAGGCGACTGGTCCACTGTTGATCTTGCTCCGGTCAAACCGCTGACCCGGCCAGTTACACTTCGCGAAATCAAAAGCCATCGGCCGCTAAAAGGAATAGCGTTAGTCAGGCAATCACGTCTGTCCGTTATGCCGTTGGCGGAATCGGAATTTCGCGAAATCGTAAAGATGGGCGCGAAATGACGAAGCTCGCATGCTCGCATGACCGAAGCTGCTGAGATGCCGGTCATTCAGCTTTCGTCATTAATTGGTCATTCGTCATTTGGATTTCGTCATTCTTGACACCTTTTGCCTTGTTCAAAGCTGTGTCGAGGCCGAAAATTCCCGAATGAGTACAATTGCGGCAACGGACTTTCTTCCCCTCGTCGCAACCGGCGCTGCCACAAGGGACTTCATGGTCGTGTCTCTGCACGACGTCGCTCCCTCCACTCAGCAGATCGCAAATACAATCATTTCAGAACTGGCTCGACGCGGGGTGAGCGTTTGTTCTCTTCTCGTCGTCCCTGATTATCATCACCAGGGACTGTTCGCAAAAAATCAACAATTTGTGTCCTGGTTACGGGGCTTGGAAGCGGACGGTCATGAAATCGTCATTCACGGATATTTTCATGAGCGCCCTTGCGATGCAAAAGAGAGTTTCCACGACAAGTTCTTCACGAGATTTTACACGCAACAAGAAGGCGAATTTTACGACCTGAACTACGATGAAGCGTTGCATCGAATTACAGCGGCGCGAGATGAATTTCGTGCGAATAATCTCAAGCCGCGAGGTTTCGTGGCTCCAGCATGGCTTCTCAGCAGGGAAGCTGAGCGCGCCGCGCGCGATGCCGGCATCGAATACACCACGCTGTTACACAAGGTGTGCGATCTGCGGGGGGGCGGCGAGTTCGCCGCGCGATCGATTGTTTACAGTGTTCGAAGGAACTGGCGGCGCGGGATTAGCCGAATCTGCAACGCCACTCTCTTTCGATATCTAGAGGGAAAGCCACTCTTGCGCATTAGTATTCATCCACCCGATTATTCGCACCCGGCGATTTGGCGCCAAGTCACGAGTATGATCGAAAGGGCCATTGGGTCGCGGACAGCCACGACCTACCAGGACTGGATCGCGCAACAAAGATTGAGACGGGGAATGTGATGTGAGCAGGTGCGATCTTCATATTCATTCACGCTACAGTGCGCGCTCGGAAGAATGGCTCTTTCGCCGTTTCGATTTCCCCGACAGCTATTCCGACCCGAAACAGCTGTATGAAAAATTGCTTGAGCGAGGAATGGACTACGTCACCATTACCGACCACGACAGCATCGAGGGCTGCCTGCAAATCATTGATCGGCCTCGCGCCTTTATCAGCGAACAAGTCACCACCTATTTTCCCAACGATGCGTGCAAGCTACACGTTCTTGTTTGGGGAATTTCGGAGAATCAGCACCGCGAAATTGATGCGATACGCGATAATATTTTTGAGCTGCAACGCTACTTGCAGGCTGCGCACATCGCGCACGCGGTTGCGCATCCCCTCTATAGTGTCAACGGCAAACTCGAGTCGCATCATCTTGAGCTGCTGATTCTTCTTTTCAAGCATTTCGAAGGGATCAACGGTTTGCGCGATGCGCTTCTAAGCGATCTGGCCCAGACACTGTTCGATCAATTGACGCCGGAAAGCATCGAGACGCTCGCAAATCGCCATAATCTGGCGCCGACGCACGCGGAGCCCTGGAAAAAGATTCTTGTTGGTGGTTCCGACGATCACGGCGGGCAGTTCGCTGCTTCGGCTCTTACGGAAACTCCAGTGGCGAAATCGGCGGAGAAATTTCTCGAATACGTCCGCAACGGCGACTGCAGCGCGCATGGCTACGGCGGCACCCCGCTGGTCCTTTCGCACGGCTTTTATAATACGGTCGCCTGTTTCATCCAGGATCGTTTCAACGAAAAGCTCGGACCGGGCGCAGCACTCTTGGAGAAAATGTTTTCGCGGTTCATGGAAGGCCGCGCCCCGACTGAATTCACTCTCAAAGAAAAAATGGAATTTGTCGTGCAGGGCGTTCTGTCGGGAAAAATTTTCGACTTCGTCAAGCCTGCAAACGTGTCGCTGTGGAAAGAGCTCTCAGGTTATTTCGCACAGCCTGAGGTGAAGGCGAAACTGGCCGCGCAATTGGAGGGAGTCAACGAACCGGAGCGCCGCACGTTTCTCATGGCAAACATGGTCGCCGAGCAGCTCACATTTCGGTTTTTCCAGAAATTCGTTCAACAGATTACTGGCGGTAACATGGTCGAAAGCTTGCAAGCTCTTGGCGCGATTGTGCCGATCCTCGTGATTCTTACGCCGTACATCTACGGATTTCATAGTCAGGCGCCTTCCCGGAAATGGCTGCGAACTATCTTCTTGGACTTAACCGGCGAAATTCCGGTCGCGTTGCAAAATCGCAAACGCGCCTGGTTCACCGATACCCTCGACGACGTCAATGGCGTGGCTACTACGATTCGCAAGATGACTGCCGCCGGAGCCGCAGCCGGCAACGAACTGACTGTCGTAACTTCGCACAGCAGTCTGCAAACGTATAAGATCCCAATTAAAAACTTCCCACCGATCGGCGAATTCGAATTGCCCGAGTATGAACTCCAAAAATTGAGTTTCCCGCCGATTCTACAGATGCTCGATTACATACAGCGGGAAAAATTCACCGAGATTATCATCAGCACGCCTGGGCCGGTCGGGCTGACTGCGCTTCTCGCGGCCAAAATGCTCAACCTGCAAACGAGCGGCATTTACCATACGGATTTCCCACAATACGTCCGGATTCTGACCGAAGACAGCTTCCTGGAAAGCATGGCGTGGCGGTACATGGACTGGTTCTATGGCCAGCTCGACACTGTTTTCGTTAATTCCGAAGAGTATCGACAAAGCTGGATCAAGCACGGCTTTGATCCCGCAAAACTTAAAATTCTCCCGCGCGGCCTCGATACCGAGCTCTTCACTCCGGCGCGACGCGAGGCCGCTTTTTGGGAAAAATTTGGCGCCACTAACGGTCAGGTTCGCCTGCTTTACGTTGGCCGGATATCGCGGGAGAAAGATCTCGATGTTTTGGCAGACGCTTACCGCCGATTGCGCGGTGAGGGCCTTCCGGTGCAGCTTTTTGTCGTTGGTCACGGCCCCTACTCCGAGGCGCTTGCGCAATCGCTGCCAGGGGCGGTTTTTACCGGCTACCTCCGAGGAAAAGAGTTAGCTACCGCGTATGCGTCAGCCGACATTTTTGTTTTCCCGAGCACCACCGACACATTTGGCAATGTCATTCTGGAAGCGCAGGCTTGCGGCGTGCCGGTCATTGTTTCCGATTCTGGCGGGCCCAAGGAATTGGTGGAACACAGAGCCAACGGTTTGATCACTCGATCACGCGATGTGGATGATTTCACCCGAGCGATCCGCTCGCTGGCCATAGATGCCGCGTTGCGAGATCGCATGAGCGATGCTGCGAGGAAAAGTGTCCTCGACCGAAGCTGGCCAAACGCATTCCGCAAATTCTGGTCCGCAACCGACATCTAGACGAATCGATTTCCCCACGTCGGTGAAACATGTTTGGGAAATTCTTCTCGCGTCCCAAGCACCTCCAAAGCAATGTGCCCAGATGACGACCATTAAGATCCATGCAATTGCGACCGCATTGTTGACCGTCGCTTTGACCTGCTCTGCACAACCAGACGCTACGAATACGAAAGGCAGCAATGCGCCTTACAACGAAGGCCCAGTTTGGACTGTGACGATGATAAAAACCAAGGCCGGTTTGGCCGATGATTACCTCAAACAGATCACCGGAACCGTGAAGCCTGTCTATGACGAGGAGAAAAAGCAAAAGGTCATCCTCGACTACAAAATCCTGAATGGCGAGGTTTCCGGTCCTCAGGATTTCAACATTCTAATCCTGGTTGAATATCCTAACTGGGCAGCATTCGATAACCTGCGCGACAAGATGGATCCCATTGTAGAGAAGGTCATGGGCACCGAAGACCAGCGACGCAACACGGCTGTAAAACGGCTCGACATCCGCGAGATTCTCGGCACAAAAACCATGCGCGAGATTACCCTTAAGTAATCCTACGTCGGGCTCGCGGTTCTTCGGTTTAGCAATTCTTACCGGCCATGACCGCCATGACCCATTCCGCCCATGTCATGTCCCATACCGCCCATTCCATGCGTGCCATGGAATCCCGTATGGGCGGAACTAAAGCTCGAACCGTGGTTAGCCCCTCGCATGGTATTCATCTTGCTGCCGTGGCTCTTGCTTATGTTACTGGCATTTTTGCCATGAATTTTCTGGCTGTGGACGTTTTGCGTATGCGACGTAGCCTTGCCTGAGTGACGCGCGTTGCTCACAACCTTTCCAAGGTTAAGCCCGTTATCGTGCGCAATTTTGCCCCAGCCTTCGCCACTCTTATGCAGCGCTACGATGTCATCGAAGCTTCTGCCGGATGAGTTTGCGAGCAGGTGCCCCTTCTCTAATCCACCCCAGCCGAGGCCGGTTGATGTCCTCTCCGCCTGCAACGTAGCGACAGGAACTCCGGTTTCAGCCGAAATCCTGCCTAAGTTCGCGCCGCGCGAGGCAATAGAGCCAAAAACTAGAACAAACGCTGCTGTGATAAAACCCAATGCTTTCATAGGTAATTAAACTCCCTTCACGAGTATAGGTTTCGGTTTTGGCGCAACCGATGGTCCCTTGATGAGCATAAAAATTCGTGCCGCACCGCTGTAGAGGCAGCCGTGTCGCCTGCAACGTCATCTGTATCCCGCAGCCGACACGGCTGCCACTACAGGTCCCACGGCAACGCCTCGAGATCGACATTCCCTCCGGTGAGAATAATTCCGACTCGCTGCCCAGCGACATCTATCTTCCCTTCCTGAATCGCAGCGTACGGAACAGCCGCTGATGGCTCGACAATGATTTTCATCGTCTCCCAAATCGTGCGCATGGCCGAGGTAATTGCGTCTTCGCTCACAGTCACAATGTCGTCCACGTAACGCATGATGATCGCAAAGTTTGGTTCGCCGACATTTGTCCGCAGTCCGTCTGCAATGGTGAATTTCTTTTCGGTGTGGATCACGTGCCCCGCGCGAAATGATTGCGCGGCATCGTCTGCATTCTCCGGTTCAGCCGCAATGACTTTGACATTGGGTCGCATTAATTTTGCAGCTACGGCTGTGCCGGCAAGCAATCCTCCGCCGCCGACCGGACACATCACAAGATCGAGATCGGGAACGTCTTCGAGTAATTCCACAGCCGCCGTCCCCTGCCCCGCTATCACGTCTGGATTTTCGAAAGAATGAATCAGCGTGGCGCCTGTCTTGGCGATTACATCTGCACAAGTAGCCTCGCGCGCCTCTTCCGTGGGCTCGCAAAATACAACGCGCGCTCCGTAGCTTTCCACAGCGCGGATCTTCACCTTTGCTGAGTTCGATGGCATGACGATATGCGCAGGAATTCCGCGCAGTTTCGCCGCGCGAGCCACTGCGGCCCCGTGGTTTCCAGACGAATGCGTCGCCACACCGCGCCGCGCGGTTGCCTCGTCGAGCGAAAGGACGGCATTTGTCGCGCCACGCGCTTTGAACGCGCCAATCTTCTGAAAATTCTCGCACTTAAAAAAAAGCGAGGCACCGCTTGTCTGATTCAGCCGCGAGCTAGTCAGCACAACGGTGCGATGAACATGCGGCCGAATCCGCTCGTGGGCCGAAAGGATCACCGGGAGATCGAGCGTCATATCTACTTTGACCATCCGAAAAAAGCGTCGATGACTCCAAATGTATCAATAAATCCGTGCGTCAAGACGCAGGCCCAAAGATTTCGACCTGCTACCATGTAGGCCGCTCCCAAAATTAAACCGGCAATCCCAGAATCAATTATTCCCGAAGGACCTTTATAATAATGGCCATAGCCAAACAAGATCGACACCAGCACAATCCCAAGCCAGTAAGCCATTGTCGATCTCTTTCCAATGTCCGCTGCTCGCGTAAGGAGATATCCTCGATACGCGATTTCTTCACCAAACGCGGCAAACGTCCACACAAGCAACAGAGCAAGGAACGCGATTCTCACATTGCCGGTGATTTCATTTGCTAGCGCGGGCGCGGACGGCGGCGGCCAGAATAATTCAGTAACTGGTTCGATGACGAACTGTCCGAGGAGGACGCGCACGCCTGCCGCCGTCAAAGCGATGACAACAATTCGGCGCCAGGACTCCGGCCGCGTAAAGCCCATCGCAGACCATCCGCCATCGCGCAGTCGGACCGACAGCAGCCCAAGCGCACAGAGGAGAATGACTTCGTTCGGCACAACGTGAAAAACATTGTGACCGATAACGATGAATGCGCCGAACAGCAGCTCAAACGCGCTTAACGCTCGAGAAGCAAACGGATTGGTAGCAAGAAATGGAGTTTCTGTCTGGAGTCTCACCGAGCAGGTTCCGACGGCTTGCCCTTCACATGGGATGTGCGGCGCGCGTGAAGTGGATTCGAGAATTTGAAAACCTATCGCCTTTTAGGCAGCGGATGGGCTGCGTATATGTTCAGGGCGCGGCCCGAGCCCGATGAAACGCGCGGGCAGTTGCCGCAGAATTGGAAGCCATTTCAGCAAACGGAACACGAATGGAAGCGAAGTCTTCTCCTCGCCGGACATCCGGCCGGTTACGACTCGACGATGAATAAAGATCTGCATTCCCTGAATCAGGCGAGTTGGCCATTCGCGGCGCGCCTGCACTGTTCGCAAGTCGCCAATGTGAACCGGACCGTGCTGCAGCTTTTCCGCGAGCAGGTTTGCAGTCGCGACTGCATCCTGGATGGCAAGATTGATTCCCACACCGCCCGCCGGCGACATCGCATGTGCAGAATCACCGATGCAAAGTAATCCTTCGCAGCACCACTCACGCAAACGATTCACCTGCACGGTTAGCAATTTGATTTTTGACCAGTCGTCCAGCTCGGACACGCGGTCGCGTAAAAAGCCGGCGAAGCTGACAATGTCGTTTTGAAATTGCGCGAGCCCGCGTTCCTTGATCTCGTCGAATTGCCCCTTGGGAATCACAAAGCCCGCCTGCCAGTAATCGCCGCGGTCGATCAGCACGAGTAGTTTGCCGTGCTGAAAGAAGCCGAACGTCTGCTCGGGATCATCGTCCTTTTTTGACATCCGCATCCAGAGCGCATCGATCGGCACACCGAACTGCAATTGTTCAAGCCCTGCGCGCGTTTGAGTAGTTGAATGACGCCCGTCCGCGCCAATGACAAGGTCCGCGTGCATCTCCAGGTCGCCCTGCGGCGTTTTTGCGCGCACGCCGATCACACGCGAATCCTCCATCAACAAATCGACGACCTCCGTTTCCATGTGCAATCGGAATTCCGGAAAATGTTTGGCGTGACCCGAGAGAAAGGTCAAAAAATCCCACTGCGGCATGAACGCGATGAATTTGCAACGCGTGGGGAGTTTTCTGAAATCAGCAACCGGCACGACCTGGCCATTAACCACAGCTCGCAACTCGCGTACTTCCTGATGCGGCTGCTTCAAGAACTCGTCGAGCAACCCGAGCTCATGCATCAACTCGAGTGTTGATGGATGAATGGTGTCGCCACGAAAATCGCGGTTGAAATCGGAATGTTTTTCGAGAACGGCGACCGGCACGCCAGCTTGCGCGAGCAAGTAACCGGCCATCATACCTGCCGGTCCGCCGCCTACGATCACGCAGCGTGTTTGCAGTTTTTCAACCACTGATTACACGGATAGCACGGATAAGGATTCGTAACCACTGATGCACACGAATTGACACGAATTTGGTTCCCCTCATTAGTGTGCATTAGTGTTCATTCGTGGTTAACGAGCCGCTTTTTCTTAACGAAGAACAGGTGCGCCAGCATCTGCGAATGGTCGACTTGATTCCCGCGATGGAGAAAGCGCTGATCGATTTCTCCGCGGGCAAGGTGACTCAGCCGGTCCGGTCGGTCATAAAGGTTGATCCGCCCGGCGGTTTTCTGGGTCTGATGCCTGCGTCAACTCCGGGTGGACTCGGGTTAAAGGCAGTGACGTTTTATCCATCCAATGCGGAGCGCGGAATCCCAACGCACATGGCAACAATTTTTCTTGTTGACCCGGAGACTGGCGCGCCACTCGCAATTATGGATGGAAGGTTGATCACGGAGATGCGCACTGCTGCAGTCTCAGCCACTGCGACCAAACTTCTCGCGCCGCCCGATGCAAAAATCCTGGCAGTTCTCGGAAGTGGTGTGCAAGCGCGCAGTCACGTGGAAGCGTTGCGACTCGTTAGGCAATTTGAAGAGGTTCGTGTTTGGAGTTCGACGCAGAAACACGCAAAGCAATTCGCCGAGGAAATCGGTGGAACAGCGGTCTCCGCTGAAGAAGCCGTATACGGCGCAGACGTTGTAGTGACAGTGACAAACTCGAAGACGCCGGTGCTGAAAGGATCCTGGTTGAAACGCGGATCTCACGTGAACGCAATCGGTGCATGTCGCCCGGGCTGGCGCGAACTCGACGATGAAGCAATGAGCAATGTCGTGGTTGTCGATTCGCGCGAAGGCGCTATGAAGGAATCAGGGGACGTCATTCTTTCCCAGGCGAAAATTTATGCGGAGCTTGGCGAAGCACTCGCCGGCAAGGTTCCGCCACGTGTAAAGGAAACCACGATCTTCAAGTCGCTAGGCATGGCGGTGGAGGATATTGCCGCCGCAATACTGGTCTATCGAGCGGTTATGGAAGAGTCACGGTCCTCAATCCGGTAGATTGTAGGGCGACCGTTTCGGTTGCCCGATGGCCAGCAAGCGAAGCGCTTGCCCTACAACCGTAGATAGCGGAACAGTTCGCTGCGATGCCTGGCCATTCTGAACAACTTGATTTGAAAATCTCGCACGCAGTTGCTGACCGAGAGCTAATGGAATCGGCAGCGAAAAACATTCATGCGTCGCTGGATGGCGCGCCGTCTGACTTCTATTCGCGATCTGTGGGCGAACTTGTTGATGGCGCTGAGTGGGCCGAATTAAACGACCGCTTTTACCGAACGCTGGCGTTCGGGACCGGCGGCCTGCGAGGGCGCACCATCGGAAAAATCGTGACCGTCGCCGAGCGCGGAAAAGCTACGCCTAACGAGCGACCTGAATTTCCATGCGTGGGCACAAACGCGATGAATTACTACAATATTAGTCGAGCAACCCAGGGACTTGTCGCTTACGTGAGCGAATGGAATTCACGACCACGTGACATTGGCTTCCAGCCAATCGATCGCCAGGATGCGGATGCCACAATTGTGATCGCGCATGATCCGCGATTTTTCTCGAAGGAGTTCGCTGAGCTTGCCGCGAAAGTCGCATCCGAGAACGGTTGCGACGCATTCGTGTTTGGGAGCCCACGTTCCGTGCCTGAACTTTCATTTGCGGTCCGTTATCTCAGGGCGAGCGCGGGCGTGATGATCACTGCGAGTCATAACCCGCCGTACGACAACGGCTACAAAGTTTACTTCAGCGATGGCGCACAGGTGATCGAACCGCATGCGAACGGAATCATTGCAAAAGTGAACGCGATCGCCTCCGAAGCCTATACACCGCTGCCAAAAGACCGACAGGGTAGGATAGAAATAATTGGCACGGACCTCGACGAAGCGTACATGCGCCGCCTGGAAACGCTCGTTCTCAATCCAACGGTGATTCGCGAAGCGAAATCGCTAAAAATTGTCTACACCCCTTTGCACGGAACCGGAGGTGTAATCATCAAACCGATGCTCAAACGACTTGGTTTCAATTTCGAAGTGGTGCCCGAGCAGGACCATTTCGACGGCCGATTTCCCACGGTGAAATCGCCAAATCCGGAAAACGCCGAAGCGTTAACAATGGCAATCGATTTGGCGAAAAAGGAAGATGCCGATGTAGTAGTCGCGACTGATCCAG
>DASZGW010000012.1:0-3034 GCA_035938475.1 Candidatus Udaeobacter sp.
GCCGACGTGATCCTCGCAAAGAACTTCAAGCGGCTGGTTCGCCGGCGGAACACCTTGGTGAGTGAAGGCATCGATTCGTTCTTGCCGTGTCACCATGCGGTCTCGATTCTCCGGTCGTTATGAATTTGATGCGCACAAATGGCGCTGCGATAGCATCGCGACGCGTTTATATAAGGCTGATAAGTGCGTTATCAACCAGCGAGGGACGCGATGGCATTTAAGCCAAATTACGGACGAGATCGAGCCGAGCGAGTGAGGGCGGCACGTGCTCGGAGCGAGGAGAAAAAGCGAAAGAAAGACGATAAAACTGCGTTGCGCAAAGCCCAGCGCGCCGAAGCCGAGCCGCCGACGGATGAAACCAATGCTCGACTGGACGAAAAGTAAAGCTGAAGCGTAGTCGCGCCGTGTCTGCTTCGGGTCAAAAGCGGACGTGACGCTCTTAAATTTCGATGTCCGCTTTACCTCCGAAAGCGGACATCCGCCCAAGCCCTAGCACGCGAGGGGAAGGCGCACGCTCGCGTGGAGTGCTCTACTGTCTTAGACGACGATGTCAGCCCGTGTACTGGCGACTATGGCTTTAATTTCTGTCTGCTCGGCCGAAGGCACGGCAAACTTGTCAAGCGTTTGCTGAAGATCGTCGAGAAACGCCTCCCATTCGGCCGCGGTGATCATCAGATGCTGGTGCGATTCCTTCACCGAACGGCCCGTGTATTTTTGCGGGCCGCCGGTTGCCCAGCAGACCATTTCCGTCACGAGGTATTTGAAGCCTGCTGGAGGAACGCGATGATGAGCCTCATCTACCCTGGGGTTTGCATTCAAGCGAGGGTCAATCATGATTCGATCGATGAAATCATCGATCACAGTGGCGATGCTGTAGACACCTCCAAGCCGTTCGTAGAGGTTGGGCGAATCCTGCGCAGTCATTGACGCCTCCTACTTCCGCATGCCCGCGCAGATTGTTCGCCTTGCATAAGGTAAAAATTAGACCGCCATTGACGCGAAAAGGCGCCGCGATGTCCGCTCTTCCCCCAAAAGCGGACATTCGGCGGCGCTATTGTGATGTCCGCTAAGTGCCAGAAGCGAACATCGTCCGCGCGGATAAGGAAAGCAAGCGGCAGTTCCAGTCCAAGAGTTTTTGCGGTCTTTTGGTTGATTACCAACTCGAGCTTTGCTGGCTGCTCAACTGGCAAATCACTTGGCTTGGCTTAGACACTATTGCGGCGTCGGCTGGCGATGACCCACCGGCGCGGGAAGCCCCTCTCGGACGGGTGCGGACAACTTGTCAGCTTCGCTGTGCAGCTTTCGGACATCGCGCGCCATTTCCATACAGGTGATGAGCTCGGTGTAACTCGATTCTCCTCCTGTCTTAGACAAGGCAACGCAATGAGTCTTGTCTGCTGGCGAAAAAGTGGACCATTCTTTCTTTATCTCGTCACGAACGCTTTGCTCACTTTGCACGCATTGCTGAAAACTGGTCTGCTGAAGGCCTGCTTCTAACTCCCCCTGGCTGGCAATTCCGCGACAGACCGGATTCACATCAAGAGTTGGGATTTCATCAGATCGCGCCGACAAACCTGATAAACAGAGTGCAGCGAGGACGGTAGCTATAAAGTTTCTAAAGGCTCGCAACATAAGCACCCTCACGGTGCCCCGATGCCCCTCACTAGCTACCTTCTTTTATTAGCGCATTAGGCCGATGAAATTGACCTTGATCAAAAATTGATCCACACGGCTCTCGCGCATTTGCAGTGAAATTTTGAAGGTATGGCTCAGCCACTGCGGACTATGTCCGCTTTACGCCCGAAAGCAGACATCGTTCAGCACGGTGACAATGTCCGCTTTGCCAGGCCGCCAACAAGGCAAAGGTGGCGACCGAGGGTATGGCGCGGGTGTTGGAGATGTTTCAGGGCGAGAGGCCGAAAAGTGAACGGCTCCCTTGACGATCAAAAGCCGAACGTTCGCCGAACAAAAATTGCCAACTCGTAAAATGAAAATTGCCAACTCGCGAGCTAAGCCATTGAAACGCAATGGGCACAAAATACGAATGGTGGGCCCGGGAGGACTCGAACCTCCAACCAAGCGGTTATGAGCGCCGTTCCTTCGCTGGAAAGATCAGTAAAGATTGGCATTTCTGCCAATGTTCGTTGACATCTGTTCGCGCGTTTGGTTGCGGCGTTTCATTGGTTATGTATTGGTTGGGTAAGGCATCTCTTCAAGGGCCAACCTGAATTTCCGAAAGGGTTTTTGATTGAGTCGAATGCAGAACTACGTCTCGGGAACGGAAGAGCACTTCCTTGACATGGAAGGGGTCAGTGGTTCGATCCCACTACCGCCCACCATTGATATCAAGATGTTAGCTCGATGACGTCTTGATCTCTCCCATGAAATGCCCATGAAACCGGTCTGATTGGGGTGGGGTTTGGCGCTGTATGCACACCGTGCAGTCGCTTCAATGGCCCGTCCTCGATCACCCACGACAAGCCGCGACGGATTTTCCGCGACGGATTCCCCGTGCGGGAGCGTCTACTTTATTCGGAGGGATAACGGCGGCGAAGCTCGGCGGTGTATTGCCGATATTCCCGCTGAAACCTGTTTAGCGTCTTCCAACGGGAGCGCATTAAGTTTGCTCTCCTATCGGGATTACTCGGCAATTCAAGTTCTTGATGGAGAATCGCCGCCGTCTGTGTTTTGAGCAATAGCATGCCACAACTGTTCATCAGTTAGACGTACGCACCTCATATGTGTCCCCAACGCACACTACTCGATTCGGTAAAGGCGCGAGCGATTTTGCGTGACTCAAGCTAAAAACAGCTTGACGGGACATCGCCTGCACGCGCACCACCGGGCGGAGATCGGCGGCGAAATTGCTCACGCGCAATAAGGCGCGAAGGATAAGTAATCAGATCAGTGGACGGCGGTGCTCAGCCTCGTTGTGATCGGCGCTGTAGTGCCGCACTGATGCGCGAGCCGCAACAGAAATTTGTAATATCAGAACGGGTTGCAAGTGGGACTGTCGGTGAACTTAAGCCAGCCG
>DASZGW010000013.1:0-19255 GCA_035938475.1 Candidatus Udaeobacter sp.
AAAAGTCGCCGATGGAATCGGGATGGATCACCGGATCGGCCGCGATTTTCTTAACGCAGGAATTGGATACGGCGGTTCTTGTTTTCCCAAAGATATTGCGGCCTTCATCACGATCGCCGACCGGCTTGGTGTTCCGTTTAACTTGCTGAAGGAAGTACAGCGCATTAACAATGGCCAGAAAGCGCGTTTTCTAAAGGCGCTTCGGGAAACGCTGTGGGTGTTGCGAGAAAAGCGAATTGCAGTGTGGGGTCTTACATTTAAACCCGACACGGACGATCTCCGTTCCTCTGTCGCAATAGAACTGGTGGCAGATTTGCTTCGCGAAGGAGCACACGTCGTCGCCTACGACCCGAAAGGAATGCAAAAAGCCCGCGCCATCAAAGCGATCGCGGACGCCGAATTTGCTTCATCGGCCCTTGAAGCAGTGACAGATGCCGAAGCGCTGGTCATCGCCACGGAATGGAACGAATTTGCCAATGTAGACCTCGCGGTGCTAAAAGGAAAAATGAGAACGCCGATCGTCTTCGACGGGCGAAATCTGTTGGACCCTGGAACGATGGGCCGACTGGGCTTTCATTATCATTCGATTGGACGCGCCAGCGTCAAACCGCAATAACGGTCTTTCCAGAATATGGCGCGGCTTTCTGCTCGCCGAATTGCGCTGAACGCGCTCCGCACATGGCGAAAAGAAAAGCGATTTGCCGACTCGATTGTCTCAGAGTCTCTCGCGAAAGCGGAGCTCACTGAATCCGATCGTGCGTTTGCCTTTGAACTTTCTTACGGTGCTCTGCGCAATTTAACTTTGCTGGATTTTTGGGTCGGTTGCCTGCGTGCCTCAAGGGTCGATGCCGATCTTCGTGATGTTCTGCGCCTGGGGTTGTATCAGCTTTTTCTCCTCAAGACAGCTCCACATGCGGCAGTACATGAGACTGTGGAGCTCGTCCCACGGAGACAGCGGCCGATCGTAAATGGCCTGCTTCGCGCCGCGATCCGGCGGCAGAGCGAATTGTTTGCGCGTGCCGATGCAGAACCTCTGTTTGTTCGAGCCTCGCATCCACAATTTCTCGTTGAGCGCTGGCAACAGCATTTTGGAGCACAACACGCGGAAGAGCTCTGCAAATGGAACAATCTTCCCGCGCCAATCTACGGGCGAATCAATCAACTAAGAATCGACCGCAAAGAGTTCCTCCGGCTTTATCCGGACTCCCGGCCGCTGACGCGTAATCCCGAGTTCGTTGAATTTGATGTGTTGCCGACAGGCGCTGTCAGGCAAGGCCACTGCTACATTCAAGATCAAAGCACGGCGATTGCCTGTCAGATTCTGACTCCCCGGGCTGGAGAAAAGATTCTCGACGCATGCGCCGCTCCGGGCGGAAAAACCGGTTACATCGCACAACTAATGGAAAACCGAGGAACAATCGTCGCATGCGATCGCGCCCCGGAGCGACTGCAGATCTTGAAAGAGAACATGACGCGCCTCGGCGTTGGGATCGTCCACATCTTTGATCACGATTGGACACGGGGTCACGTCCCTATAGAGATTGCTTCAGCGGCGCCCTTTCACCGCATCCTGCTTGATGCGCCTTGCAGCAATACCGGAGTAATGCGACGACGTGTGGATGTCAGGTGGCGATTACAACCAGCCGATTTTCCGCGCATGCAACAGCGACAGCTCGAAATAATTTGCGCACTTGTCCCGCTATTAAAGCCGAAGGGCACACTTGTTTACAGCACCTGCAGCCTTGAGCCAGAGGAGAACGAGCGAGTGGTGCGGCAAGCTCTCACCAGCGCGCCCATCCTGCGCCTCGAAGAGCAAAAACATTCGCTTCCTTTTCAAGATGGTCTCGATGGTGCTTTCGCAGCGAAATTTATCCGAAGCGCATAGCATCAGCCGGTTGCGTCCGGCGATGCTGGTGGAATGATAAGAGCCTATGCACGACGCCCGGTTTGATAAACTCGCGAAACTTCTGGTGGAATATTCTATCCGTCTCAAGCGTAATGAAACGGTCCTCATCGAGGCATTCGATATTCCTGACGAAATGACAATCGCGCTGGTCCGCGCGGCGCGGAAAGCGAGCGGAGTGCCATTAGCCCAGACCTATCATGTCCGGGTAAACCGCGCGCTCGCGCTTGAGGCCTCTGACAGACAGCTAAATCTCATAGCAAGCCACGAACTGGCGCGAATGAAAAAAATGGATGCGTATATCGCAGTGCGAGGCAGCAACAACATTACGGAACTGTCCGATGTGCCGCCGGAGACAATGAAATTAATCGCCAGGAAAATGCGGTCGGTACAGGATCAGCGAGTCAAAAAGACCAAGTGGGTAGTCCTGCGCTGGCCCACACCGTCCATGGCACAGCTTGCAGGAATGAGCACCGAGGCGTTTGAAGATTTCTATTTCGAAGTCTGCACGCTGGATTATCGGAAGCTTCTGCCGGGCATGAAGACGCTCCATCGTTTAATGGAAAAGACGGACCGAGTCGAAATCAAAGGTCCCGGCACTGATCTCCGTTTCAGCAAGAAGGGGATTCCAGCCGTGATCTGCGGTGGCGATCGCAATATTCCCGATGGTGAAGTGTTCAGCTGCCCCGTGAGAGATTCAGTTGAAGGCCACGTGACGTTTAACGCGCCAAGCATTTATCAGGGAATCGCCTTTGATGGCATCCGTCTTGAATTCAAAAACGGAAAAATAGTTGACGCGACAAGCAACGAAACGAAAAAACTGAACAAGATTCTCGATTCAGATCCGGGCGCACGCTACATCGGCGAATTTTCACTCGGATTTAATCCGCGCATTTTACATCCGATGCGGGACATTTTGTTTGATGAAAAAATCGCCGGCTCGTTTCATTTTACTCCCGGGCAAGCTTACGAAGAAGCGGACAATGGAAACCGAAGCCAGGTGCACTGGGATATGGTGAACATTCAGCGCCCAGAATACGGCGGCGGAGAAATCTATTTCGACGGTAGGCTGATTCGAAAGAACGGAGTGTTTCTTCCGAAACAACTGCGTTCGCTAAACTGGCGCTGAGCTGCGGAAGCGGTCTTCTGACACGAAGCTTCGTCTGGTCAGGCTCGCTTTGGTGCGCTAACAGGGTTCAGATGCATCATACCGATCTCGCCGCCTTCGCCTAGCTCCAGGTTTGCTATCTCAAACATTGGCGCTCCTTCGGCGGGGGTTGGCCCCGCGCCTGGCAATTGAACAGCCACCTGTTTGGAATTCGAGTTTAGGATGACGGATGCTATTTCGAGCGACGGCGCAAACTCAAGCGTGGTAATCTGGAATGGCACCGTGATGAGGACGGATGCCCGTCCCTGCCGCGATGGTGTTAGTTGGACTGGTGCGGTCTCAGAATTTGGCACCACCTGCAATCCCGCGACTGCAAATGACGGCAAACCACCAGGTGTCGGCCTTTGCTGTTGCGACGGAACCATTCGGATCGTGCCGAGCGCGCCTGAGGCGGGCTGAATCTTTGCCACTTCGAAGCTGACCTGCAAATTCAAAGCCGACTGAGGCTGCTGAGGCGAAGGCAACCGCATCGTGACCAGCTTCGATATGGGACGCACCTTGAGGGCGCCCATTTTGAAACTGGGTGTCAACTGCATGGCTGCGATCTCGAACGAGAAAGTAAGCTGCACGGATGTTTGCATCGCGGCAGGTGGTTGTTGCGGTTTGGCCATCGGCGGGGCCGGGGCCTTGTTTGCGGGAGCGGTTGGGGTTTGAGTTGTTTCAGGCATGATTGCGGGTGTTGTTGTTTGCGGAACTATAGGCTCTGCGGAAGCGGCCCTTGGTGGTGAATCACAGGGGAACGTAGCAGCTCTTGCGAGCACTGGGGTGGGAGTCACAGTCGAAACTGTTTGATCGGGCACTCGTGGTTCCAGGCTGATCGATTCAAGCGGAAATTCTGTCAACGTTGTCACACCAGGCAATGCGACTTCTGCATCTGGTGGGATCTCAGCAGACTCCTCAGGCAACGATGCGGTTTCCTTCGCGCCGTCGAACATATCGTTCGCTCCATGTGCGGGCCGCGCGATTTCCTCAACGCTGTCCGGAATCTCAGCCGTCGCTTGCGGTGCTGTCGCAGGTACCTCGGTCAATTCGTTGATCGCTGAAACCCCGGCAATCTCAGGCGTCTGCGGAATATCCGTATGCAATCTCTCTCCATTCTCTGCCGCTTGTTCGACAGCCCGCCCCACGAATGATTCAGTCTCTGATCCCATCGCTGAGCCAATAAGCGACACCTCGCGATTTGGCTCTTCCATCTGATCGTCCGAGTGTCGTGACGGCTTCGCTCTGTCGCCTTTGGTCAGATTAAAACCACCACTCAGATCGCGCGAAGGAACAGCGCTATATCGCAATGCTGGTTTCGATGCCTTCAATTGTAGCGAAATCTGACGGGGTCCTCCGACAAAGCCGTTGTCTTGCAAAGTCTTTTTTTGCGGCGAAGCCGATGGCGCTTTCGGCTTAAACAGGCCAGGCGCGGCAGCGGAGGTGGCCCGCGAATACCTTGGCACATCAAAGGCATAACGACGGCGAAGGGCAGGCGCGATCACCCAGGCGAGTATGAGGAGCGCCGCTAAAAGTAGTCCGCCGACAAGCCACATTCTGCCGCCCCTCAGAATGCTGGACGGCGCAGCTTTCACAGGCATGACTTCTGCGGCGGGACTCGGGGAAACGCTCGTTTGGGCAACAGCCACCTGATCATTTTGTTCCGTGGAAGCAGGCGATGTCTGCGGTGACTCAGCGGGCGCCGCCGCACCTGTGGATTCGCTGCCACCTGAGGACGATGCCGACGCCGGCTGCTCAGGCTGCGAGCCTATTCCCGAAGCCGACTCATTCGATGCAGAGATCGAAGTCTGCGCTCTAGTTCTAGTGCCGGCGACATCCAGTCCGGCGCCTGGCGCGTTCACCGTTGAGCCCAAAGCCAGCCCTTCACCCTTCGAGGTGTCACTTTGGCTATTTGCAGCGAAAACCTTGTCCGGAATAGGACTCGGCTCGACTGCTGGACTCCCCTCAGCCTGGGCTGTGTCGAACGCGGGTGTCGGCATGGTCGCAGCTGGCGGCCTTTGCATCCAACCAACATCGTAGAAAGCGTCAGCAAAAACGCTGTTCAGTGCCGAAGAATAAATCTTATTCGCCGAAGCAGTCCAATCCGCGGCCTTCTCTGGATTGTTATGTTGAAATTCCCAGGCCGCCTGGGCGTAATAGAGTGCGGGCGTGTCCCCGGTAAATTGAAACTCATCCATCATCGCGTGTGCCCGGCTCTCTTTTCCTTCGAGCAAAAGCGTCATGTAGATCTTGAATTTGATGAGTTGTGCCGCCTGATTTTTATCGCCTCCGGGCGTACGCTTGTACAACGTCTCGAAACGGTCGCGCGCTTTTGCATATTCCTTCTTCTTAAAGGGAATTTGCGCCAGATTGTATTGTGCCTCGCGAAGTTTCGGATCCAGCTTGGCTGCCTTCTTAAATGCCGCTTCGGCCTGGTCGAACTGCTCTTGCTGCGCCAAAATCTCGCCGCGTAAATTAATCGTCGCCGCCTGATTCGGATCTGCTTGATCAGCTTCATCGATCAGTTTAAGAGCTGCCGCCAAATCGCGCTGCCGGAGCGCCTGCTGTGCCTGCTCGAACTTTGCGCGGGCGGTGGCCTTCGTTTTTTCGGAGCGCTCAGCCGCCGTCATGAGCGGCAACGAAGGCCGCGCTTCGCCGGCTGGCTTTTCCAGCCACCCAACTTCGTAAAGTGATTCGGCGAAAAGCTTATTGAGTTGCTGTGAAAAGTTCCTTTCCGCGACGCCGATCCAATCTTTCGCTTCTTTTTGATTCTTCTGTTTCAGCGCAACGGCCGCTTTCACATAATCAACGGCTGGCGTATCAGGCGAAAGCTCCAATTTGGCCTGAATAGAATCCACCATGTCGTCTTTCCCCTCGAGGAGGTACGTGAGCAGAATTTTGTATTGAATCAGCTGCGAAGCTTCTTTCGCCAGATCCGATTCACCACTGGAAAGGAGTTGTTCGAAGCGATTCCGCGCTTCAGGCCAATCTTTTCTAAGAAACGGGATCTCCGCCAGATTGAAGCGCGCATTCCAGAACTTGGGATCGATTCGGGTTGCGTCCTGTAGTGCAGCCTCCGCCTGATCGTAGTTACCCTGGCGCATCTGGATCACGCCGCGCAGGTTCTTTGATGCCGCTAGATCAGGTTGGCGGGCATCGATGGCATCGAGTTGTTTTAGCGCTTCCGCGAATTTGCCAGAATCGAACGCGCGGAACGCAGCGTTGTACATTTCCTCCAGTTCCGCTTTCGTCGGGGCGACATTTTCCGCTCCAAACGAATCTGCGGCGAATAACCTAAGCACCAGCGCGGCGATCGCCGCCATCCCCCACACTCTCATGAAGTAGCGATTGAAGCCCTATTCAGCGCGTCTGACAAGTGGAAAGTTGCTCCAGTGAATCGATTTTTCAGCTCCCTTCGGAAAAATCAAACGCAAGAATGCTAAGGACCAACTACCCTGTACCGCCGTGAATCAGTCATTGAGGTTTGCCACAATTCGCAGTCCTTGCAGCGTAAGGTTCGGATGAACCACATCGATCTCCGGCAATCGTTGCGCGATCAGTCGCGCGTAGCCACCGGTCGCGACGACGTGGACCTTCTTATGCGAAAACTGCTCTGTTCGAACTTGCGTTAGAATTTCGCGAACCAATCCGCGATAGCCGAACACGGCTCCCGACAACATCGCCTGGATTGTCGATTTACCGACCGCGCGGCGCGGCTCTTTCAATGAAAGCTTCGGCAGGAGTGCCGTTCGCCGATAAAGAAAATTGGTCATTGCTTCAAGCCCCGGCGCAATCACACCGCCAATGTAAGCCCGGCGTGCAGAGACGATATCAAAGGTTACCGCCGTGCCGAAATCCACCACGATTGCGGGAAACCCGCACAGCGCTGTCACCGCCGCAGCGTTCGCCAACCGATCCGCGCCAATCGATTGAGGGTTCGGATAGTCAATACCGACACCTAGCTTCAGCTTCCAATCCAGCCAGAGCACATTCACTTTTCCTGCGGCCTTCAAAATTGCCGAGTTCTTCGCAGGCACGACCGAAGAGACCACCATCTTCCCCACACTTCGTTCCCCGAGAAATCGTGCGACCACGCCGCTTGAAAGCTCGCTGGTAGGGATCCGCGTAGGAGCTAAAACACGCCCTGTCGATGCAAAGGCAAATTTTGCGTATGAATTGCTGATATCGATCAACAAATAATCCGAGCCGCGCGCCACGATCAAGATGCAGACACCTAACGCCACGCGCCGTCAAGCACGCGGCCCATTCATCAGGGGCGGCAGTTGAGTAAGCTGGCTCCTGCCTGCTTGCGACTCACTTTCGCAACGCGTAGCGTCGCGTTGTGAGAAAACTCGTGCATCGCCCGCGTCGGTTGCGGTGTTCGCCTGCTCTGCGAAATCTTGCTCGCGAGACACATTTGAGCGTTTACGATTTTGTTTTGCCGTTGTTTATAAGTGCAAAAGTGCAGCAGCGCCAGGCGATCGCCAGTATGCCCGGGGTTTTTCAGTTATCTGTCAGGGAAGTTGCCGATGAAACGCGCGCTGCTCAAGACTTGGGGCTCCAAGCGGTTCTGCTTTTCGGGATTCCAGAACAGAAAGACGAACAGGCCAGCGGGGCCTACGCCGAAGACGGAATCGTCCAAAAAGCGCTGAGGGCCATAAGATCAAAATGCCCAGACCTAGTCACCATAACCGATGTCTGCCTGTGTGAGTACATGACTCATGGACACTGTGGTGTGACACGCGTCGACGGAGATCATTTCCACGTTCTCAACGACGAGACTGTCGAGTTGTTGGTGAAGACGGCGCTCTCTCACGCCGCAGCTGGTGCGGACATCGTTGCGCCAAGCGACATGATGGACGGTCGCGTCGGTGCGATTCGCGATGCGCTCGATGAGCGAGGCTTCGATCAAACGGCGATTATGAGTTACGCGGCCAAATTCGCCTCGGCTTTTTACGGTCCATTTCGCGAGGCCGCCGAGAGCCCGCCCCAGTTCGGCGACCGGCGCTCTTATCAGATGGATTTTGCCAACGCGAATGAAGCCTTGCGTGAGGTAGCACTGGATATCGACGAAGGAGCGGACATTGTGATGGTAAAACCCGCGTTGCCCTACATGGACATTTTGTGGCGAGTCCGTGAGCGGTTTCGAAAACCGACTGCGGTTTATCATGTGAGCGGCGAGTATGCAATGGTCAAGTCCGCCGTGGAAAAAGGGCTTCTGAACGAACGCGACGCCGTAATTGAGATCATGACTGCACTTAAGCGAGCCGGGGCCGATATTATTGTCACCTATTGGGCAGGCGAACTCGCGAAATGGCTGCGGGAATAAAACGCGCCCGCGGCGAAACGGAGAGACATGCTCGGTTGAAGCGGTTGGCGTTCCTTTGGGCCCAGGCCCAAGGGTATTCCGCGTGCGCTATGGAAGTGAGTCTGCCAAACTGCCGGTATCGTGCCGACGTCGCCGTGTTTCGATTGGCGCCTAAGCAGATTGGATCGACAGCGATCTTCGAGTGTAAACAGGCACTCTGCGATTTGCGGCGAGATAATTGTCAGAGCGACGACGCCCAGCAGCGACTCGAAACAATCTCCCAACGCCGCCAGCTTCTCGAAAGGCGTCTCCGCGCACATTATCCGAACCTGCGGAACGGCGATTCCCTATTTCCCGAATTCGATTTGCCTGATTTCACCGTAGTCGGGCACCGTGGTTACGCGCGACTCTTGCGTGAGCTGCGGGCCCTGCAAAATCGCCTCTTTGATTGTACGAAGTTCGACAAGTTACTTCGCTACTGCTGTGCAAATTTGTATTTCCTCGTTCTGCCTGAAAAATTATTCCGCGATTCGGAGATTCCCGTGGGTTGGGGCGCTCTTGTGGAAGACGACGCTACGCTCAAGCTCGTCCGTAAACCAATCTGGCACGAAACGACAGCCGAGTATCACATTCGGCTGTTGCACCGAATCGCCGTGGCCGGAACACGAGTGATTAATCGGAAGTTCGAAATCACATTCGACAACATTGTAGCCTGGAGCCGGGATACGCCTGTCCGCAGCAGACTTGCCGAAGGCGGGTGATCCAGCGCCTCGGGTCAGTCACGCTAAGCCGACACGAGCAAATTGTGGCCAGTCATCTTTTTTGGCTGAGGCAGCCCAAGCAAAAACAAAAGAGTTGGAGCCACATCGGCCAGAATTCCGTCCTCGCACCGAAATCGTGCGGCATCGTTGGCCACATAGATGAAATGCACAAGGTTGCTCGTGTGCGCGGTATTGGGTGAACCATCAGCGTTGCGCATCTTCTCGCAATTGCCGTGATCGGCGGTCACGATTGCTTTGCCGTCAAGCTCGAGAAGTTTGGGAATAATTCGCGCCATGCATTCATCTACTGTCTCTACAGCTTTGATTCCCGCTTCGACCACGCCGGTATGGCCGACCATGTCGGGATTGGCGAAGTTGAGGATGATCAGATCATAATTCGCCATGCGCGGGAGCAGTTCCTCGGTGACTTCGAACGCGCTCATCTCCGGTTTTAAATCATAGGTAGCGACCTTTGGTGAAGGGATCAGCCTGCGGTCTTCGCCCGGAAACGGTTTCTCGATGCCGCCGTTAAAAAAGTAAGTCACGTGTGCGTACTTTTCCGTCTCAGCGATGCGTAATTGCCGTTTACCGGCTGCGCTGACGACTTCGCCTAAGATGTCGGCGAGCTCTTCCGGCGCAAAAATGAACGGCGAAGAATAGGTCACATCGTATTGCGTTAGCGTGACAAAATGGACTTGCGGCCAGACCTCGCGGTCAAAGCCATCGAAATTCTTCAGCAAAAATGCCTGTGATAATTGGCGGGCACGATCGGCGCGGAAATTAAAAAATAAAACCACCTCGCCATCGCGCACCCGCTGCTCATTTGCGTGAGAAAAAATCAACGGCGGCATGAACTCGTCTGTTTTACCGTTTTTGTATTGCTGATCCACAGCCGCCGACGGCGAAGATTTGCAGATTTCGCCGCGACCAAGGACAACCGCGTCCCACGCTTTTTTAGTACGGTCCCAACGCCGATCGCGATCCATAGCAAAATACCGGCCTACAACCGTGACAATTTGACCGCCGCTTTTCGTGAGTTCTTTCTCGCAAGTTTTTAGGTAAGCGGCGCCACCGGTCGGTGATGTGTCGCGCCCGTCCGTGAAAGCATGAACGAAAATCTCGGCAACGCCTGCATCGTGCGCCGCGTTCGCAAGCGCGAGCATGTGCGAATAATGGCTATGCACACCGCCGTCTGAAACCAGCCCCAGCAAATGAAGGCGGTGACCGCGCGCGCTGGCAAAAGTTTCCTGCAAAACTCGGTTACGCGTTAGTTCGCCATCTTCAATTGCCTTGTTAATTCGCGTCAGATCCTGGTAAACGATTCTACCGGCTCCCAGGCTGAGATGGCCAACTTCCGAGTTGCCCATTTGTCCTTCCGGCAGGCCCACATCGCTTCCGCTTGCGCTCAATTTGGAGCCTGGATAATCCCGGTAGAGCTTGTCATGAAATGGAGTCGACCCGAGAAGGGTTGCATCACCATTTTCCTTGCGCTTCTCCGTGCCGCCCGGGTTAATGCCCCAGCCGTCGCGAATAATAAGCATCACCGGACCAGCCATACGTCGCGCACTTTGCCGATGAATGGGAAGGTCGACAAGCGGTTCTTTCTTCTCGGATACGGATCCAGCTTTCAAGTTACTGGCTTGGGGACACGCGCCTTACAAACTTGCTTCACTATTTGCGACTGTCATAGACCGCCGCTACAGGGAAGGTAATGAAGTGGCGCAATCAGTTGCTGGCACTTTTTTGTCTCGTCGCCTTTGCTGGGATTGGTGTCCTTTATTTTCAGCACTGGGTCATCCGGAAGCCTTTCGGAATTATCTTGTTCGTTGGAGAGGGCCTTTCCCCTGCCCGCCTTGCCCCAACCCGTGCCTATGCCGCTGGCGCTGGCACGCGCCTGAACCTGGATTCAATGGCTCATGCAGCTTTAGTGATGAATTATTCAAAGGATTTCGCCGCTCCAGACCAGGCGGCCGCTGCCACCGCAATTGCGACTGGTGAAAGAGTGGCGAATCGCGCCGTTGCGATTAATGCCGACGGGAAAGCGATCAAGAACATCATCGAATTAGCGCAGGAATACGGACGGGCCACGGGACTCATAACGGACACGAAGCTCACCGATCCCACGAGCGCGGCCTTTTACGCACATCCCGCCGAGTCGAGCGATGCCGAGAAGATCGCAACCGAGTTTGTGGATCGCGGAAATGTTGACATAGCGATGGCTGGCGGCGCGGCGCAATTTCTTCCTGTCACAAAGGGCGGAGACAGGCAGGACAGCCGCGATCTTTTACTCGAGCTCCGTGGCAACGGGTTTGATGTTGTTCAAACCCGAGCCGAGCTGGACGCGGTTCCCGCGTGGCGCCGTCCGAAACTGATCGGCGTTTTTAGTAAAGAAGATCTCGCCTTCGTGAATCAGCTAGAAGAAAGAAGTCAGCAGCCGAGCCTTTCAGATATGGTGCGGCGAGCAATCCAATTGCTCCAGTACAACGTTGGCGGGTATTTACTGGTGGTTGATGCTGGGCTAATGCGAAAGGCAGCGCAGGAAAACAACGGGGAGAGGACCTTGAGCCAAACGGTCGAACTTGACCGTGCAGTTGGCATCGCGCGAAGTTACGGTGGAGAAAAATCGACGATTGTGGTCTGCGGCGATGTGGCAGTCGGCGGATTAAACCTGAATGGATTTCCTTTTCGCAAAGACAGCGGCATTGCGCTGTTAGGCTTTAATTCTGCCGGCCAGCCCTGGATTACCTGGGCCACCGGTCCGAATGGCGATAAATCTTACGGAGCAGCGAAAATACCAGGTAAACAAGACGAAAGTCAGAACAGACAATCGCAAACGGAACAGCCTGAGCCGGCGGCGTTTTACACGAAATCTGCCCTGGTCACCGTTGAAGACGTCGTCGCGTTTGGCAATGGTCCCGGAACAGATGCGCTGGCGGGAGTAGTGGAGAGCACAAAGGTGTTCGAAATTTTGCGCAGCGAACTCTGACGTAAATGACGAAATCCGAATATCAGCGTTGAACGACTTCAATCGCAGGACGGCTATCCTGCATTTATTTTGCCGTTTCACGATAAGGCAGCCCCAACTCATAGAGCGCGATCTGTTGTTGAAGCTCGGTTGTTAACGAATCATCACCCTGGCTCCGCCCCAGCTGCATCGCAGTCCTGGCGCTTTCAATCGCTTTTCCAAATTGGCCAGCCTCCGCATATGCCGCTGCCAACGTGCGTAGCACAAGCGCATTGGTGCCTCCGGAAAGTTGGTCAGCTTGCCTCGCAAGTTGAATCGCCCTGGCTCCGTTTCGCATTGACGCGTTGGAACCTGTGGCGAGTAACCACGCCAGATTATTTAACGCGGAAACGGATTGAGGAAAAATCTCCAATGCCTTTTCATAGTGCTTTATGGCTTCGACCGATTGACCTTTTTCATCAAGAGCGATGGCCAGCACCGTGTGACAGTCTGCGTTATTAGGCTGGATCAACAAGGCGGCCCGAGAATGCTCGATCGCAGCATCAAGCTTCCCTTTCTCAAGCAGAGCATGGCCAAGACCGTAACGGGCAAGAAAGTAATCGGGACGTATTGCAACCGCTTTTTGGTAGTGAACGATCGCGTCGTCGATTCGTCTCTTTTGAACCAGAGCATTGCCCAAGGCCACTTGAGCATCTGGATCGTTTGGCTGCATCCTGACTGCTTTGTCGCAATAGAAAATCGCCTCGTCCACCTGGCCTTTGCCCAGAAGAGCGGTGCCAAGATTGTAATCGGCATCCCAAAAATTGGGCTGCATTTGCAACGTCGTCCGATAATGCGCAATCGCATCGTCAAGCCGGCCTTTTTCAAACAGTACGATGCCCAAATTGTTGTGAGCCATCCAGCAACTGGGATTTCTGGACAGAGTCGTGCGCCAGAGCGTTTCGATGTTGCCATACATCGCGGCTTGTCGCCACGTCAGTATCGCCAGGAGTGCCACCACACAGAGCACAGCGCTTAAGATCAAGGTGCGGCTGGTTTTAAACGTGTCTGCCAAATTGACCAGACCGGCAGACGCCAAGGCGATCGGACCGATACAGGCCAGATACTGATAATGATCGGCTACAAACGTGTAGCGAAATGTATAAAGCATGATGAACCCCAGCACCGGGCTCAGGGTCGCAATGAAAAATCCCGCCGCGACCTCAACACTGCGTCCCATATATCGCCGGAGAAAATAGATTGTCCCGCACACGATTACTCCCGCCAACAGCCACGCGTAGTTGAGCAGATGAGTCGGCGCGATATCCCATCGCGTATAAATAAATGTGAGATTAGATGGCCAGGTGAGTTTGCTCAGATAAAACCAAATGGCGCGGCTCGCGACGAGGAGCCGCTCGATCGGGCTTAGGAACGTGAAGATCGCTCGGCTCGTGCCTTGGTGATATCGCTCCCACCAAATCGCTAACAAACCCGAGGCGATGCCAAGAACGAGAAAGGGAATGACCTGGAAAATTCTCTCCCAACTGATGCGCTTCTTCTGCAGCCATAAGATCAAAAACAACCCTACGGGCAAGGTGCAGGCCGTTGTCTTGGCCGAAAGCGCTAATAGATAAAAGATCAGGGCGAGTACATAAAACAGCCAGGGCCGCTTCGTTCTTCCGTCAACAAACGCAATCCAGGCGAGCAGCGTGAGCAAAAAGAAGAAGCCCATTAGTACATTTTTGCGTTCCGTGCTCCAGGCGACCGATTCCACCTGCACGGGATGCAGCGCAAAAATTGCTGCAGCCAGCCACGCTCCCGGCACTTTTAACCGCGCCAGCACCAACCACACCAGCAGTGCGTTGCCGATGTGCAGCAGAAGATTCACCCAGTGATAACCGGTTGGATCGAGGCCCCAAATCGCGTGCTCGATGCGAAAAGTTGTATAAACCAGCGGGAAATACTGTGATGGGGAATCGAGCGAGAACCAGATTCGCCGCAGACCATCAGGCGCCGTTAGCAGCTCATTATTGGTGATGTAAACGTCGTCGTCCCAAAGAAAACCTCCGTTCCACGCAGGCCGGTAGGCAAAGATCGTCACAGCCGCCAAGACAAGAGCAAAAATAAATACCCGACGGCGTGAAGAAAAAAGACGCCCGTCGATTTCATGCATAAGCCAGGGGCGAGTCACGCGAATTGACGGAAAATAGCCTCCTTCCGCGCCGCAGCTTTGTGGAGACGGAAAACTCCCCGGGATCTGAGGAGCAGGCGAATTTCAAATGCCCGAGTTGCAACCTCCCGTTTCTCGTCGGAATAGCAGCTTTTGTGACTCATAAGATTGACGATAGCTGCAAGGCTCTTCGTGCTGGATGGTGGATTCTGGCCGCAATCGTCTTTGGCGTCGTTATTACCATCAGGACTCGATTACTTGGTGTTCCACTCGAGCGTGACGAAGGCGAATACGCTTATGCCGGCCAGCTGATTTTGCAAGGTGTTCCACCATACACGCTCGCTTACAACATGAAGTTCCCTGGCACTTATGCAGCCTACGCCGCAATCATGTCGATCTTCGGGCAAACACTAACCGGAATTCATTTGGGACTGATTCTTGTTAACGGAGCCACGATCATTTTGATCTTTTTATTGGGCCGCCAACTTGTGAATTCGGTAGTGGGACTTGCCGCAGGAATGAGCTACGCCGTGCTCTCTGTAAGCCCCTCGGTGCTGGGGTTTGCCGGCCACGCTACACATTTTGTGCTGCTCCCGGCCCTCGGGGGAACATTGCTTCTGCTCAAAGCCACAGACCGCCAAGCATTTGGATTGCTATTCGCGAGCGGGATGCTCTTCGGCCTTGGAGTGTTAATGAAGCAGCCGGCGATTTTCTTCGCTTTGTTTGCAGCGATTTATCTTGTCTCCAATAATCTTCATCGCCGATTCCGACCTGAAAAAATTTTCCTGCGAACCCTGATTTTTAGTGCCGGCGTAATTCTTCCCTTGGGAATTACTTGCCTCCTTCTCTGGCGCATCGGTGTGTTCGACAAGTTCTGGTTTTGGACAATCGATTACGCGGGTCAGTACGGCAGCCTGGTTCCTTTCAGCCAAGCGCCCGGAATTTTCTTCTACAGCGCGAAGGAAGTGCTTGCGGCCGGCTGGCCGATCTGGACGCTGGCTGCAATCGGACTTGTCACGGGTTTGTGGGAGCAACGAACACGTACTGCCGCAGTTTTTCTGCTGGCCTTCCTATTCTTCTCCACATTGGCGCTATGCCCAGGATTCTATTTTCGATTGCACTATTTCATTTTGGTGCTTCCAGCTGTCTCGCTCCTCGCGGGCGTTGCCATCAGCAGATTGTCGGATCCCAGTGTAGATCGATCAGTCGTAGTGCGATTTATCCCGATCTTAATCCTGGGATTTGCTCTTACGTGGCCCATTCTCGCAGAAAGAAAGTTCTTATTTGAAGCCTCTCCGGCCGACGCTTGTCGAATAATTTATCCAGAGAGTCCCTTCGCGGAATCCATCAGGATTGCAGAATATTTGCGAGAACATACGACCCGAAATGACACGATCGCCGTGCTGGGTTCCGAGCCGCAGATTTATTTTTATTCCAACCGGCATTCCGCAACCGGATACATTTATACTTACGGCCTGATGGAGCCGCAGAAGTATGCCAGCCAAATGCAGCAAGAAATGATCCGTGACATTGAACGTGCCCATCCCAAATTTCTCATCTCTGTCGTGATGCCAGATTCTTGGCTTCAACGGCCGGAATCTGAGCGGTTGATTTTCACGTGGGCTAATGAGTACACGGCGCAAAACTATACTGTGGCAGGTTTCGTGAACATGGTGGCGCCAGATAAAACAGATTATTATTTTGGTGACGTGCCACAATCAGTGCCACAGCTCGGAAAGTACATTTTGATCTACCAGAGGAAATCCTAAGGGAATGACGACGTCCGAATGATGAATCACGGATTAATGACAAAGCTCGAATGGCAAGAACAGGCACGACAGCCATCGCGTCTTTTCGGGTTTCTTCATTTGGATTTCCTTCGTCATTCGGCATTCGTGCATCGTCATACTTTCGAATGCAGCGTATGCACCGGCTCAGAGCTCAATCGATAAGCCCACCTAAAGTCAGCCGCTGGTGGCTTACCATCGGCATCTGCATCGCTCTCGCGGGCCTGACATGGCTTGTTTTTGGCCAAACGCTCTGGCACGACTTCATTAATTATGACGATCCGCGTTACGTCTATGAAAACACGAAAATAACCGGTGGGCTCAGCATTAGCGGTATTGCCTGGGCATTCACTCATATTCATTCCATGAACTGGCATCCACTAACGACCATTTCGCACATGCTCGACTGCCAGCTGTATGGATTGAATGCAGGATGGCATCATTTTACAAACGTACTCCTCCACACCCTGGCGGCCGTCCTTCTTTTTCTTGCGCTGCAGCAGATGACCGATGCGGTGTGGCGAAGCGCTTTTGTAGCAGCCGTGTTCGCCATTCATCCGTTGCGCGTTGAATCAGTCGCCTGGGTAGCAGAACGCAAAGATGTGCTGAGCGGCGTGTGTTTCATGCTTACACTGCTCGCTTATGTCTATTACACGCGCGCACCGTCGCTGAGACGTTACCTGGCGGTGGCACTGGTGTTCGTGTTAGGTCTTATGTCCAAACCGATGCTGGTCACGCTGCCATTGGTGTTACTGGTCCTTGACTATTGGCCACTCCGTAGAATCGGACGTCAAACATCGGGCGCTGCACGTCGATTATTCATGCCACTCCTTGAAAAGATTCCACTGATAGCTCTGTCGGCTGTTTCAAGCGTCGTCACTTTTCTGGTTCAGAAAGGCGCGGTCGGCTGGACGAAGGATTTGCCGATAGCGACTCGAATTAATAATGCAGTGGTAAGCTACGTCGCCTACATCTGGCAGATGCTCTGGCCGGTAAACCTCGCCGTGTTTTACCCGCATCCTGAAAACCGCCTACCGCTTTGGGAAATCGCCTTGTGTCTCGTTTTTCTAATTTGCATCACGTGGGTGGCTATTGTTCTGCGAAAACAACGGTCCTATTTGATTACGGGTTGGTTATGGTATCTGGGAATGCTTGTCCCGGTGATTGGACTGGTGCAAGTCGGATGGCAGGGCCGGGCTGACCGATATACATATTTACCGCAGATTGGCCTTTACATTGCGGCTACCTGGGGAGTAACCGACCTGACCGCTGTGTACCGACATCAGCGAACAATTTTGAGCGCTGCTGCAATGCTTATCATCGGCTCTTTGAGCTTATGCGCGTGGGTTCAGACCTCGTACTGGCGCAGTAGCGAAAGACTTTTCCGGCATGCCCTCGCAGTAACCACAAACAATGACGTTGCTGAAAACAACCTCGGCATCGTCTTTTTGGGACAAGGTAAGGTCGACGAGGCTATCTCGCTCCTGCAATCAGCCGCGGATCTTCGGCCAGACAATAGCCCGGCCCAGGAGAATCTAGCCAAAGCCCTTCTTCAAAAGGGCCGAGTGGCCGACGCGCTAGTTCATTACCGTAAACTACTCGAGCTAGAACCCGATAACATGGAGGTCCACAACATCGTGGGCACGGTTCTCGTTCAGCAAGGTCGGGTGGCAGAAGGTGTCGAAGAATGGCAGAAGGTGTTGGCGGTTCAGCCCGATAACGGAAATGCGATGAGTAACCTCGCCTGGGTATTTGCCACTTCACCGGACCAGTCGGTTCGAAATGGTCCAAAAGCGGTCCAACTGGCAGAGCAAGCGGTACGCGTCTCGGGAAGCAGAATCCCAATCCTCTTCCGCACGTTAGCGGCAGCCTATGCGGAAAGTGGCCGGTTCTCGGAGGCAATCCAGGCTGCTCAACAGGGGAATGAATTAGCTAATAGTCAGGGGAACTCTGGTCTAGCTGCTGAACTTCTGGGCAACATTGCTCTTTATCGAGAACGGCAACCGCTCCGTGACCCTAGCCTAACAAATGGCAACTCGTCGCCCCATAGCGAATAAAAGGCCGCGCCAAAAGGACCGCCGACCACGTGAACTACCACGTGGCGTTCACAGGCGCAGTATCACTATCGGTATATACCTCTTTCTTACCGGGCTTAGTCTCACCGTATTCAGTCAGACAATTCATTATAACTTCGTTAATTTCGACGACGATTTGTACGTCTACAACGCACCGGCCATTCAGGCCGGGCTGACGCTCAAAGGAATAGCAGCCGCCTTTACTAGCCAGCACGCACGCAACTGGCATCCTTTGACGACTTTGTCACACATGCTGGATTGTCAGCTATACGGCTTGAATGCTGGAGGCCATCACGCCACTAACATCATTTTGCATATTATCGCGGTGCTCCTGCTGTTTCGAGTGCTGCGGCAAATGACCGGCGCAGTGTGGAAGAGTGCGATTGTCGCAGCATTATTTGCGGTGCACCCACTGCATGTCGAATCCGTAGTATGGGTGAGTGAGCGAAAAGATGTTCTGAGCGCAATGTTCTTTTTTCTCATGTTGGGCGCATACGTTTGGTATGCACGCGCAACGTCCGTAGCGCGTTACCTGGCGGTCACTGGCCTGTTCGCAGCAGGACTAATGTCCAAGCCCATGCTGGTAACCGCCCCGATTGTGCTTCTCGTGTTGGATCACTGGCCTCTCCGTCGTTTTGAGCAAATCGCTTCCACAACGGGGAAGGCGAAAATCCTGCAGCCAGACAATCAAAGGCGCATAATACAGCGGCTCTTTCTGGAAAAGATTCCCTTGTTCATCCTTTCCGCCGGCGCCGGTATCGTCACATTTGCGCTGCAAAAACGCGCTGCTGGTTCGATCCCTCCGTTGCCGTTTCTCTGGCGGGCACAGAATGCAGTCATGAGTTATGTCGTTTACGCCTGGAAAACATTGTGGCCAACGCGCCTCGCCGTTTTTTATCCTCATCCAAATGATACTTTGGCAACCTGGCAGATTGTTCTCGCGATTGCATTCCTCCTCGCCATCACTTATGCGGCAGTCGTTTGGCGAGATAAGCGACCTTATCTGTTTACCGGTTGGTTCTGGTACCTTGTTATACTGGTTCCAGTGATTGGGCTTGTTCAGGTTGGTGAACAAGGTCATGCCGACCGTTATACCTACCTTCCTTCTATCGGTTTGTTTCTGATCGCAGTTTGGGCTGCTGGCGACGTAGCAGCGGTGG
>DASZGW010000014.1:0-4297 GCA_035938475.1 Candidatus Udaeobacter sp.
AGAGGCGGAATATCCTGCGCAGGATGCGTTGGTCGATTTGCAAACGCGCCCCGGCTTTGGATGATTGATCGTAATGACGGAGCTTCCGAAGAGATACGATCCAAAGTCGGTTGAACCGAAATGGTATCAGCGGTGGATGGAAGATCGCGATTTCGTTGCGAACCCCAATTCGTCGAAGCCGCCGTTCTCTATCGTGATGCCCCCGCCAAACATTACCGGCGTGCTTACGCTCGGCCACGTGCTCAACAACTCCATCCAGGACATTCTTGCGCGACGCGCGCGAATGCAGGGCTTCGAGGTTCTTTGGCTGCCGGGCGTGGATCATGCGGGAATCGGTACGCAAACGGCGGTCGAGAAACATCTGCGGCGAACAGAAAATAAAACGCGGCATGATCTCGGCCGCGAAGAGTTCTTGCGTCGTGTGCTCGAATGGCAGGATAAACATGGCGGCATCATCATCGAACAGCTTAAGCGGTTAGGCTGTTCCTGCGATTGGTCTCGCGAGCGCTATACGCTCGATGACGCTTACGTTGCGGCTGTCCAAAACGTTTTTGTCGATCTTTATCGGAAGGGGCTGATTTATCGCGGTCGCCGCATGATCAACTGGGACCCGGCAGCCCAGACTGCGGTGTCGGATGAAGAGGTGATTTCCAAGCCACAGAAGGGAAATCTCTACTTCGTGCGCTACGAGATTGTGGAGGAGCCCGGGCGTTTCCTGGAAGTCGCAACCACGCGACCCGAAACCATCATGGCTGACACTGCGATGGCTTTTCATCCAGGTGATAAGCGATACGCCGATCTCCTGGGTAAGCATGCGTGGCGTCCGCTCGCACGTGAGAAAATTCCGATTATCGCCGATGAAGCAATAGATCCGGAATTCGGCACCGGTGTCTTGAAAGTCACGCCCGCGCACGACGCGCTGGATTTCGAGATTGGTCAACGCCATCACCTGCCGATTGTCGATGTGCTACATCCCGATGGTCGGATTAATTGTCCAGCGGTTCCAGAGTTAGATGGACTCGATCGATTCAAAGCGCGGGAAAAAGCAGCGGAGTTATTGCAGACGATGGGAGCGCTGGCGAAGACGGAGGCGTACGAAAACAATGTCGGATTCAGCGATCGCAGCGATGTGCCGATCGAGCCCCGCATCAGCGAACAATGGTTTTTGCGTTATCCGAAAACAAAAGACGCCCTGGCCGCGGTGCGTGATCACCTGATCCGATTCTTCCCCCCGCATTGGGAGAAAGTTTACGCACAATGGCTGGAGAACATTCGCGATTGGTGCATCAGCCGCCAGGTGTGGTGGGGGCACAGGATACCGGCTTGGTACCGGAAATCCCAAGCCCCAAATTCCAATTCCCAAAACGACGAGAAGATTTACGTCGGGATCAATCCTCCGGCTGACGCTGAAAACTGGACACAGGATTCGGACACGCTCGATACCTGGTTTTCATCGTGGCTTTGGGCTTATGAAACGATGGATGAAGGCACGCGGAAGAAATTTTATCCGACGAGCGCGCTCGTGACCGCGCCGGACATCATTTTCTTTTGGGTGGCGCGCATGATTATCGCAGGGTTGGAGTTCAAGCCTGGCAAATCAGACCGCATGGAGGACAATATTGCGTTTCGTGACGTTTATTTTACAGGCCTCATTCGGGACAAGCTCGGCCGGAAGATGTCGAAGTCCCTGGGTAACTCGCCCGATCCGCTCGAATTGATCGACAAATATGGCGCCGACGGTTTGCGCTTTGGGCTAATGCGTATTGCGCCGCGACGCCAGGACATTCGCTTCGATGAAAAACAAATCGAAGAAGGTCGAAACTTCGCGACGAAGCTTTGGAATGTGGCTCGCTTGCGGCAAATGCATGGCACGAGCGATGTCGCTCCAAAAATCGACAATCAAACGCTATCGATCTACGCCTTGGAACTCCTCGCTCGCTTGAACGAAACGATCGACGCAATCGAAGCCGCTTATCGCGAATATCAGTTCAACACGGTCGCTCAACGGATTTACGACTTTGTCTGGAGCGATTACTGCGACTGGTTCGTCGAAGCCGCCAAGACGGAAATCTTCGGTAGCGACGAGGCGCAGAAGAAATCTGCGCTGGCGGTAATGGACTTTGTGCTTTCCGCGATATTGAGACTGCTGCATCCCTTCATGCCCCACATCACTGAAGAACTTTGGTCACTACTGGACCTCGGAGAAAGCTCGATTCAATTTGCCCTGCCGCCGGAAAAGATCCGATTAGATGACGTCCTGGACCTTACCGGCAAGCGCCAGCTTGTTTCAGCCATTTACCAAACAATCCAAGCAGGACGAAATTTGAGAGCGGAATCCAAGCTTTCATCAAACAGGAAGATACGATTTATTTTACGCACAGGTGAGAAATTAATTTCCAGCCAGATTCCCACGCTAAGACGGTTATTGAATGCCGAAGAAGTGGAGCTGGATCCGAAATATCAAGCGCCAGCCGGAAACCCGGTCGCGGTTACGCCATTAGGCGAGATCTTTCTGACGGTTGCCGCGGCGGATAGAGCAGGGGAACGGCAGCGGCTCGATAAGGAAATTGCAAGAATCGAAGTCGAAATGCGCGCGGCCGAGGAAAAACTGGGAAATCAATCTTTCGTCGATCGCGCCCCCGCGGCCATTGTTGAAGAACATCGTCAGCGACTGAAGGGCTTCAGCGTGCAACTGGAGAAGTTGAAACACGCGCGCGAAGGCCTGAATTAAAGATCACTTTCTGCTCGCTGATCCTGGCGCCGCGCTTTTGAAAAAATTCCTTTAGCTCAGGCGTGTAGAAGGACCCGTCATATTCCTGATTTAGTTCGAGCCAGACTCGACCGCGCGGGGTGAGATGCTTTGCCAGGTCGTCCAGAAAGAATTCCCATTCCGCCACCTTCCAGAGGTCCGGCATTTTGTGGTTGTTGAAGCAGATCATGAAAGCCGTGACGAGATCAAATTTTTGTCCAAAATCAGGCAACGGCCGAAAAGCTTCGATTTGCTGGACTACACGGCGGACCCCGAGCAGCCGTGTAACTTCCCGGAACATGGATAAACGGTCCATATCAAGACCGAGTCCGGAATGACCCAGCAGTTGGGCTATGTAGAGGAAATATCCTGCGCCGCAGCCAAGATCGAGAATGCGCTTGGGGCGCGCCAAATCGAGTTCGACCTGGCGAATTCGCCGAATGTTGATTCCGATCCACCGTTCCAGATCGAGATATTTCGGCCAGTCTGCGCCGGGATTTGCGACCGCGTATCGCTTGCGAATCTGGTCGAAAGCAACCGGATCGATTGTTTCGATAACCTTTTTTTTGTTTAGCGGGAACCGACCGGTTCGGAGAAGTCTGAGCGTGTGTTTCCTCGCGCTGACCAGGCTCTGGCCATCTACAAGCTTGCGTATTTTATGTCGAAATCGCACCTGAAGAAGGATCACACCTTGTAGCGGAGCGCAACAATTTCAATTAAACTGCGAATAGAATGAGTTTGTGGAAAAAGCTGCTTTGGTTGGCCGTAGCCGCGGTGGGCACGTGGGCAGTGGCGATACTGGCGTTATCTCGCGGCGAACATATCAGCGCACTGTGGATCGTGACCGCTGGATTTTGCGCGTTATCGATCAGCTATCGTTTTTACAGCAAATGGCTGGCCGCAAAAGTGCTCGTACTCAACGAGGAGCGTGCCACACCGGCGCTGCTGCAAAACGACAACAAGGATTATGTGCCAACAAACGGCTGGATGGTTTTTGGGCACCACTTTGCAGCCATCGCCGGTCCGGGGCCGTTGGTCGGCCCTGTATTGGCGGCGCAGTTCGGTTTTCTTCCCGGCACTCTATGGATCTTGATCGGCGCGACGCTCGGCGGCGGCGTCCACGACATGATTGTTCTTTTTGCTTCAATCCGGCGCGGCGGCAAAACGCTTGGACAAATGGTAAGAGAGGAAATCGGGCCCGGCGTTGGTCTGCTCGCTATGGTCAGTGTCCTGGCCATCATGATTATCTTGCTGGCTGTTCTCGCGCTCGTTGTCGTGCAAGCTCTCGCGGAAAGTCCGTGGGGTGTCTTTACTATTGCGACGACGATTCCAATCGCGCTGATTATGGGAATTGGATTGCGCACGGGCAAGGTGAGCGTGACGGCGGTGACAATCTTCGGTCTGCTCGGTCTGGCGTTTGGCGTGTGGGGCGGGCAATTCCTCGGGCATTTTCCCGCAATTGAAAGCTGGTTCCGTCACGATCAGAAATGGCTGGCGTGGGCCATCATGATTTATGGGCTCGCGGCTTCGATCCTGCCCGTGTGGATG
>DASZGW010000015.1:0-35345 GCA_035938475.1 Candidatus Udaeobacter sp.
GGTCGAAGCCGCCCAGCATGGCGCCTTGTTGCAGGAATTATCCTTGGGATGGACCCTACGTGATTCCGATGCGACTGAGGTCATGCGAATCGAGCAGGGAATTCCGCGATGGGGTCGCGAGTTAACACAGGAGATTATCCCGATCGAAGCCAATCTGGAACAACGAACAATCGACTACCAAAAGGGTTGTTACATCGGTCAGGAAGTGATCTCGCGAATCAAGATGTCGGGTCAGACAAACAAGCGACTATGCGGGCTGATTTCGGTGGACGATATCCCGCTTCAGCCAGGTATGAAACTTGTCTCTCCTTCAGCACCGGGGAAGGATGTCGGCTGGATCACAAGTGCCACGCGTAGCGAAACAATCGGAAAAGAAATTGCCCTCGGATACGTGAAACGCGGCTTCAACGGCGCCGGTACCAGGCTGGACGCGTTCACGGCAGGAGATTCTGCTCCGAAACCTTTCGGCACAATTCCGTTAGAAGTGGTTCCTTTGCCGTTTCTTTGAGTCGCTGCGATTTTTCGCGGCGTTCTGTCTCCCCAAAACTGCAAAGTAAACGCGCGATGCTCTCCTCATCGCTCATACGAACAAGCGTGGGTCCGTGGGTCATTTTGCATTCGTCATTTGCCCGAGGTCATTACCCTTGCCGAATGAATACTTTTCGGTTTCGTGATTCGTATGGAAACGCACTTGACCTGGTATGGCCAATCGGCTTTCAAGATCACTACCGGCACTGGTAAGCTATTGCTGATCGATCCATGGCTAACAAATCCGGTTTTCGAGCGCGGCAAAGAGGAGCTTGCCGCGCTCGACCGTGTCGATCTTATTTTGCTTACGCACGGGCATTCCGATCACATCGGCAACTCAGTCGAGATTGGAAAGCGCACGGGCGCGATTCTGGTCTCAAACTTCGAGCTCAACGCGACGATGATTTCAGTGCTTGGTTATCCTGAAGCGCAGGCGACTGGCGAGACAACCGGGCATCTCGGGGGCGAATTGTCGCTGCTTGATGGCGAAATAAAAGTGCAGTTCGTCCCAGCGTGGCACGGTTCGTCCGTTCAAAAGGAGGAAAATGGGCCGCCGGTTTATGCCGGCAATCCTACGGGATTGATCGTTGCGGTACACAATGGTCCTACGATTTATCACACCGGCGACACAGATTTGTTCTCCGACATGGCGCTGGTGAAACGATTTCACAAGGTCGACATCATGCTGGTTTGCATCGGCGACCATTATACAATGGGACCGGCTCGGGCGGCAGAAGCTGTGAAGCTCGTGGCTCCGAGGACTGTAATTCCGATGCATTATGGAACGTTTCCAGTGCTGACAGGCACGCCCGAAGTGTTCGAAAACGAACTCAAAAAGCGGAAAGTGAAAGCGCAACTGCGCGTGATGAAACCCGGTGAAACGATCGCTACTTAGGCGCCACAAAGGATTCGAGGATCCAGTCGTTATTACAGAATTGACAAATCACCTGGCTTCCGGCGGGATCGCATGGATTTGGTGGGGGGTTCGTACCAGCTTCACCAATCCGGCGAAAGTAAAACAACGTCTCGAACAGATTCGAGATGTTACCGCTAACCTCAAATACTACCGAGCGTTTGCAGCCAAACGCGCGCGCACGCGCCAAAGGCGACGCGCTTCAATGACCTGCCATGTAATGAGCCCGGGGATCCCAAGCCCGATTTCCCTCGCGCGAGCGACGAGGGAAAGAGCAAAAGCTCCATCGCCTGGGATTCCAAGCAAATTCCCGACCACAAGATAGCTGCCTTCCTGCACTCCCAGACCAGCAGGGACTGCAAACGCTGCCGACCGAATCGTCAAGACAGTACTTTGCAGGATCAGGGCGTTGACGAACGACGCGGGTAAATCGAGCACCCAAAGGGCAAGCCAAATTTCTCCTGAGCCGACGATGAGGGACGTCATCGTCCAAGCGCAAGATGCGATCACGCCACCCCGCCGAGCGTAGAGAGACCGGACGGTTCGGTCCAGCGTATCGCCGCCTTGCACGAGGGATTGCCAATCCGAGGAACCGGCCAGACGCGAAATGATGCGAGCGAGAAAACGGAAGATTCCGAGACGCTGGACAAAATAGAAGCCAGCGAAAGCAAAAAGTGCGACTACTACTCCTATTAAAGTCGGACCGACGAAACTGGTCTTCCCCGTTCGGTCGACGAGCAGAAATAGCCCCAGCAAAGTAAACCCGGCCTGAATAAAAATACCCAGCGTGATGTCCACGAGCACGCTTCCCGCCGCCAGCGGCAGCGGTGTGCCGCTGATCGCTGCCAGGCGAGCCCGAACAATGTCTCCGCCGACGGCGGCAGAGGGAACTAGTGTGCTAACCGATTCACCGATCCAGCGCATCCAGAGCAGTTGAAAAAGCCGCGGACGATCGGATTTGGGAATGAGAACGCCCCAGCCGACAGCATCGAGAAAAATTGGAATCAGATGGTATGCAACAATTCCCAGAATTGTCCATTCAGCCGTGACAAACGCACCCCAGACCTGGCTGATGCCTTGACGAATCAGTAGCCCGGTAAAAAGCGCAGCCCCACCGAGGCCAAGCAGCCATGCGGTCACATGTATTTTGCCGAGTGCTTTCATCGCCTGTTTGAGAGCAATTCGGTCGACGGACGAAGATGAGCCTATCTCGTTCAAAGGAGATAGCCAAATCTCGCGGAGCAACCTGAATTGCCTAACCGCCGCCGATTCGCTCGGGAGACTCTGCGCGGGTTTTTCTGCCAATTCCACGCCCACCAGAGCAGCTTCGATGATAAGGGGCACGCCAGCAGGTGAAACCATGCGTTGCCGCATTGGCTTCGTGGCAAATAACAAAACGTGAGCCAGATAATTCCAAAAAAGATGGCAAGATGGTCGCGAGCACGTCGGTCAGAAAATGTGCACCCAACGCAATACGGGTGAACCCTATCAGGGCGATCAGCGATACCGTGCTGAAAACGGATAGCAGCCGCCAATGGCGCGCTTTGAGGGAGGGCAGAACGCGGGAGTAAACCAGGACCAAATGCAAGCTATGCGTTAAACACCAGCACGATGAGCGCCAAAATCAGTTTGAGCAACACTTCGGAAATAGTCCTTGCCAAAATATCCCCTGTCCGATACATCGCTTTCACGCTCCTCATTCGATATGTCGATATCCGGGTCGCCTTAACCAAATGAGAAACATTCCAAAGCTCTGGGCCTTTCTTTTCCTTGCGGGCATTGCGTCAGCGCTAGGTGGGCCCGCAACTTTCGAGGCGCAACCTTCGCCCACGCCAGCGGACGAAAATCACCGCGATCTTTTTGATTACGAGATGGACTACACCGGAAACAGTAGTTTCTACGACGACCACGGCAAGTTTGGGAATGGCGATTCGCTATACAATGACTTTAGCTACGCTCATCGTTTCCTCATCACCGGAAAGTGGTATTTCCGGGCAGGGGTCGAGTACGAGCGATTTGATTTTGATGGAACCAACAATGGGTTGCCCGATCATCTCCAGACTGTGCACGCCCTATTGGCTCTTGAGTACGTTGTACATGATTATGCTGGCGCGGGTATTGAGATCGATCCAGGATTCTTTTTCCAAAATGACGTCCACGGCAACGATTTCGATATACCGGCCAAGGCGTTCTTCACGTTTCCACTAAAGAAAGACAAAATTTTTGCCGTGATCGGCGTGGGCTTCGCGATTAACCAGAATCCGATCGTCGCGCCAGGTGGTGGTATCATCTGGTTGTTCAACGATCACTTGCGTCTGGAAGGCGTCGTCCCAAAACCTGCCCTGGTCTATAACCCCTGGGATAATTGGGAATTTCGCATCTTCGGAAATTTGTTTTACGAAAGCTTCCGCACCGATGACGTCATGACTCCCGAGAGAAAGTTGCAAGTACACAACGCGTGGGTTCAGTACAGCGAGGATCGCGCTGGGGTACAGGTGAAGTACTCTGGGTTCAAGCCGTTTGAGATCAAGCTCGGAGGAGGCGTCACGGTCAGGCGCGACTTTGATTTCTTTCGGGCCGAAGCAAGCGCCAAAACGAACCCTGCCCCTTTCGTGAACTTCGAGCTCGCGGCGAAGTTTTAAGGAAATATTTCCCCGAGCTTTCTCGCTAATCCCTGGTCACCGCGAATTTTTAACCGACCGGTGAGGTAAGCCCATGTGCCGCCCATCTGATGGTTGGAAACGGCGACCCAATCTTTGTCCTTCGCGACGAACGTCACATTTGGATTCTCGATCTTTCCTTTTCCCATCTTGTACTTCCCGTCGTTTACGTCGATCCACCATTCCCCGCCTTGTGGGCCGCTCAAATCCCACTGATAACGAGCATGAACTCCCTTCGCCTTACTGGCTTGGAAGCTGTCACGCATTGAGTCGAACACCTCCTGCGGTGTCGAGTCCACATGCTCGCTTGGAGCAGCACTGGCAGAACCCATACAAAACGCCAGGGCAAGCGCGCTAATTGCCAGGAACAGATGGCGCCTGTTTGATCGATAATAAGGCATTACGGCCTTCATCGTTCCTTCCTCATTCGTCATTCGCGCTTCACCATTTGCACGGCCTTATTGCTCAATGCGTTTCAGGAGAAACGCCGCGCCGAGAAATGTGATCATGGCTCCAGCCAGCAGGACAACGAGATCGCCAACATAAAATTGCGCGCCAGCATGGTACATGTTCACCAGCCGAAAGGCGCGGCAAAAGTGAGTCAGCGGGAAAAGTTCCGAGATGTATTGGATTGCTTTTGGCAGTTGCTCAAGTGGCGCAAATGCGCCTGAGAGAACAAAGACCGGCAACAGAAAGAAAACGGAAAATTGGATCGCTTGCGTTTGGGTGCGCGAGAACGTCGAAATCAATAAACCCAGTCCGAGTGAGCAGAGAAGGAACAGCAGGCAGATCAGGGCGAGCGCGGGAGGCTGATAAAATGCCACGCCAAAATGCCACCAACTAAGCGCCATAATCACCACTACTAAACAAATGGAGACAACCAGATACGGCAGCATTTTCCCGATCACGATTTCACCGCGCTGCAGCGAAGTCACCAGCAATTGATAGAGTGTGCCCGATTCGCGTTCGCGGGCGATGGTGCAGGCCATGAGCGTGACAGTTAGCAATTGCAAAATCAACCCGATCACGCCTGGCACGACGTAATCGATGAAGCGCGACTTTGGATTGTACAAGTTCTTCGACTCCGCACTCCATGCGGTCATAAGCGAGACGAATTGTTTACGGATATCGATGGGCAATTTCTTGCCTAACTCGATCACCTCCTCCGGGAGTGACTCCACAAGTAGGTCGCGTTCTTTGGCCTGGAATGTACCTAGATTCTTTTGCACAGCGCCTTCGACTGCACTGGCAGTGTTCGTGTCGCTGTCGTCGAGGTAAAGAGGTAGCGGCTTCGGGTCGCCCTTGTTCAGGCTATCGGTCCAACCAGCCGGGATAACCAGAGTCGCCTTCACTCCATTTCCGATCAGGTCCGATTCACCCTGAAAGTCGGGCGCTGGCATTCTCCAGTGAAACGTTTTGTCCTTGGAGATGATCTCGATGAAACGGGCGGTGCGCGGCGTCTGATCGCGATCGATTAGCAACGCAGGGACGTCGGTGAGCTCAGTATTCTCGAAGGCGTGCCCGAAAATTAGTGTGAAGAGCGGCGGGAGAATAATCAGTAAAAGCAAGACACGCCGATCGCGGTAGATGTGCAGGAATTCTTTGTAAGCGACGCTCGCAATTGCGCTCGATGATGGCCATTTCATGATGCCGATTTTTTCAAGACGCCATCGTAGCCCTGCGAATATGCGGTGAAAACGTCCTCCATGTCGGGTTCTACCCAGCGTTCGCCCAACAAATGAAGATCTGGAAAGGGCCAGTTCTCGCGCCATCTCGCCATCAATTTCTCTGGTTCCTGTGCGTACAGGCGCAGGCTGCCGCTGCGCAAGGAAACGCCCAGCAACTCGGGCCGACCCCGCAACCGCACCAGTGCGGGCATGAGTGGTTCCACATCGATCTCGAGCAAGCGCGCGCGAAAGCTCGATTTCAAAGCGCGTGGCGAAGCTTTCGCCAGCAGCCGCCCACTCTCGATAAAGCCCACTTCAGTGCAGCGCTCCACCTCGTCCATGTAATGCGTAGTAACAAAGATCGTTTTTCCCTCGTTACTCAGATCATAGAGCAAGTTCCAGATTTGCTGCCGGTGAACGGGATCAAGGCCTGCTGTCGGTTCGTCAAAAAAAAGGAGCGGCGGATCGTGCACCAGTGCGCAACCAATCGCCAGCAATTGCCGCATGCCGCCAGATAAACTTCCGGCGGCAGCATTAACTTTTTCTTCCAAGTCGCTCAGCCGAAGCAAGCGCTTGATCCGCCGCTCCAGTTCCGCACCCGGAACTCCATAGGCGCCGCCGAAAAAGCGGAAGTTCTCCAGCACGGTGAGATCACGGTAAAGGCTAAAGCGTTGCGGAACGTAGCCGAACTTCGTCCTAACATGTTGTCGATCTTTCCAAACATCCCTGCCTGCGATTGCTGCATTGCCAGCGGTCGGATGAGTCAGGCCGCACAACATTTGAATCGTGGTCGTTTTTCCCGCGCCATTCGCCCCTAGAAAACCAAAGATTGTTCCGGGCGCGATAGTGAGTGAAAGATCCTGCACAGCACGGACGTTACCGAAACTCTTGCTCAGATGGTCGAGCACGATCACCGGTTCGCTCATGATGAAACCCTATTGCGATGATCCAAAAAATTTGCAACCATCTGGCATTTGCCGTCAGATATGTTGATCATGAAAGCTAAGATGCTGAACCTCCAGCGGCACTTCTCTGTAAGGGCGACCGGCCTCTTCCTCGTACTGTTGGTCTTGCGCCTGGGACTGACAACCGCACGCGCTGACGCCGTCTCAGAGCTCGCCTCGTTTTCCATTTTTGGCAAGGCCGATCTCGCGCAGTTCGCGAAAAGTGATGCGAAAACGGCGCACGGACCGCCGATGAGTAATCCGCGATTTCTCGCCGTGCAAAGCTGTTACGTCGTGCCGGGCTCGCCCAACCAGCAAATCGAGGCGTTGCGCCGGTGGGACCCAACAAGGCATCGCGAACTAAAGGTTTTTTTACATTCTGATTTACCGCTGAGCCCTACCCCGGCCAATTTCGAACAACTGAAAGACGCGCCCGGTAACAGTTCAGTGCGTTCATTCGTCACAGCGACTCAAAAACTTAGTCCTGAACTCCAAATTAGCCGGGACGAGGCAAAGAAATTTTCCGCCGGAGCCGCAGGGGGCGGAGGCGCGATGCCTCCAGCGGTTACGGCGTTCTGGGCAGATGTGCTGGCTGCGCGATCGAAAAGTTTCGTGTCGAGCGGAATGTCCGGTCAACCGCCCTACGATCATGCCGGTCCGTCTGTTCGGGCGAGCGACGAAGTAAACGGATTGTTGCGCGAGCAAGGCAAAATCCGCAATCAGTTTTCCGGGTTCCTTGGAGCCACAGGTATTGGACGCGGCGCTGGATCGCTCAAGCCGGAATTGTACTGGGAGCTTCTTGATGTGGATGATCAAGGCGTAGTAACGCTGGGTTCATCTTATAGCCGCGCCGGTACCGTCGGGACCTATCAAGCTGCGGATGTTCTTTACTATTCGAGCGGCGGTTATTACGTTGCTCTGACATTGTATCAGATGTGGCCGGTTACAGTAGAAGGCAAACCTTCAACCCTGGTCTGGCGCGGCGACATGATCTCCGCTGCGTCGCTGGGCTCCCTGCATGGCGTGGAACGGCTTGCGTCGGAATCGGTGACGATGAAAAACATCACCAAAGCCGTCACACTCTTTCGGCGCGATACGAGTGGAGGTCGTTGAGCGGTGAAACGCCTGGTTTGTCGAGTTTTCATTGCCGCTTTGGCAGCCTCCTCGCTGTTGTTTGCGGCGCGAATTTTCGCTGACGAAAACGCCGGAAACTGGTCCGACTCGCTGGGTCACCTCCCTTTCGAATATACCGCGGAAGACACCTATGTCGGTGGCGGGGACGTACAACGCGGACCTAACAAGAGCGTGCGCGATTTCGATGAAAACGATTCAATCGTGCACTTGATATTCACTCCGCGGATTAAGCCTGGCGTTCTGCGCCTTGGCGCGGAGTGGGAACGATTCTCATTCGGCCTTCCCCATGGTGCGCCGCTCCCAGACACATTGCAGTCAGTGAGCCTTGTTATGGGACTCGACATGCAGTTTTCTGATTCGATTCTCGTGAGGGTCGAAGGTCAACCCGGTGTGTACGACACTGAGTTCGATAATTTGGGGTGGGACAGTTTCAATTTCCCGTTCCTCGTCGGCGGCACCTACATTTACAGTCCCAATCTGCAGCTCGTCCTCGGCGTCAGCGTCGATATCGAGCGGAAATACCCGGTCATTCCTGTCGCTGGACTTCGCTGGAAAATTGCCCCGCAATGGCTTCTCGATGCGGTGTTGCCAACTCCGCGCCTCCAGTACGAGATGAGCAAGGACGTGTCGCTTTACGTCGGGGGAAATTTGAAGCAAACCAGTTACCGTGTACCTGACGATTTCGGGGACTCACACGGAATCCCGAGGCTCAATCACGCGATCCTGACTTACAGCGAGGTGCGAACTGGCGCGGGGTTGGACTGGAAGATCTCTCCGATCGTGACCTTCACCTGCGAGGTCGGCTATCAGCCTTATAGAGACTTCGATTTTTATCGAGCTGAAGTGCGCTATCACCAGGACGGCGGGGCCCCGTACGGAATGATCTCGTTGCACGGCGCGTTTTAGCTCATTGCCACATTTGTCGGATTTGTTCCATGCGGAGCATAGGACACATGGGGAGGTATTCGCGCCTAGTTAACGCAAATTCTTATCCAGCGCGCCGATTTTGCGAGTCTCCGGCCATCGCAACGCTACGCCGAACACCACCAGGATTGTTCCAATTCCTCCTGCAACGACGGAAATCACCGGACCAAACAACGCAGCCGTCAATCCTGATTCCAGCGCACCGAATTCGTTCGATGTGCCGATAAAAATATTGTTCACCGACGAAACGCGTCCGCGCATTTCATCCGGCGTGATCAGTTGCACGATGGAACCACGAATGATGACGCTGACGCTGTCGAACGCGCCAACAAGAAATAATACACCCAGCGATAACCAGAAGACTTTAGACAAACCAAACAGGATCGTCGCAATTCCAAACCCGGAGACACACCAGAGTAACGTTTTGCCCGTCTGCTTCATCGGCGGCAGATGCGCTACGACCAACGCCATCGCAAAGGCGCCGACGGCCGGGGCCGCGCGCATCCAACCGAGACCAACCGGTCCGCAGTGCAAAATCTGATCGGCGAAAATCGGCATCAACGCGGTCGCGCCTCCCAGCAGGACCGCGAAGAGATCCAGGGTGATTGTTGCCAGGATCACCTTTCTCCTAAATACAAAACGGAGTCCGGCCATGAGGCTTTTCCACGTGCTGGCCTCGCCCTGGTCACGCCTCTGTTTGCTGCGCCGAATCGGAAGAAGCAAAAGGAAAAAGCAGAGCGCGCACAGCGCATCGAGCAGGTACACAAACGAAAACCCGATGTAGGCAACCAGCAATCCACTGAGCGCAGGGCCCACAACGGATCCAATTTGAAAAACGCTGTTGTTCCAGGTGACCGCATTTGCAAAGGCATCACGAGAAATCAGCGTAGGAAAAAATGAACTCCGTGCCGCCCAGCTGAATGTGCGCGCCACGGCTCCGACAAAAAGAAGAAGATAGATTAACGGAATCGATGCATCGTCGAAATGGAAGATTGGATGATGCCGTTCAAAAATTCCGGCAACAGCCGCCAGGACACGATTACTTGCGCGCAATGGTGCAATCGCAGGAATGGCGAGATGTTTCCAAGAAACCAAGGCCAGCGCTAGCGATGTCAGCAAGCTAAAGATTTGCGAGACCAGAATAATGCGTTTTCGACTGAACCGGTCCGCCAAATGACCGGCGGGCAAAGACAGGGTCACGACAGGCACGGCAATAACCAAGCCAACCAGTCCAAGCGCGGTCGCGGAATGAGTGCGCGCATATACTTCCCATTCCACTGCCACCGCGAGCATCAAACGGCCGGTGATCGAGAGTAGATTGCCGGCTGTAAACAAGCTGAAATCCCCAAAGCGAAACGCCGCATACGGATCATGAGCTCGCCGCTCCAATTCAATTGGGGCGGAAACCGCCGGACGCTCACCCTCGGGCGATTGATAGGAACTTGGATCGACTCGTTGCGGCATGGTCGAGCGCCTTCAGTAGAACACGCGCACGAGATTGTAAATTGAGCGGCCAGCGCCGCAACCTATAGCATTGTGCTAGCTATTCGCCTGAGATCGAAAGCTCCAGCGCACGGTTGCCAGCCGCAGGGTGGCCAGCCACATGCCGGACCCCAAAGAATTTGCACAAATCCTGCCGATTTTTCTTCCATTCCCCAAAACGAATGCGGTAGAGTCGGCGCCTTCAGAGGAAAATGGATAACATCATCGAGGCGAGAGAACTGCAGATCGAGCGCAAGCATTTCTACGTGGAGCTGCGGGAAAACGAGCGCGGGAGGTTCTTGCGCATCACTGAAGAAGCTCATGGCCGCCGCAACAGCATCATCGTGCCGAGTACCGGCGTCGATGATTTTACGGCGACGATTGCTGAAGTTCTGACGAACAACGAAGGCGCGCCAGCTTAACCCGCTGGATTGCCTGGTTTGGCTTTCTATAGAGGCAGTCAGGTCGGCTGCAACCGTTTCTGACCTCTAAACAATACGACTCTTCGAGTTTTCAGGGTCGTTGACATGGCGATACCCGAAACTACTTTGGCCCATTCGTTCCTTGTCGATTTCTTCGCATCCCTAAACATGGCCAAAAGACGCAAATCTACAGTTCGAAAATCACTTCGGCGCACATTAAAGAAACCGAAATTGCCGGCGAGTCGCCGCGCTCGCGTGAAAAAAACGAAAAAGCCGCGTTACGTTTATTACTTTGGCGACGGCCACGCCGATGGATCAGGCGGGATGAAATCGCTGCTGGGCGGCAAAGGCGCGAATCTCCACGAAATGATGCGCATCGGTCTGCCGGTGCCACCGGGGTTCACCATCACGACTGAAGTGTGCACTCACTTTTACGCTCATCACCGGACTTACCCGCGAGAGCTGAAACTGGAGGTCGCGGCGGCGTTGGCAAAGGTCGAAAATTCCGTCGGAAAAAAATTTGGCGACAAAGAACGACCTTTGCTCGTATCCGTGCGATCAGGCGCGCGCGATTCCATGCCCGGAATGATGGACACCATCCTGAACCTCGGGATGAATGACCAGGTCGTCGAGATTGTCGCGAAAAACACAAACAACGCGCGTTTTGCCTGGGATTCCTACCGCCGTTTCCTGCAAATGTACGGCGACGTAGTCATGGGAGTTCAGAAACGGCCAGGTGAAGACCACGAACCGTTTGAGGCGGTCATAGAGCGTCTAAAAGATGAACGCTACGGCAAACACGACTTCCCAGACGTCAGATTGACAGTCACCGATCTGAAAGAGCTGGTGCAACAATTCAAAGTCCTCATCAACGAGCGCACGGGGAAATCGTTTCCGCAGGATCCGCTAGCGCAGCTCTGGGGCGCGATCGGCGCAGTTTTTGGATCGTGGATGAACGATCGCGCGATTGTTTACCGTCGCAAATACGGCATCCCGCGCGACTGGGGCACGGCCGTGAATGTGCAGACGATGGTATTCGGAAACATGGGCGAAACGAGCGCAACCGGGGTCGCATTTACGCGCGATCCGGCGACCGGTGAAAAAGTTTTTTATGGCGAGTATTTGATCAACGCCCAGGGCGAAGACGTCGTTGCAGGCGTTCGCACGCCCCACCCAATTGCCGATTTGGCGAATGAAATGCCGGCGGCTCACAAAGACCTGATGAAAGTCCGCGCGATCCTTGAACGTCATTTCAAGGACATGCAGGACCTGGAGTTCACGGTGGAGGAAAATCGTCTCTACATTCTCCAAACTCGCAACGGGAAACGCACAGGGCATGCTGCCGTTCGTATTGCTGTCGATATGGTCGATGAAAAATTGATCACAAAGAAGGATGCGGTGCGCCGTATTCCCGCGGATTCGCTTGCTCACCTCTTAGCCCCGATCTTCGACAGGCAATCAGCGAAACAAGCAAAAAAGATTGGCACCGGTTTGGCCGCCGGCCCGGGCGCGGCGTGCGGGCGCGTTGTCTTTAGTGCGGAAGAAGCCGTCATGCGCTCGGAGAAAGGTGAGAAGGTCGTGCTCGCGCGCATTGAAACTTCGCCGGAAGACCTGCGCGGCATGATTGCCGCCGAAGGCATCCTGACGTCGCGTGGCGGCGTCTCCTCCCATGCGGCCCTGGTTGCGCGGCAAATGGGGAAAGTATGCGTGTGCGGCGCGGCAGGAATCCAAATCGATTACCAAAAGCGCACACTCAGCGCCAACGGCACGACGTTGAATCGAGGCGATTACATCTCCATCGATGGAACCGCGGGAGAGGTGTTTGCCGGCGAAGTCGCAACTGCGCCGTCGGAAATCGTTCAGGTGCTGGTCGATCGTTCTCTCGATCCGAAAAAGAGCATCGTTTACCAGGAGTACGCAAAACTAATGAAGTGGACGGATCAATTCCGCAGCCTGGGCGTGCGCACAAATGCGGATACACCCGAGCAGGTAACAAATGCGATCGCGTTCGGTGCGGAAGGCATCGGGCTTTGCCGAACAGAGCATATGTTTTTCGAAGGCGATAGGATAGACGCCATGCGTGAGATGATTCTCGCCGGTACGAAGGACGAGCGGGCACGCGCATTGGCCAAGCTACTTCCCTACCAGCGTGCTGATTTCATTGGCATCTTCGCGGCGTTAAAAGGTTTGCCGGCCACCATTCGTTTTCTCGATCCGCCGCTCCATGAATTCCTTCCCAGTGATCACACTCAGCAAAACGAACTTGCGAACAAGCTCGGCATGGCTGTCGAACAAATCGCTCGCCGCGTGCATGAGCTGCACGAATTTAATCCGATGCTCGGTCATCGGGGCTGCCGGCTCGGCATTGTCTATCCGGAAATCTCCGAAATGCAGGCACGCGCGATCTTTGAGGCGGCAGCCGAAGTGCAAGCCAAAGGCATCAAGGTCCGCCCTGAAATCATGATTCCGCTGGTCGGATTTCCGCGCGAGCTGAAGCTTCAAATCGAAATCGTTCGCCGCGTGGCTGGAGATGTCGCGAAGGAAACGAACACGAAATTCAATTACCTTGTCGGGACGATGATCGAAATCCCGCGCGCCGCGTTGGTCGCAGACCAGATTGCGCATGATGCCGAGTTCTTCAGTTTCGGTACAAACGATCTTACCCAAACAACACTGGGGATGAGCCGGGACGATTCGGGAAGCTTTCTTCCCGCTTACGCCGAGCTCGATATCGTCGAGTCAAATCCGTTCGCGTCGATCGATCAAAAAGGCGTGGGCCGGTTAATGGAAATAACGCGCGACTTGGGACGCAAGACCCGGCCAAACATCAAACTGGGAATTTGCGGCGAACACGGTGGGGAACCGGCGAGTGTCAAATTCTGTCACCGGCTGGGCTTGGATTACGTAAGTTGCAGCCCGTTCCGGATTCCGATTGCCCGCTTGGCTGCGGCGCAGGCAGCACTCGAAAGTTAAAAGCTTGGTCACATTTCAGGACATCGAAGCGGCGCGCAAACGAATTGTGGACGCGGTTTATTATTCACCTTGTCCGCCCTCCATTCCGCTGAGCGACATCACCGGCATGAAAATTTTCTGCAAGCTCGACAACTTGCAGCGCACGGGAAGCTTCAAGGAACGGGGCGCGCGCAATGCGCTGGCGCAACTACCGCGTGACCAGCAGAAGCGTGGAGTCATTGCCGCTTCTGCGGGCAATCATGCTCAAGCACTTGCCTATCAGGGCCGCCTACTCGGCATACCGGCAACAGTGGTAATGCCCAGATTCGCGCCCCTCATAAAGGTGAGCGCGTGCCAGCAACTCGGTGCAACTGTTGTCTTGCACGGGACCGATTTCGGCGAAGCCAGAGCGCACGCACACAAATTTGCAGCGGAGAAAGGGCTCGCCTATATCAACGGCTACGATGATCCCGCGATCATTGCCGGCCAGGGAACGATGGGCCTGGAGATCGTTGAGCAAATTCCCGATCTCGAGGCCGTAGTTGTTCCCGTGGGCGGAGCCGGTTTGCTCGCTGGCGTTTCCCTGGCTGTGAAAACCTTGCGACCGCACGCGAAAGTTGTCGCTGTTGAAGCGGAGAATGTCGCGAGCTTTTCAGCCGCGTTTGAAGCGGACAAACCGATCAAGATCGCGATGCTTCCGACGCTCGCGGATGGGCTTGCCATTCCGCAGGTCGGCACAAATGCGTTCCAAATTGCAAGACCACTCGTCGATCTGACTGTCACTGTAAGCGAAGAACAAATCGCTTTGTCAATTCTTCGTCTGGTTGAATTGGAAAAAAGCGTCGTTGAAGGAGCCGCTGCTACGCCACTGGCCGCGTGCATGTCCGGAAAGTTGGAAGAGCTCGCCGGCAGGCGAGTCGTTCTGTTGCTTTGCGGTGGGAACATTGATCCCAACGTTCTCAGTCGTGTAATCGAACGCGGCTTAGTCGCGGATGGCAGACTTGGCCGGTTCACCGCTGTCATTAGCGATCGACCCGGTGGACTGGCCGATCTGGCAGCGCAAATCGCGTCAACCGGAGCAAGCGTTAAACAAATCGTGCACGATCGCGCCTTCGCCAGCCCTGATGTCTCGGCCGTGAACGTTCTTTGCACAGTCGAAACTCGCGACCATCAACACCTGGCAGAGCTGCGCGCCCTATTGAAAAGCCGCGGCGTGGAAATATACGACGTGACGTAAATGGTAGGGGCGGTTCATCGAACCGTCCGGGCGATTGAGGTCAATCGCCCTGCCTGAGCCCGACTTGAAGCGCGATTCGCTTTCCGTAGTCTGCTCCCATGCAACGGCGTGATAAAATGATCGATCCGAATTCCTTCGCGCGCCGCCACAGTGGCCCGAATGAAGACGAAGTGCGCGCCATGCTGCGCGAGGTCGGCTTCGAAAGTCTCGATTCCCTTGTGGAAGCCGCCGTTCCAAAGAATATCCGGCTGGATCGAGAACTGAATCTGCCGGAACCGAAATCGGAGATGGAAGCGCTGGCTGAGCTCCGGGCAATTTCCAGAAGAAACAAGATCGCGCGCTCGTTCATCGGATGTGGCTATTCCGATTGCACTACGCCGCCCGTTATTCAGCGAAACATTCTCGAAAACCCGGGTTGGTACACCGCTTACACACCCTATCAGGCTGAGCTTGCACAGGGACGGCTTGAAGCGCTCCTCAACTTTCAAACCATGATCACCGACTTAACGGGGCTCGAGATTGCCAATGCCTCGCTGCTTGATGAAGCCACTGCCGCCGCTGAAGCGATGGCGCTTTGTCATGCGGTCGCTCCGAATCGTAAAGCGTTTTTTGTCGCCGACAATTGCCACCCGCAAACGATCGCCGTTGTGCAAACACGGGCGAAACCGCTTGGGATTACAATTAAGATCGGTGATTATTCGCGTTTCAAATTCGACGACACCGTTTTCGGCGCGCTAGTCCAATATCCGGCCACTGATGGCGCGATTTACGACTACGCGGGTTTCATTAAACAGGCGCATGACGCCGGCGCGCTGGTGGTGGTCGCAGCCGATATCCTGGCGCTGACAGTACTGAAACCGCCAGGAGAATTTGGCGCTGATGTTGCGGTTGGTAATACCCAACGCTTCGGCGTTCCGCTCGGGTTCGGCGGTCCACACGCGGCATACTTCGCCACGCGCGACCAGTACAAACGCCACATGCCTGGCCGGCTTGTGGGCGTTTCACACGATGCCGAAGGCCGCCCAGCCTATCGACTCGCTCTGCAAACACGCGAGCAACACATCCGCCGCGACAAGGCGACGAGTAACATCTGCACGGCACAGGTTCTTCTAGCTGTCATTGCTTCGATGTATGCCGTGTATCACGGCCCAAGAGGTCTGTGTGCAATCGCCGAAAGGGTTCATCGCCTAACGAGTCAACTTGCGGACGGTCTGCGTGCGCTAGGCTTGAATATCACGCACGAAAATTTCTTCGACACAATTCGCGTGGAGGTTGAGTCGAGCAAGGCCATTTTGGAGCACGCGGAAAAAGCGGACTGCGATTTGCGCGCGCTTGGCCCCCGCGCAGTCGGCATTTCCTTCGACGAAACGACCACGGTGCGTGACATCGAGCTCTTGATGTCAGTCTTTCGCGGCACAACCGTGCGCGATTTTGCCGATGACGATCTGGGAGAGCCGCCAATCTGCATTCCGCAATCCGCAATCCGCACTTCGGAATTTCTCACTCACTCCGTCTTCAACACTCACGAGACCGAGACCGAAATGCTGCGTTATCTCAAGAAGCTCGAATCGCGTGATCTTTCGCTGACTACCTCGATGATCCCGCTTGGTTCGTGCACGATGAAATTGAACGCAACCGCGGAAATGTTTCCGATATCGTGGCCGGAAATTTCCAAGCTGCATCCGTTCGCGCCCACAGAACAAACCGTCGGTTATGCAGAGATGTGCGAACAGCTCGAAAACTGGCTTGCCGAAATCACCGGATTCGATGCGATTTCATTGCAACCCAATGCTGGATCGCAGGGCGAATACGCAGGTCTACTGGCGATCCGCGAGTATCACGCTTCGCGTAACGAAGGGCATCGAAATGTTTGTCTGATCCCGACTTCTGCCCACGGCACTAACCCAGCCAGCGCGACCATGGCTGGTTTCAAGGTTGTCTCTATCGCCTGCTTAAAGGATGGAGATATCGATCTTGCCGATCTGCGCGCAAAGGCAGATGAACACGCTCGCGACCTCGCGGCCCTGATGGTGACGTATCCTTCCACGCATGGCGTTTTTGAGCCTACGATTCGTGAAATTTGCGACATCGTGCACGCGCATGGCGGCCAGGTTTACATGGACGGCGCGAACCTCAACGCGCAAGTCGGCCTTTGCCGCCCCGGAGATTACGGCGCAGACGTTTGTCATTTAAATTTGCATAAAACATTTTGCATTCCCCACGGTGGCGGCGGCCCGGGCGTGGGCCCTATTGGTGTGGCGAAACATCTCGCGCCATATCTTCCGCGAGAATTCATTCTCGACCCTGAAACCGGACAAATTTTGTTTGGCAATGGAGAATACGGGAAACGCCCGCCACGTAGAAACGGGTCCGATTACCGTCACGGCGGAGGAAAAGGCGGTAATGTGGCTGCCGCGCCCTACGGCAGCGCCAGCATTCTAACGATTACGTGGATGTACATCCGCATGATGGGCGCGAACGGATTGAAACGAGCAAGCGAGGTCGCAATCCTAAATGCGAATTACATGGCGAAGCGACTCGATCCCTATTTTCCCGTACTTTTCAAAGGCAAGCGCGGACTCGTTGCGCATGAGTGCATCATTGATCTTCGCCAATGGAAAAGCGCAGGCATCGAGGTGGAAGATGTTGCAAAACGGTTGATGGACTACGGCTTTCATGCGCCAACGGTTTCCTGGCCCGTCGCGGGGACGATGATGATCGAGCCAACCGAGAGCGAACCAAAACACGAGCTCGACCGTTTTTGCGACGCAATGATCTCAATCCATGAAGAAATCGAAGCGGTTGCAAAGGGGAAAATGGATCGGGCTAACAATACGTTGAAGAACGCGCCCCACACCGCGCGACAAATCGCGTCCGAAAATTGGGACCACCCTTACACGCGCGAACAAGCAGCTTTCCCCGCGCCGTGGACGCGCGAACACAAATTCTGGCCCGCCGTTGCCCGCATCGACAACGTTTATGGCGATCGGAACCTCTTCTGCTCCTGCCCGCCAGTCGAGGAATTCGAATCCTGAGTCAGTCGTTACCCTTCTGGTGCAAGTTCAGGAGCGGCGACCACGCGTGTGGGAACCAGCCGTAAACCCGGACCGCTTGTTTCTGGAGCCGTCGCAGGACCAGCTTCGTGATACTCGGCGTCGCTGTTGACCTGCCAGAGATCGTAAAGTTTCGCGTCCGCGAGAATATTTTCGACGCACAACATCGCAGTCATCATGGCGTGGTCCTGATTGTTGTATTTGTGCATGCCGTTGCGGCCGACAAGGTGAAGGTTCGGATATCGGGTCTCAAGTTCCTGACGCATCGTCGCGACATGCCGCGCGTAATCGTCGTCATAAACGGGGTACGCCTTTTTCTGGCGCACGACGCAGCCGTCTAGGAAGTCCCCTTCCCTGGATAGCCCAATCTCAACAAGTTCCCGCTTCGCGAGTTCAATCAGATCGCGATCACTCGAATCCCAGAGGCCATCGTGCTCAAAGCAGAAATATTCGAGACCATAACAGACCTTATCCGGCTCGGGCACCATCTCCGGCGACCAGGAGCGGAAGTTCTGAACGCGACCAACTTTGACGCTTGGATCATGAATGTAGATCCAATTGTCATCAAACATGCGTCGATCCTTCAAGATCAGCATCACGGTGAGGAAATCGCGGTATTTGAGGCTTTCGGCAGCGTGCTTTGCCCGTTCACTCGCGCTCGGTGACAAACCACACATGAGCTCCCGCATCGGCGCGGACGAAATGACGTGTTCTGCTTCGATTGCTTGCAGATCACCTTGTCGATCTTTGTATGCGACCGTCCAATAGCCAGAGGCTTCATCATACGAACAGCGAGTCACCCTGCAGCCCATCTCCAGCCTGCCACCCAGTGCCTTCATCTTTTCCGCGCATTCTTCCCACATCATGCCAGGACCTTTCCGCGGATAGCGAAACGAATTGATCAGTGTCTTAATTACTTTTGTGCGGTCTCCGTTATAATGCTGCGGAATCAGAGCATTCTTAATGGCACTGCCGAGCGAAAGTCCTTTGATGCGCTGCGCCGCCCAGTCTGCGGAAATTTCCTTGCAGCTCATCCCCCAAACTTTTTCAGTGTAACTTTTGAAGAATGTGTTGAAGAGCCGTTTTCCGAATTGATTGCTTACCCAGTCTTCAAAATTGCGCGGATCGTGCACGGGAAACAGGCGCGCTTTCATCCACGAAAGAACACAGAGCGCAGACCTGAAAATGCCCAGCTTGAGCAAGGCTTCGAACGGTTTCAACGGATAAGAGAAAAATTTGCCGTTGTAGAAAATGCGCGAAGAGCGCCGCCGGACGAGCATGTCGTTAGGCAGAATCTCGGTCCAGAGGTCTTCGACCGCCTTGGATTTGGAAAAGAAACGGTGCCCGCCGATGTCGAAGTGAAAACCTTTGTAGGTCACCGTTCGGGAAATTCCGCCGACGTAAACGGGATCGGCTTCCAGGACAACGACATCGACTTCCTCCTTTGACAGAAGATAACCGGCCGTTAATCCTGCCGGGCCCCCACCGATAATGACGACTCTTGTTTTCATCTTCTTCTAGGCAACCCAGTTGCCTCGCATGAAATTCCAAACGTACCAGCCCTGTACGCACAACCCAGCGGCGCTAAGCAGCGCCACTCCTGCGATGCCGAACGCCCTAACGAGCACTGGCGTCGTTTGAAACTGACGCAGAAAATTCAAAAGCGCCAGCACGATCAGCGCGTGCACGGAAAATTCATAGCGGAGCATGCTTTCCATATCCACACAGGCCACTCCGCTGACGGAGAGATAATAGATGACAAAAGCGCAGAAATAGATGCCAGCGCGAATCGGCGAACCGGCCCACCTGCGAATCGACAGCTCGCAAGCGACGACAATAACAAAGAGCACGGCGCCCAGCGTCATCGATATTTGGCTCGCCTCGGTCGGATCGTTCAGGGCCGGGACGAACCAGCGATAATTAGAAGGCCTGAACACCGCCAAATAATCGGGAGCAATTCCCCACCCGGCTGCCTGCGTGAGCATATAAATATCCCAGTGACCCCAGCGCAGTTGAGAATAAGTGAAAAATCCCAGGGCGCCGAAGCTTGCCACCAGCGTCATAGCGATCGCCGGCTTTTCCTTGCGAAACCACGGCCTCGGCTCAAGCAAACGGCGCCATCCAGTCTGAAAAACCGAGCGTACCAGCGGAAATGCCGCACACACAATTCCGACAATCCGCGTTGCCGACATGACGATGCCGTGTATGGCCGCCCAGAATTTCGCGTATCGCCCTTCCGCAGTGTTCCAATAAATAAAACCAAGCAGCGCCATTAAGAACAGCGACTCTGAGTAGGCGGCAATCAGAAAGAATGCTGCAGGATGGGCGGCGATTAATAATGCGCCGCAAATTTGTGGCCCAGGCGAAATATTCCACCGCTTGCAGAAAAGAAAGAAATAACTCCAGAAACCCCAGGCAGCGAGTTGAGCGGTGATCAACAGGCCTGTGCCCGTGTCGATGTTAAGTCCATAGCGAAACGCGGCCGCAATCGCAGGATAAGCTGGGAAAAACGCGACGTTTGATACTTCCATCACCTTGTGATCGATTGGGGGCACAATGGTCTGGTAACCACGATCCACGATGTTCATGAACCAATAGCTATCGTGCTGGACTAGCGCGGCGTAGCGCTCCGAAAGGGGCCTTTCTGGCGCAAGGAGGCCAATCGCCATCGCAAGCTGCAGAAATGTAATGATCAGTCCCGCGAGCAAAGGCTTAAGTAGCCGAGGCAAGCGGGTCATTACATCATAATCGCTGCGCGCGGCCCCTTTGTTCGTGAAAGTCTGGCAGTGGGATGGACTCGTCCTGTGGCGAGCTTTAGCAGCAGGCAGAACGCCACCGGTGGGAAGCGCCATAGAAACGGTGAGCATGGAAAGACTGCACGAGCGTGTGGAATTTTCGATAGAAGCAATTTCGTGTCGCATCGTTTTCAAAGTGGGCATGCTGATTTGAGCAGCAGGGTTTGACGGCGAATGCGTCACGTTTATTCGCAACAGCGACGCTGTCGTTCTGCCTTCTGCTGCGCTTGGCGACTGTCGCCGCTCTATTCCACAACGGCCAGGGAAAAACCATTAAGACGCGGAAATCAGCAGTACGATCTCGCCTTTCGGCGGGTGGGCCTGGTAATGCGCAAAAAGTTCACGGGCGGTACCGCGCCGAAATTCCTCGAACTTTTTTGTCAGCTCTCGCGCTATGCAAAGTTGCCGATCCGGCATGCCATCAATGCAAGCGGCCAGTGTCTTGGTTAATCGATAAGGCGACTCGAAAAAGATGATTGTTTCACCCGATTCGGCAGCGGCTCGCAACTCGCGCTCGCGTCGCCCAGTTTTAACGGGAAGAAATCCGCGGAAGGAAAATTTCTCAGTCGAAAATCCGGACCCGACGAGAGCGGTCAGGATCGATGATGGCCCGGGGATGATCGTGAACGAAAGCTCCCGCTGAACGCATTCACGAACCAGGCGTAATCCCGGATCAGACAGTCCAGGCGTTCCCGCGTCGGTGATTAGGGCGACGTTTTCGCCAGCCGCGAGACGTTCAACGAGCTCAGCCGTGCGCTTTGCTTCGTTGTGTTCGTGATAACTGATGAATGGTTTCTTGATTCCGAAATGTTTCATCAACAGCCCGGAATGCCGTGTGTCTTCGGCTGCGACCAGATCGACTGATTTCAGTACCGCCAGTGCGCGCAACGTGATGTCGCCCAAATTACCGATCGGCGTAGCCATCACGTAAAGCATCGCATATCATCGAATCAAAATTGGTCTTACGCTATCGACCGCGTGTAGAAGCTTTGATTTTCGACAAAGCCGCCTGTTTGGCTCAGGACGAATCTGTACTCGGAGGCGTAAGATGAAGAGAAGCCAGTCGATAACTACCAGCCGGGCGCCGGGGTCAAGCGTCACCAGCCCAGAATCTTGGCGAAAATTAGCGGCGCGACAATTGTGGCGTCGGACTCGATGATGAATTTCGGTGTATCGATATTCAGTTTGCCCCAGGTGATTTTCTCATTTGGCACTGCGCCGGAGTACGATCCGAAGCTGGTCGTTGAATCGCTAATCTGACAAAAATAGCCCCACTCGGGCACAAGTGTGGTTACAATGTCTTGATTGAGCATCGGTACAACGCAAATGGGGAAATCGCCCGCTATGCCGCCGCCGATCTGAAAGAATCCAATGGAAGAATCCTGCGATATTCGGCGATACCATTCCGATAGTGCGATCATGTATTCGATGCCGGAGCGAACAGTATGTACATCGCTGATCGCACCTGTCATGCAGCGCGCGGCGTAAATATTTCCCAACGTCGAATCCTCCCAACCGGGTACAAAAATCGGAAGGTCCTTGTGCGCCGCGGCAATCATCCAACTATCGGCCGGGTCGATCTCGTAAAATTTCTTCAGCCGACATTCTCTTAGTATCTTAAAAAGGAATTCGTGCGGGAAACCGCGCTCTTTTCTCTTAGCGGCGCCGATCCAGGCGTCTATTACGACCCTCTCGATTCGACGAATGGCTTCCTCTTCCGGGATGCACGTATCGGTCACTCGATTCAGATGGCGCCGCAAAAGCTCTTCCTCCTGTTGCGCAGTCAATTCGCGATAATGAGGAATCCGTTCGTACTGGCTGCGTGCAACGAGGTTGAAAAGGTCCTCCTCGAGATTTGCTCCCGTGCAGGTAATTGCGTGCACTTTGTCCTGCCGAATCATTTCCGCGAGAGAAAGGCCCAATTCAGCAGTGCTCATTGCACCGGCGAGCGTAATCATCATTTTCCCGCCGCTATCCAGATGCGCGATGTACGCATCGGCTGCGTCTTTCAAAGCTGCCGCGTTGAAGTGACGGAAATGCCGATCAATGAACTGGCTGATACTGCCCATCTTCACTTCATCGTCTTCCGGTCTGTGCTTCTCGATTTGATGCAAAACTTATACCGCGATAGTCAAGCGTTAAGCACGCTTTTTTACTGAAACCTCTTAGGGCATAGCCGCAAGAATTCGTGACGCCAGGATACCTGGCATTATACCGAAAAAGAGAATTGCCGCAGCGAGTACGGTCACCGTGATTCGTTGCAGCAAATCGGACCAAACGTCATCGAGCGCCGGGGCCGTACGCGAAGGCTGGTCAACGAAAATCGCTTTCAGCACGATCAGGTAATAATAGAGCGAGACAAAGCTGCCGAAGAGCGCCAGCGCAACCAACCAGAGCAAGCCGTGATCTTCACCGGCGCGCAGCGCGGCGCTGAACAGATAAAACTTCCCGAAAAATCCAGCCAACGGAGGTATGCCCGCCAGAGAAAACATGAAAATAGCCATGCATCCGGCTAACAGCGGCGCCCGCGCGGCCAGGCCGGAAAAATTTTCAAGATCGTCGCCACCACTTTCGCTGCGCACGACTGCGACGACTCCGAACGCACCGACGAGTGTGATCGCGTAAATAACCGCGTAGAAAAGCGTCGCCGAAAATCCGTCCCGTCCTCCGGCGACAAGTCCAAGCAGCGTATAGCCAGCGTGGGCGACAGCGGAGTAAGCGAGGAGCCGCCGAACACTGGTCTGTGCCAGTGCGACGAGGTTGCCAATCAGAATCGACAGAGCAGCGAGCACGGCGAGAATCGGCGACCAACCCGCAGCCATCGCGTGCCATGCCGAACTCCCATGCACAGGGCCAAAGCCCACCAGCACGATCTTTCCAAGCACGACGAAGGAGGCAACCTTTGATCCGGAGGCAATAAACGCTGCACTCGGAATGGGTGCTCCCTGATACGCATCAGGCGCCCACAGGTGAAAGGGGGCAGCAGCGATTTTAAACGCAAAGCCGATGAGCGTCATGATGATGCCGGTCGCAAGCAAAGGTTGCGCCGGCGCCCCGGCCAGTTTCTCCGAGATAACAACGAGACCGGTGCTGCCCGACATGCCGTAGATCAAACTGATTCCGAAAAGCGTAAACGCGCTGGAGGTGCTACCGAAGAGAAAGTATTTCAGACCTGCTTCCGCAGATCGCACATCGGTCTTGTCGAACGCAGCCATCACGTAAAGGGAAAGGCCCAGCAGTTCGAGCCCAATAAAAATCATGAGCAACTCTTCACTGCCAACGAGCAGCATCAGACCGACCGTCGCGAAAAGAATAATCGCCAGGTATTCGCCCATATGACACAGCGCTTTTTCAGATCGCGCCAGACATACCGTGAAAAAAGCGAGCACGAGGCAAATGATTTTGAAAAGGGACGTGAGGGGTGTGATCACAAGCCTCCCGCCGAAAAGGCTCGCATTGCGCGGTAACATGAGAACTGCGACAATTGCGATGACAAGCCCGAGAGCGGCAGCCAACGAGCACCAGCCGGTAGCGGCCGCCCTGGTTGGCGGTTTTGCAGACGACACGCCTGCCACAGCAGTGCCCCGCCTGCTTGTAAGCCCAATCGCGAGCACGACGAGGGCGCTAATCACGACAATGACTTCAGGGAACGCAAGTTTGAGCAGTTCCAGATACGAAATCGTTGAAGCCAGGGATCTCATTTTAGAAATCTCATCGCCTCCACTGCCGGCATGATGCGATCGAGTAGAAGTTTGGGATAAAGTCCGACCGCAAGTGTGGCGAACATGAGCAAACAAGCGCCGCACTTTTCAGCGAGCGTGATCGGTTGTTCTTTCCAGTCGGCGTCTATGGGAAGACGGCCTGCCTGCACGCGCACCTCACCGAAAAATGATTTCACGAGTGCGCGCAGGGTGAAAGCCGCTGCCAGGACCATGCCCGCGCCGGTAATCCAAACCGCGATCGGGTAGGTTTTCCATGCGCCAATCAGAATCGTAATTTCCGCTGCGAATCCGCTGAAACCTGGGATCCCCATCGATGCGGCGGAAGCAATTACGAACGTGAACGCAGCGAAGGGCAGAGCGCGACTGAGATTCATTCCAGATAAAGCATCAAGCTCGCGGGTATGAGTCCGCCGATAGAGCATTCGTCCCGCGACGGCGAAGAGCAGCGCCGCGATCACTCCGTGGGAAAACATTTGCAGCACTGCTCCAGAGACACCGAGCGCGTTTGCCGTCGCCAGACCAAGCAACACGAAACCCATATGACTCACGCTTGAATAACCGATAACGAATTTCAGATCACGTTGGCGCAGAGCCACCGCCGCCGCGTAAACAATTCCGATCACTGCCAGGGCGGCGATCCATTTGCTCCACATCTGGAATCCTTCTGGAAAAACATTCATCGCGACCCGCAGTCCCGCATAGGAGCCCAGTTTCATCACGATGCCTGCAAGCAACATCGACCCTGCGGTGGGTGCCGCGACATGGCCTGTCGGCGCCCATGTATGCAGTGGCCAGATGCCGGCAAGCACAGCGAAGCCCAGGAACAGCACAGGAAACGCCCATGATTGCATCTGAGGATTGAATTGGAATTGCGCCAGTTGATTCAGATCCAGGGAACCGGCAGTCACGTAGGCGACAAGGATTCCGGTGAAAACGAGCATTCCACCGAAGAACGAGTAGAGTGTCAGTTTCATCGCGCCGTACTCCTTGTTAGTCGATCCGAAGATGGCGATGAGAAAATACTTCGGCACGATGACCAGTTCGTAGAATGCAAAGAACAAAAACAGATCGGCGCTGAGGAAAACGCCGTAGCAACCACCCACAACGAGCAGCAACCAGAAGAAAAATTCGCGCTGGCGATGATCGACATCCCATGAAAACAACACGGTGCTTACGGCGGAGATGCCCGTAACAAGAACCATCGTGAGGCTCACACCATCAATGGCGAGATGGTAATTTATCCCAAGCGCTGGCACCCAGGGCACAGTTACGATCGTTGTGAAGTGCGCAAGATCTGCAATCGGCGTCCGGAAAAATGCAACGATTCCCAAGACCAAACCGGCGAGGGTTGTAAGCAGCGCAATCCAGCGCGCAAACGTCCTGGGTAACATGACCAGCAGCACGCCACCTGTGAACGTGAGATAAATCGTCCAGGCGATCATGCGCGTTTATTCGTTCGATAACGCGCTGCCTCTTCTCGAACATGAAATCCGATTTCGCGCTGCGGTTTTGCAGGCGGTGCCATCAACTGCCGGATCGCCTCGAGAATCGCGGCGATTTCCGCATCATGCTTATCGATGCGCCGTTCGAGTTCCGAAAACTTCCGAGCAAGTTCGCGATTTGTCTCTAGCGCCCGGCGCAGCTGCACAAAAGCCCGCATGATGGCGATGTTCATTTTCACTGCGGACTCGCTGTTCAGGACGCTTGAGAGCATGGCGACACCTTGCTCGGTGAACGCATATGGGCGATAGCGCTTTCCTCGATACTTGCCTGAACTCATCACAATTTGTGATGAGTTTGAGACACCATGTCCCGCAACGGAGGGCGTCACAAGCTGTGATAGCTTCTCCGCTTCTTCACTGGTGAGCTGAAACATGAAATCCGCTGGAAAGCGATCCGCATTGCGTCGCACGGCTTGATTAAGTATCCGAGTTTCTACGTCGTAGAGAGCGGCGAGATCAAAATCGAGCAAGACCTTTTCGCCGCGAAAATGCCGAATCCGTAACGCGATCTGCTCAGCAGGAATGATTTCTTTGCTCATTCGCGGTGAATCTCAAGCAAGCAGACGCGCCATATGAACGACGGTCGTGTTGAAAATGTTGAACATGAATTGCGGCGCCACGCCGATAGCAAACATCAGCAGTGTCATAGGAATGATTGCAATCTTTTCTCTCGGCAAAAGATCCGGAAAGACGCTGCAGCTTTCTGCCAGCGGCCCACTGAACAGCGCTTGCATCGCGCGCATGAAAACGATCGCTGTAACGAGCAGGCCAATCACTGCAATGGCCGTGAACGATGCGGCGGTGGCAAACGAACCTTTGAAGATTAGAAACTCGCCGATGAAACCATTTAGCCCGGGCAAGCCTAGTGACGAAAACATGGCGACGCTCATCCAGCCACAGAGGAGAGGGGTCCGCTGCATCAAACCTCCGAAGTCACCAATGCCACGCAATCCGCGGCGCTGCTCAAGCAGACCGACCAGGTAAAACAATGCAGCCGCAGTGATCCCGTGATTGAAGATCTGCATGAACACACCGCTCAACGCCGCTTGCGTGTCGATCGCAGCGCCAACGGGCAAGGCAGCGACTGCGAACAAACCGAGCATGCAATAACCGAGATGGTTGACTGACAAGTAGGCGACCATTCGTTTCAAATCGGACTGGGCCCACGCTGCCAGTGGAGCGAATACAATCGAGCAGATCGCGAGCGCCAGCAGCCACGGTCCGAGGATTCGGATTTCGTTTGGAAAAAGCGGAAGCAACAGGCGTACGAAACCGTAAACGCCCATTTTCGAAAGCGCGCCGGTCAACACCATCGCGACTCCGGTAGGCGCGCTTTCATACGCGTCGGGCAGCCAGGTATGAAATGGGAATAGCGGCACTTTGACCGCGAGTCCAAGGAAGATTCCGGCAAAAGCAAGCCAGGCGAGGTTACCCCTAAGCAGTCCGTTTTTACCCAGACCGGCAAGGGTGGCAAAATCGAACGAGCCTCGAGCCAGATAAATTCCGAGGAATCCCAGCAGCATTGCCACGCTTCCAAGAAACGTGTAGAGGAAAAACTTCGTTGCAGCGCGGTCGCGATTTTCTCCTCCCCAGATTTTGATAAGCAGGAACGCGGGAATCAGACTCATTTCGTAAAAGAGAAACCAGAGGATAAAGTTCTGCGCCGTGAACGTGCCGTAGAGCGCGGATTGCATGATCAACATCAGCGCGCAAAAGCCGCGATCCATCCTCTGCGCGAGAAATGCGAAGGGAATGATGAGCGAGGTAAGTAACACGAGGAGCAGGCTCAAACCGTCGATCCCGAGCAAGTATTCGGCTCCGATTGCGGGAATCCATGTGTGCCGTTCGATCAATTGAAGGCCGGCAGCCCGAATATCGAAGTGCTGCCACAAAACCAATGCGTCAAGCGCTGCCAGTGCGTTAAACAACAATGCGATCGGACGCGCATTTCTCGCGGGGGCTGTAAAGAGCGCAAGCGCGCCCACCAGCGGAACCATAATGAGCGCGCTGATTAAGCCAACCATGCGTAGAAAAGCAATAGCGCCAGCGCACCGATGGCGATGACGCTTAGGTATGTTTGGATTTGTCCCGAGTGCGCAGCGGACATCAAGCGACCCAGACCGCGGGTGCCAACAGTGGTCTCATCGACTCCAGCATTGATGCCGCGCTCATCAATATTGGTCGTGAAAATTCCGAGCAGCTGACCGATCGCGCCGAACCCGCGCACCAGGCGATCCCAGAAATGACGATCCATCCAGTCGGACAAACGCGCGCTCATCCAGCTGAACGCGATGATCGTGCGAGCATAAACTTCGTCGATCCACATTTTATTTTCGAGGAATCGAAACAATTGAGGCTGCGCGAATTCGAGCGGATCAGTGTCGGCGGGACGCTGTCGTTCTTGCACGCCGGCTTTGCGATACATCCAGATGCCCAGAGCCAAGCCCGCGCCCACAAGAATGAGCGAAAGAAAAAGCGTCGGTTGAATCAGGCGAACAAGCTCAACGCGTGCGGCGGTGCCTGTTAGATAGTCATGCAGCCAGGGCCATGCTGGCGTTAGCACGATACTGAAGAAAATCGCACAGGTCGCGAGTGCAATGAGCGGCGTCGTCATGACTCGCGGGCTTTCATGGGCGTGGTCAGAGGCAGCACGCCGATCACCGAAGAAGACGTAGATGATTTGCCGCGTCATGTAGAGCGCGGTGAGGACGACGCCGACCAGCAGAAAATAATAAGGCAAGCGAGAAACCGGCCAGTGCGCGGTCACATGCAGGATTTCCTCCTTCGTCCAACCGCCGGAAAAGAAGAGCGGCACACCGCTCAGAGCCATCATACCGATGGCATAAGTTAAAAACGAGATTGGCATGAGCCGGCGCAGGCCGCCCATTTTCCGAATGTCTTGTTCGCCTTGGCAACCGTGAATCACCGAGCCCGCGCCCAGAAACAGCAGCGCCTTGAAAAAACCGTGCGCCAGCAGATGCATTATCCCGGCGGCGACGCCGCCCACGCCGAGCGAAACCATCATCAAACCGAGTTGAGAAACAGTCGAATACGCAAGGATGCGTTTGATGTCGGCCTGTGCTATCGCGATGAGCGCGGCCATTAATGCCGTGGTGACTCCAATCCACACGACGACCGTTAGCGACGATGTTATCCCGTTGATCGCGCCTAACGAGAAGACTGGATAGACACGGGCGACCAGAAACACGCCGGCAGCAACCATCGTTGCGGCATGAATCAATGCGCTGACTGGAGTCGGGCCTTCCATCGCATCCGGCAACCAGACGTGCAGCGGGAATTGTCCCGACTTGCCCACTGCGCCGCAGAAAATGAGCAGCGCAATAAACGTGGCGCTCGCGCCGAGCATGGCGAGACCGGCGCTTTCCAGACAACCGTTCCCGCCATCATAAAAAAGAAGTGTGCCGCTGCGACCGTAAAGCCAGAGCAACCCAAGGAAAAATCCCAGGTCACCGATGCGAGTGGTAACGAACGCTTTCTTTGCCGCCGCGGCGGCGCTCGGTCGCTCAATCCAAAACCCAATGAGCAAATAGGACGCCAGCCCAACCAGCTCCCAGCAGATAAACAGAAGAAGCAAGCTGTTCGAGATAACGAGCCCAAGCATCGCACCGGAGAAAAACGAAAGATAAGCGAAAAAGCGGGCGAAATTTTTGTCGCCGGCCATGTAACCAGTGCTGAAGACGAAGATGCAAAGCCCGACAAGCGTGACCATCATCAGCATGACAACCGCGAGCGGATCGAGAAGCCATCCCAGACGCAGCGCATGATCGCCGAAGGTGAACCAGTTGAAATTCTGAACGGCGCGGAATCCAGGCGTTTGCAGAGTCGGGAGGAACGCAAGGAATGACAATACGAGCGCGGCGATCTGTCCAGCGACCGCGAGTACCGCCGCGCTTTTCTGCCGTCCATTCGGCAGGCTCAAAATTACTAACGAAGCCGCGAACGGCACGGCAGGGATCAACCAGAGATGATCGATGATCCAGCGACTCATCCTTTGAGCTGGTTCAGGTGATCGACGTTTGTTGTGCGGTAGTGCCGATAGACAGCAATTACCAGCGCAAGACCGACCGCAGCTTCAGCGGCGGCAATGGCGATTGAGAAAATCGCGATCATAACACCGGTCGGTGGCTGCGATTGCGAGTTAAAGCGCCAGAACGCAATGAAATTGAGGTTCGCAGCGGCAAGCATCATCTCGATCCCAATTAGAATAAAGATGGCGTGACGACGGCTCAGGGCCGCAAGGAGACCAATACTAAAAAGAGCCGCGGAGATAACAAGAAACAGCTGAAGTGTTGGGGTCATAGCCAAACGTTACAAAAGTTAAAAGAGTTACATTGTTAAAAAGGAAACCCTGCGAGTTTGCAGACATAACGCTGCAACGTTTGTAACTCTTCTGACCTTCTTCACCGTTTCTCCTCCATTACGAGAACGAGTGCGCCGATCAACGCAGCGGTGAGAAGCAGCCCCACGCATTGCAATGGCCAGACATAACTGGTCATCAACGCTTCACCGATTCGTTTAACAGTCACTGCCCGGTCATGTGGGGCGACAATAGCAACTGATTGCGTCTTAAGAATTGCCCACGTCAAAGCGCCGAAGACAGCAACTGCAAGGAATGGACCGCCCCAGTTAGCACCGCGGTCTTTTCCAACGTCACGCCGTGTCAGAAGAATCGTAAAAACAATTAGTACCGCAACCGCACCGATGTAGACGAATACCAGCACCAGGCCGACAAATTCCGCGCCCAGCAGAAAGAAGAGTGCGGCCACGCCGACAACCGCAACAGCAAAACTCAGCGTAGCGTGCATGAGCTTTTGCAGCGTGGCAGCGGCCAGCGCAGCTGCCAGTGTCAGGATGGCGATAATGACGACCGCGGCGCTGCTCATTCGGCAAAACGGTAAATGCGTGGCGCAAATTTTCTTTGCGTGTCGAGCAACATCGACAGGGCGTTGTAAACGATCGCGATCACCAGAAGCGACCAAAGCCATCCGCGCAAGCCACGGCCTGCATAATGCCAGACAGCCGCAGCGATGACGCAGGTAAAAGACATCGGCAATATGAATTTCCAGGCAAAATTCATGATTTGATCAACTCGCGTGCGTGGCAACGTTCCGCGAAGCCAGATGTAAACGAAGAGTAGCGCGCTCAGCTTCGCGAAAAACCAGACGTAGGATGGAATAAATTCCAGGGCAGATACGGGCGAATGCCAGCCACCGAGAAACAACGTGGCGGCGAGCCCGGTGATGGCGAACATCCCGATGTATTCCGCCATGAAAAAAGTTGCATATTTGAAACCGGAATATTCGGTCATGTGGCCGGCGACAATTTCCGATTCACCTTCGGGCACATCGAATGGAGTGCGATTCGATTCCACAAGACCGGATACAAAAAACAAAATGAACGCAGTTGCGCCCCACGGCGTGAAGACGAACCAGCGTGGCACGAAGCCAAATGTGTATCCAGCCTGCGCAGCAACAATCCTGTCAGGTGTAAGCGAACCGACCACCATCACTACCGGGAGCACAGTGATAATAAGCGGTAGCTCATAACTGATCATTTGCGCTATCGCTCGCATTGCGCCGAGCATCGAGAATTTGTTATTGCTTCCCCAACCGGCCATGAAGATCGCAAGTTCCGTTGTCGATCCGACGGCAAAGAAGAAAAGGATGCCACCATCGATTGTAAACGGCGTCATGTTCCGGCCATAAGGAATCACTCCAAGGGCGAGAATCGCCGCGGCAGCAATGAGAATGGGCGCCAGGAAGTGCACGATCTTGTCCGCGCGCTCAGGGACGATGTCTTCCTTTATCAACATCTTGATACCGTCGGCCACTGGCTGCAAAAGCCCGAATGGCCCGACACGGTTGGGGCCATAGCGATTTTGTATCCGGCCGAGAATCTTCCGTTCCAAGACCGACATGAGCGCAAATAGCGTTAGAAATACTGCGAGCAACGCGAAAATATTGGCCAGACTAGACGCGATCTGGACGACCCAGCTGGGCGCGGCGGTCAGCTGAGACAGCAGCCATTGCTTTGCGCTAACGAAGATTTGGTCGACAGACTTGCTCACTTTCGATGAAGAAAAGCGATGATTGCCGGGTTAATCAAGACAGAACGCGCGAATGATTTCACTTTGAAACTGCCTCATGCTCATTATTTGCCCTGATGGCGCGGAGCGCTTTTAGCTTTGCAGCGAGCTTCTACCGCGGTACGTTCGGCATGCGCCATGCGAACGCTGGTCTTGTTTATCGCCACTCTTGTGGCGAGTGCCCGTTTGATCCAGGGAGAGATAAAGACTCCGGAGAATGCCCCTATTGAAATCACTTCTACGGGGCAAACGACATATGAAAACGGACTGGCCACGGCACGCGATAACGTAGCGATTCACATTGGCAACACAGACATTTACGCCGATTACGCGCAATACAATCCCGCTACGCACGACGTGGAGTTGAGAGGCCACGTTCGAATCTATCGAGATGTGAGCCTGTACATCGCCGAGAGTGGCGTTTATAATACTGAGACTAAAAAGCTCAGAGCGATCACTGGGCGAACCGAGTCAGAACCTTATTTCCTAACTGGCGCCCATGTGACGTCAATTTCTGACGACGGTTATCTGATACACGATGGAACGTTTACCACGCACGATTCGCCGAAGGCAGACTTCCGCCTCCATGCCCAAAAGATTCGTCTTTACGAAGGCGATCGCGTGATTTTTATGAACGTGACCGCATACGTTGGAAAGGTGCCGATCTTTTGGTGGCCTTATTTGTATCAATCGCTCGACCGCGAGTTTAGCTTTACTATTTCACCGGCGTACTACAGTCCCTGGGGTCCATCGCTTTTGACTGAGGTGACGTTCCCGATTACCGACAACATCGAGGCGCGTCTCAGGCTGAATTACTATGGTCGTCGTGGCCCGGCGATCGGCTTTGAGCCGATTATTAATTATGGGAAAGACGAAAGCAGTACGGCGAAGCTGAAAACCTTTTTTATTCAGGACCAAAACTCTGACATAAATCAAACCAACATTCCGCGGCAGGAAGTTTCCGACAGCCGATACCGACTCAGCCTGGAAGACAGGACGAACTTTACTGATGACATCTATGGCATCGCCAATATCACCAAGCTTAGCGATCAGTACGTTATGCAGGATTTTTTCCAGGGGGAGTTTCGTCTCGATCCTGTTCCCGACAATGTGTTCGCATTGACGAAGACGGATCCTTTTTACACCCTGACGGCCATCGAGCGTTTTCAGGCGAACGAGTTTTTCACTACGACAGAACGCTCACCGGAAGTCGTATTGGACGTCAAACGTCACGCGCTTTTTGGCGGACCTATTTTCTATGAAGGCGAGACCGGCTTTGCCAATTTACGGCTACAATTCCCCGAGGGTGCAGGCTTCGAGAATTATGGCACGGATCGTTTCGACACGTTCCATCAATTGACTTTTCCAAATACGTACTTTGGCTGGCTTTCCATCGTGCCGCGCGTCGGCTATCGCGGCACGTATTATGGCAAGACATTCGACCTGGGATCGACAACCTTCATACCACCATCAAATCCGCTCGAGCCTAATTTTATTCTTCCGCCTCCAACGCAGGCCAATCCAGTTAAATTCGATGGAGATACATTTCGCTCTGTTTTCGACACAGGCGCAGAAGCCTCGTTCAAGATCTCGCGTTCATGGGAGAACGTGCAAAGCAGCGCGTTCGGGTTAGACGGACTAATGCATGTAATTCAACCGTTCACGGACTTTTCTTACGTGAAAGAGGATGGACCCAACCCGACGTCAATTTTGGGGTTCGATCGGTTTCAGCCTTCGACCCAGCCGCGGGCGATTGACTTTCCGCAGTTCACGACCATCGACTCGATCGCTGATTGGACGGTGTGGCGGGTCGGGGTTCGCAATCGCTTAGAAACGCGGCGAGACGATCAAACGATCACCTGGCTCGAAGTCGATAGCTTCGTTGATGTGCAGTTCGAGAACCCCTACCAACCCACAGATTACTCAAACCTCGTCAACAACATCCGCTTTACACCACTGCCGTGGATGTCACTTTCAGTTAACTCTCAAGTGCCGGCTTTTGCCAAAGGGTTTACGGAAGTCGATACGGTCGCGGCCGTTCAACCGCTAGCCGCTCTGCAATTGAATGTCGCACATCGGTATTTGAACGGTAATCCTTTTTTCCAGAACAGTAGTTTGTTCGTTGTCGGTGGATATTATCGCCTCAATGATAATTGGGGCGTTGGAGTTCAGGAACAGTATGAAGCCACGACCGGCCTCCTCGAGGAACAGCGGTATTCTGTTTACCGTGATCTCACCTCCTGGGTGGCCTCGTTTGGGGGAGTGATACGCGATAACTCTGGCGTAAAAGAATACGGCCTCCTCTTTACCATAACGCTCAAGGCTTTTCCAAAATTTGGATTCGATCTGAACTTCGACCCGTATTCCCAGGGACAATGAACGAAAGCGCGCGAACAAGGCCGGAAAGCTTGGATTTGTTCGGGCACTTGTGCTGCGGCTAATTCGCCCGCACCATTCCGTCAATCATGGATATTGCAATCATCGGTTCCGGTTATGTTGGCCTCGTGACTGGTGCCTGTTTCGCCGATGTCGGGCATAACGTCATATGCGTCGATAACGACGCGCAGAAAATTAAGCAACTGCAAGCCGGCGAGGTGCCAATTTATGAACCCGGGCTTGAAGAAATCATTCATCGCAATGTATCGGCGCACCGGTTGCGTTTCACCGGCAGCATAGAAGACGGCGTGAAGAATTCGCAGATCGTCTTTATCGCCGTTCCTACTCCACAGCAACCGGATGGCGATGTCGATCTTAGCTTTCTGGAGAAAGTCGCTCGTGAAATTGCGGGCGTCTTAAACGATTACCGCGTGATTGTCGACAAGAGCACAGTGCCTGTGAAAACCGGCGAAAAAGTGGCCGAATCAATCAAAAGGTATAACCGCCACGGCGCGAACTTCGACGTGGTCAGTAACCCTGAATTTCTGCGCGAAGGCTGTGCGGTGGCCGATCTAATGCATCCCGACCGCGTCGTGATAGGAGCCCAAAGCGAACACGCGATCGGCCTCATGAAGAAAGTGTATGAGCCGTTTATGGCGCCGATTCTCGTCACCGATATTAACAGCGCCGAGCTCATCAAGCATTGCGCGAATTCATTTCTGGCGCTGAAAATTTCGTATATCAACGCGGTCTCGGCAATTTGCGAGGCCAGCGGCGCCGATGTTGAAAAAGTCGCCGATGGAATCGGGATGGATCACCGGATCGGCCGCGATTTTCTTAACGCAGGAATTGGATACGGCGGTTCTTGTTTTCCCAAAGATATTGCGGCCTTCATCACGATCGCCGACCGGCTTGGTGTTCCGTTTAA
>DASZGW010000016.1:0-61131 GCA_035938475.1 Candidatus Udaeobacter sp.
GGGATAATCTCCTGTGTTAACTCGCGACCCCATCGCGGAATTCCCTGCTCGATTCGCATGACCTCAGTCGCATCGGAATCACGTAGGGTCCATCCCAAGGATAATTCCTGCAACAAGGCGCCATGCTGGGCGGCTTCGACCCATGTGTCCCATCCCGGTTCAGCAAAACGGCGCACAGAGACAGTCCGGCCAGACTCCAGCGCGGGGGGTTGTTGTGACAACACGTGAAAAAGCGAGAATTGATCGGTGACGTCCTCAATCTGCACGTCGTCGGCGATCACGTAGCGTTCCAGCCGGACCTTGAGCGTTTCTCGAAGATCGGCCGCCGCATCGACCAAAAAGGATTCTCCCGATGCGGAAACAAAAATGTGCGCATCTGTTTTGCCTTTCGAATTGAGAACGCACCCTTCGATTGCGGAGGTTTCACTCGCCTTGCGCAGATCATTTGTGATTTGCCCGTTGAGGAACCGAAGCCGGTCCATCCCGGTAATACGAAACTTTGTGCGTTCGGAAAGGTCGAGAAAGATCGCATTATTCATCACAGATCACTTTACGCATAAAGCTCGGACGAAAAATCTCGTGCGTTTTCTGCCGAACCCTAAACGCTCCGTTTGAAAGCGAGAGTCGATTGCACCAATGCCGAGTAACGCTGGACGCACAACACCGGTTCTCCTGGGTTGAAACGCAATGTCATTTTTCCCCGGACGACAATCGGCTGAACAGCTGCTTGAGAAAACCGCGACGCAATCGTCTTGTTTCGTCAGCCGCTCCGCCGCTTGCCGCGTCGACCAGTGGCGCAGGCGAAACCTCCGGAGTCGCATCTTGCTGGAGCTGGATTTCCCCTTCGGTTGAGCTCGCGATCGACTCGTCGGGGCCGGCTTGCTCTTCCGGCTCGTCCAGTTGCAACTCTTCACCAGTAACTGGCGCAGACTCGTGCAAATATTTCCGCGCTATTACCGAATAATCATCGTCTCCGTGGCCCCAATGCATTTGCTCAAGCAGCTGATCGCGAGCAGCGGCTGTCACACCCAAATCGAGATAATTCGACAAACCGATCTGATTAGCGATCTGCATATCTTTCAACATGTGTTTAGCAGAAAAGTGCGGCTCAAAATCACGGCTAAGCATTTTAGGCAGTTTCATCGCGAGAGTTGTAGAATGGCTGGCGTTACTGCGCATTGCCTCGATGAACTTTTCCAACGGCAAACCCAAAGCTTGAACAAGCGCCAGCGCTTCTGCGGCTGCCTGGACGCTTGCGGCAGTGATCATGTTGGTTGCGATCTTGATTACGCTCGCTTGGCCAATTGTTGGTCCGATCTCGATGATCTCTTTACTGCTGGCTTCGAGAATCGGACGCGCTTCGCGCAGTGCCGCATCGTTTCCGCACACATAATAAACGAGCTCACCCTTTTCGGCTGCAGTTTTACTTCCTGTAAATGTCGCCTCGACAAACCGCGCTTTGCGACGTTCGACAATTTCAGCCGCGCCACGCATTGAATCCGGAGTGACTGTTGAGTGCGCAAGGACAAGATGATGTGGCGTAAGCTTTTCACCTAGCTGTCGGGCGGTCTGCAACAAAGCCTCATCATCCGAAACAAATATCTGGATGTGATTGCAAATCTCAGCTACCTCCCCGGGCGACCCGACAAAATTAGGAACGGAACGCGGCGACCGGTTCCAAACATAAACTGGGAACCCTTTCCGCCGCAGGTTCCCAGCCACGCCGCGACCAATGATCCCAAGCCCGATTATACCGATGTTTTTGTGCGTTGCATGCGACATAGGTTTCCGGCGTTCTATTAATGCGGCAACTCGTAATCAAACTGCCGGGAAAACTGACGCGAGGCAATGCAGAAATTGGGCAAGCCCTGGCCCGGTGATTTGTTAAAGCGTTGAAGCGTAAAAGCGAAAACGAGAATCCCCGCTTCAACGCTTTTATTTCAGTGCGAATTCGGACAGGTAATACAAGGCGACTGACCCGACGATCTGGAGACTCTGAGCGCTGATCTTGTCGATCGTGTCACCCGCGGTGTGCCACCAGGGATAATCAAAGTCAATCACGTCAATTGTGGGAATGCCGATAGCGTTTAGCGGTGAGTGGTCGTCGATCATCTCGCGGTCGAGGTACGTAAAATAACTTCGCAGCTTGAGCGCTTCCGCTGCCGCAAAAATGTTTCGCGCTGTTTCGGGAGGCGAATCTGCAGGAAGCGTGACGTCGAGGGAACGATCGCCAACCATGTCGAACAAGATCCCGCCGCGGAACTGTTTGGCGCTGCCGCCTTTGAGTTGTCCGGCAAAATACCGGCTTCCGTACAATCCATCCGTCTCCGAAAAATGGTCGTACGCTTCTTCGCCGTCGAAAAACACGAGCTCAATTTTCGCGGCCAGATTCGGATGCTGCCCGATTACTCGCGCCAATTCCAGGAGCAAGCCTGTGCTCGAGCCGCCATCGTTAGCTCCCACGAACTTTATAGTGTCAAACGTTTTCGTGTCGTAATGCGAGCACAACAAGAACAAGTGCGCAGCGTTCCCTTGGCCGGGAAATTGGGCAATCAAATTTACGAACTGGACCTTTCCCCGCGGGGTGTCGTCGGTGAACGCCTGGCGTTTTACGTGCCAGCCCGAACTGCTTAGCTGATCCTCGATATAATGCCTGGATTTTTCGATCGCCGCAGATCCAGGCGGGCGTGGCCCGAAATCGACCAATCGCTGGACATGGGCGAAAGCTTTCTCACCCGAGATCTCTTGCCAGGTTTTTGTGTCCGCCGCGTGCGATACGTCCGCACAAATAGCCGAGACGCAGACAATCAGCAGTAATGGAGTAAGGGAGTAGTGGAGCGTCGTTTGGCGTGAATCCATCACTCCAGTACTCCACTACTCCCTTATTCCAGCTCTCGCAGCCCCAGAGCAGTCACAATCCTCTGAAGATCGTCGTTTCCGTAGTACTCGATTTCAATCCGGCCTCGTTTGTCTCCATGATGGATGGTGACGTGCGTAGCGAGGTGTTCTTGCAACCGGTTCTGCAAATCTTCCACTGCCGTCGGCATAATGCTCGGCTCACTGCCGGCGCGCCGGGACTTTCGATGCGAACGCGCGACTCCAAGCAAGCGGGCAACCAGCCGCTCGGTAGCACGCACGGTGGCATTGCGACGCAAAACAGTTTCCGCAGCCAGGAGCTGTTCCTCCGGCGCTTTTAACGCCAAAACCACCTTTGCATGTCCGACCGAGAGCAAATCCTGAGCGAGCCACATCTGCACCTGTGGATGCAGATCCAAAAGCCGCAGCGCGTTGGCCACTGCCGCCCGGCTCCGCCCCACCTTGAGCGCGATGTCTTCCTGCCGCATTCCAAATTCATTCGCTAACCTTGCGTAGCCCTGGGCCTCTTCGATTGGGTTTAGATCGGCACGTTGCAGATTTTCGATCAACGACAATTCGAGCACTTCCAGGTCATTTGCGCTTCGAATTAAGGCAGGCACTTCCGTAAGACCAAGCTCCTGCGCCGCACGCCAACGGCGTTCTCCCGCGATCAATTCAAATCGAGCGCCCACCTGTCGGACAATGAGCGGTTGAATGATGCCGTGTTGCCGAATCGAATCGATTAGTTCCTGCAGTGCTTCGCGCCCGAAATCTTTGCGCGGCTGCAGCGCGCTGGGAACGATGTTTACCAAATTGATCTGGTGCACTCGCTCCCCCGACTCTACTGCGTCTGGGCGCGTGACGACCGAGGGGGTACCAATTAATGCGCCAAGGCCTTTGCCCAGACCAGTCCGTGCCATGCGCCTGAGGCTACGGGAACAGTTCCATCAACGCAAACGGCAATCCGCGATCGCGGGGCGAGGGGGAATTTTGGAGCGTGGAGCTCTGCGACGCCTAGCGGACCTTCCACCGCAGAGCGCCGCAGAAGTGGCTCGCAGAAGCTCGCCCCTCTATTAGGCGTTCCGCTTGGGAGAAGGAAGGTCGGTGGAAACGAGGCAATCCCGTGAGCATGGAGGACGGAACTCCGCGACTCCGCTACGCTCTCTGACCCAGCGGGTCCAAGCCAGATGGCAAACAGCGCACGTAAGGCCGCTGTGGTGCCGAATTCCTCCCTTTGCCAAAAAAGTTTTGAAAAATTGTATTGACACCGGAAACCGGAATTTGGTATCACGCGCACCTGGCTCCAAAACAGGCGAAGGATTTTTACCCGGTAGGTTCTTTGTCTGTTAGGGCTTTGGTAACCACAAAAACAAACGAAACCGGGAGAGAAAGAACAGACAAAAATCCATGTATCCACTCAATCAACTTAAAACGTTAGTTTCATGCGGACGAGATCCGGCTCGCTCGCTGCCGTTCCGGCGCGGGTTCCTTCTCATCCCGCTTATTTCGGTGTGCTTTGCGTTGTCACCGCAAACACAAGCAGTTGTTCCGGCGCCTGATGGCGGCTATTTTGGGGCCAACACGGCGGAGGGGCAAAATGCCCTTAATAGCCTGAGTACCGGCACATTCAACACAGCAATTGGTTGGTTCTCGGTTCTAGTTCAAACCAATGCCAAATTCTGCACAGGCGTCGGCGCCGGGACGCTCTTGCTCAACAACGCAAATGAAAATACGGGCGTTGGCGCTGGAACGCTTTTAACCAACAGCACCGGAGTGAACAACACCGGATGCGGCACGTTCGCGCTGTTTTCCAACGTAGGCACAGGCACCGTGGGCACCGGATCATTCAACAATGCAGTGGGCGCTAATTCGCTCCTTTTTAACAACGACGGAGACAGCAATAACGCCCTTGGCGAAAGCGCGCTTTTCAACAATATCCACGGCGCTGCCAACACGGCCATCGGCGATGTCGCCCTCGCGAGCAATGATTCAGACGGGGCCGGCCTTGGAAACTCCAACACAGCCGTTGGCGCTGGCGCGCTCTTCGCCAACGTCGATGGCGATTCAAACAACGCCGTTGGTTTTAGCGCGCTCGGCAGCAATGTCGGCGACAACACCGGTGCCGGCAGCTTCAACAATGCCATCGGTTTTGACGCAATGGGTTCCAACGTGAGCGGCGCTGGAAACGTGGCCGTCGGTGACTCAGCAGGCGCGGGCGTCGAGGGCTCCTTTAACATCTATATCGGCTTTGCCGTTAGCCCCGGTGCAAACGAGAACAACACGATACGCATCGGCGATACGCTTGACACAGGCTGCTTTATCGGTGGCATCGCTGGCGCGACTGTACCTGGCGGCCTCCCGGTGATTGTCGACGCGAGCGGCCACCTCGGCACCGTCCCTGCGGATTCGCCTCTCTCGATGAGCCAGATGCTCAAACAGCGTCAGATCGTGCAGGAATTGAAGGCCACAACTGAAAGACAAGCTGCAGTGATCGCTTTGCAGGAAGGGCAAATTAAGACCCTCACCGCCGGCCTCAGGCAGCAAGCCGAGCAAATTCAGAAAGTTAGCGCTCAGCTTGAAATGGTCAGGCCGACGCCTCGAGTGGTCGAGAACCGATAAAGCTACTGATCAAATAGGTATAAATTTCAGACAGCCCCGAAGGCATTCGGGGCTGTTTTGTTTTTTGGATGGAGTGGCGAGCTCCGCGAGGCTCGGGAACTGCGCGATCTTTTGAGGACACCTGCTCGCGAACCTTTTCGGAGTTCGTTAAGGCGTTGCGGAGCTTCGCCATCTAAATTTCTCTCGCTCGATGACGAAAATCGACTGCCCGATGACGAAGGAACCGAAAATGAAGAAGCAGAAGAGTGAAGTCTTTACCCTGGGTCATTCCCCAGATCCGGATGACGCGTTCATGTTTTACGCGATGGCGCAGAATAAGATCGACCTGCGCGGATACCGGTTCGAGCATCAACTGGAAGACATCCAAACGTTGAACGAGCGGGCGCTTCGAGGCGAACTGCACATTTCGGCGATCTCAATCCATGCCTATGCGTACGTGGCACGCAAATACGCGCTGCTGCCCTGCGGAGCGAGCATGGGGGACGGGTACGGGCCAATTATTGTAAGAAAACGTCCAACCCGCCTCCGCAAGGCTACGGCGTGGCAGGCGCCCAACTCTCAACTCCGAAAGGATTCGCGAGCAGGCGGCACAACGTCTAACGAGGATGCGGCAGGAAGAGAATTTTTGATCGGCAAGAAAATCGCAGTGCCCGGTAAGATGACCAGCGCGTTTCTCGCGCTACAACTTTTTCTTGGGGAGTTTGATTACCTCGTTGTGCCGTTCGATAAAATTTTCGACGCGTTGCGCAGCGGGCAAGCGGATCTCGGTTTGATTATTCACGAAGGACAACTCACCTATGCGAAATCAGGGTTTGAAAAAATTGTCGATCTTGGCAAATGGTGGAAAGCGCAAACCGGATTGCCATTGCCCCTTGGCGGAAATGTCGTGCGCAAAGATATTCCAAAGCCAGTACGCCACGATCTCAGCGAAATCATTCGCGAAAGCATCGACTACGGTCTAGCGCACCGGGATGAGGCAGTGCGCCATTCTCTTCCCTACGCGCGCGACATGGACGCGAAGCTCGCCGGGAAATTTATCGGCATGTATGTGAATGAATTTACTCGCGATTATGGCGAAGTTGGACGCGGCGCTATCCGGAGATTTCTGGCGGAGGCGCACAACAAAGGTTACACTGACGCCCCGGTCGAAGTGGAATTCGTCGAATAATTTAGCAGGCTTAATGTCGGCCGGCTGCGTTGCCAGCCTGGCAAATTGGAAGGCGGCAGGCTAGGAGCCTGGCTTCCGTTCCCCGCATTTCAGAATTGTTCTTGCCTGACGGTTCGTCGGAGAAGTATCAATGATAGCTCGGTGCAGGCGCTCCTCCAAGCCAGACGCGATCTTCTCCGTCTAACTCCAGTCGGAATCTCCCTCGGCGCCTGCCTGTTTCTGACGTTTTCTGGTTGCGAAAAAAACGAGCCAATCGACGAAGCGAAAGCGGCTGGAAAAAGCACTGCCGATTTTCCGCAAATCACCGCGGACGTTTTTAAACCGATGGATGGCGGCATCAATCTGTCGCCTGAGGAAATCATGGGTCGCAATACCTGGAACCTCTGGAGCGCAGGCAATCAGCATTTTTGGAATCGTGCAGCCCAGGACAGCTATGGGTTAATTGATCTCTTGAAGATGCTCGATAGCCGCAAATATCCGCGCGGTGAGCGGTTCAAAACTTTGGGCCTGGTCAATGAGCCAGGATTTCGCGCCGCGGCCAAGCCGGATGAATTTGGCTTGTGGCTCGATGAACAAATGGAGCCCGAACCGCCAGGCATCGATGAGACGGTTTACGGCAAACCATCCGGCATTCTTGGCTTCCGGATTTTTTCAAATCCCGACTTCAATGAAGAGGCACGCAAAAAGTGGAACGGCGATCGTTTCATGAACGATCCGGCTTATTACAACGACAACAAGCTAGTTCGTCCGTATCGCGTCGGTGTCGCTTGTGGCGCTTGTCATATAGCGCCGTATCCAGATAATCCGCCGGCCGATCCGGAAAATCCGCGCTGGGAAAATCTCGCATCGGCCATTGGCAATCAGTACATCAACGAAGGAAAAGTTTTCGCCTGCAACGTAGAAAAAGGCGGATTCTTTTATGAGATGCTGGCGACGCAGCCGCGCGGCACTTCCGATACTTCGCGAATAGCCACGGATCACATCAACAATCCAAATGCGATTAATCCGATCTTTTTGCTTGCCGAACGGGAGCGAATCGCGGTCCCGGAAAAAATGGCGGGTGGCACCCTCGCTTTGCCTGGAGAAAAAGAGGAAATGCCAGTGCCGCACGTGTTGAAGGACGGCGCAGACTCCATCGGCGTGGCCGGGGCAACCATCCGCGTCTATGTCAACATCGGCATGTTTTCCGAGTACTGGTTGACTCTTCACAATCGATTGATCGGGCTGACTCCGCAAAAACCGTTTGAGATTTCTTACGCGCGCGAGCATTCGGTCTTCTGGCGCGCAACGGAAGAGCGTCTGGCGAACATAGCCGCCTTTTTCCGCCGCCTAAAGCCGTTTCATCTCGCCGACGCTCCCGACGGACAGGCTTATATCACGACCGATTCAGCAGTGATGACGCACGGAAAAGACGTTTTCGCGGAGAGCTGCGCGGCGTGTCATTCGAGCAAACAACCGCCGCCAAATGTTGATCCTCGCTCCGGCGAGGGAAAAGCCTGGTTCCGGACAGCCGTGATGGCGCCCGATTTCCTGGAAAGCAATTTCCTATCGAACGACAAGCGTTATCCATTGACGAAGATCGAGACGAACTCGGCTCGCGCGTTTGCGACCAATGCCAAAGCCGGCCATGTCTGGGACAACTTTTCATCGCAGACTTACAAGGAACTCTCGCCGGTGGATGAGTTGGAATTTTTCAATCCATTCGATGAAACCCGTCCGATCAAATTCAAACCGAAAGACAAAAATGTTGCGCCCGGTTACTATCGGACGCCGTCTCTCGTTAGTCTTTGGAGTTCCGCGCCGTTCCTGCACAACAACATGCTCGGAAAATTCACCGGTGATCCTTCCGTGGCCGGCCGGATCGAAGCTTTCAACGATGCGGTGGAAAAATTGTTATGGCCGGAGAAGCGGCTAAACAAGGCTTCTATCTGGCGCACACAAAACGAGTGCGCGCTGCATTTGCGCAAGGAATTTGTGCCAAAACCGTTGCAAGCCCTGGCTGATAAGGATGGCTACATTAACATTGGTCCGATCCCCAAGGACACACCGATCAACCTGATTGCTAACCTCGAACCTGATTTTGGGCAGTTGGTTGTTTTGCAGGCCAAAATAGGCAAAGCATTGCTGAAGATTCACACACAGAATCTTTCATCGGAACAAGCCACGGAGGAATTGATCAAGGCGGTCCCCGAACTGCTTGGGGCGAACAAGTGCCCTGATTTTGTCGAGGATAAGGGCCACTACTTTGGCACGGATTTACCCGATAACGATAAACGCGCCCTGATTGAATATCTGAAGACGCTTTGATCGAAACCCAATCCAGCGAAAGGAGAGAACATGGCTGTTACCGTTGCTGAAATGTTAAAAATGTCGCAGGCGCAGCTCGACGATCTTTTCACGCAAAGCTCTGTCGGCGAAATTCCCAAGGGCGAGGCCAAGGGGACGGCGATCGTTGCGCCGGGAACAACTTACACGCAGGACATCGCAAATTTCATAAATCATTTTGCGTGGCAGGGGAAAATCTTCGATCCAGCCAAGGGCGTTTTGCGAAACAAGATTTTGCCCTTCGGACTGAATGCGATCATTGCAAAGGTCTATAAGGGTCCCAGCTGGCTGGACAACAAAGAGTGCATCGTTCTGGATTATTCGGAGACCTCCTTGCTGGCGCACTGGGTTCGCGATGAGATCCGTGAAGTCGCGCCGCACATTTACCTGGGCAAAGTCTATCTGGGCAAAAAGCGGTTGATTGATTTCGCGCTTGAGTTTTCGGCGTCGGGGTAAACGCATTCTGCGGCTATGGCCGACGCCCCAGATCAACCTGTAAAAAGCCGCGGCTGGAAGTGGCGGATTGTTTTGCTGGTCGTCGTCGCGTTGCTTGCAATTGGCTTCTCCTATCTTGCTTGGCGTTTTACCCGAGACGATCCGGTCACGTACGCGGACCCCGAAGAACACTTCAAGTACGGTTCAACCGGCGGCGAGCGGGAATCAGGCATTCCCTATTGGATTTGGAAAGTGCTGCCTAAAATGTTTCCAGAATATCTGCCTGGGAAAATGTACACTCCCGGTACAGAATACGTCTCGTTAGGCTTTCTTTACGAGCCAGGTAAAGATCTGCCGATCGGTGTTTCACGCCGCAACACGCAGGGACTTGATCGCGTCTTCTTGAACTGCGCGATTTGTCACGCTGGTTCTGTGCGCGGTACCCCACAGAGCCCGCGCATCATCTATACTGGCATGCCGTCGAACACTGTCGATCTTGAGGCGTTTGAGCGTTTCATTTTTGCGTGCGCATCAGATCAACGCTTCAACGCTCCACGAGTCCTCGCCGAGATGGAAGGGATCGGTGCAAAATATGATCTGATCAATCGCTTCATCCTGCGCTATTACGCCATTCCTTTCATGCGCGAACGATTGCTGATGTTAAAAGGCCATTTCCGTTTCGGCGATTGGGAACCGGACGCAGGCCCCGGCCGCACTGACACGTTTAACCCAGCGAAGACGCTCCTGGAATTTCCTCTCGAAAAACTGGAAACGCGCGAACTCGTTGGTCTCTGCGATTTGCCCTCAATCTGGCTGCAGGGTCCGCGCAAAGAGAAAAACATTCACGCGCACTGGGACGGAAATAACAGCATGATGGAAGAGCGAAACAAAAGCGCCGCGTTCGGCACCGGCACATTTCCGCCGACGATCGACTTGAAACAAATGGCGCGCATCGAACAATGGCTGCTCTACAAGGAACCGCCTAAATATCCGTCTGCGATCAATGCACAGCTCAGCGCGCAGGGCGAGAAACTCTACGCGCAATACTGCGCAAATTGCCACGGCCGCAATGGCCGGGATTTCACGGGTGATTACGTCGGCGACATAGTGCCGATCGACAAAATCGGAACCGACCGTCACCGGCTTGATTCGTACACAGAACAACTAGCTGTGGCGCAGAACACACTGTATGCCGGTTATCCGTGGCGGTTCAGTCATTTCCGAAAGACTTTTGGCTACGTGAATTTGCCCCTGGACGGTGTTTGGTTGCGGGCGCCGTACCTGCACAATGGTTCGGTACCGACGTTACGTGATCTACTAAATCCTAGCGCCGAACGGCCCACAGTTTTTTATCGCGGGTACGATGTCTTCGATCCAGTGAAGGTCGGATTTGTGTCGGACGTAAGCCGATTCGATGAGGAGGGCCGCAGTAAAGACGATCCCGACAACCCAAGAAAATATTTCAGGTTCGACACGCAAGGGAAGCCGGGCGGATTGACCCCGCGCGATCGGAATGAGGGCAATTTGAATGTCGGTCACGAAGGGCCGGTCTATGGAACGGCACTTTCTGCCCAGGAAAAAGAGGCGATCGTCGAATATCTGAAAACATTTTGATCAACGCACAATCGACAAATCAATGAGCCTACGACCTGAAACAAAACGCCTCTTTTGGGTTTGGGCGGTTGTGTTCGCGATTGTGATTGCGCTTGGCGCTTTCTTTACGTGGACGAAATTTTTTCGTGAAGAGAAGGAAGTCTTTGCGAATGAAGAGGAACATTTCAAATACGGCTCGCTTGGCGCCGAGGGCGACCGGGGCATCCCGTATTATCTCTGGATGGTCTTGCCGCGTGTTTTTCCAGACCTGATGCCCGGGCCTGGCGGCTACAAGTCGTTTGGCGTGGTTTGGGAAGAAGGCCATGAAATCCCGGTTGGTTTTTCGAAAAAGGTCGTCGGCTTCGCGCGGATTACGAACAACTGCGCAGTCTGCCATACTGCTACCTACCGTTTGAACGAGGACGAAGTGCCGCACGTCGTCGTCGCGGGACCGGGCCACACCAACAATGTGCAAAGCATGCTCCGCTTTTTGTTTAAAGCGGCACACGATCCTCGCTTCAATTCGGACATTATCATGAACGAAATCCGCCTGGTGAGCGCCAACAATTATGGCAATGGCGGCCTGTCGTTCATCGACCGACAGATTTACCGGTACTTGCTGATTCCATTTACCAAAAAGGCACTGCTCAAGCAGGAGAAACAATTCACCTGGATGGAACGCTACGTCACGGATGGCAAGCCAAAGCCACACTGGGGGCCGGGACGCGATGATGCCATGAATCTGACAAAATATTTCATGACCAGCATGGCAGAGGACAATACCTTCGGACCAACCGATTTTCCTTCGATCTGGAACCTCGGCATCCGCAGCGGAAAGGATAATGCCGGGAAGCAGATGTTATTGAACTGGACTGGCGATACGCCGGCAGTGCGCTCGGTTTTAATCGATTCTGCGCTGGGTCTCGGCGCGCCGGCGCGGCCGTGGTTTCTACAACGCATGGCCGATCTCGATCGTTATCTCAGCAATCTGGCGCAGCCCAAGTGGCCCTTTACCGAAACAAATCCAATCAACCAGCAACTGGTCACCGACGGTCAGAAGATTTACAACCGCGACTGCGCGTCGTGCCATGACCCGCGCGCTGAATTTACAAACAAGGTGATTCCGATCACCGAGATCGGGACTGATCCCGAGCGAATGTATTCGTGGTCGAAGGATGCCGCCGCGGAAGCAAACCGGCGCGTCAAACAACTGGGCATTGATCGTCCACCGATGGTAGAAACGTTAGACCCATATGGTTACGTTTCACCGCCGTTGGATGGCGTCTGGCTGCGTGCGCCTTACCTCCATAACGGGTCCGTGCCGACCTTGCGCGATTTGCTGAATTCGCCAAATGAACGTCCGCAAACTTTTCACCGCGGTTACGATGTTTTCGATCCGGTGAAAGTGGGATTTAAAGAGCCGCCACCGCGGGCGACCGGGCCGACGGGCGAATTGACGCAACCTTATATCCTTTTCGATACGCGAGAAAAAGGCAACGGCAACAAAGGTCACACCTATGGCACCCAATTGTCCAACCAGGACAAGGAGAAACTGCTCGAATATTTGAAGACGTTGTAGTGTCCACAGCGCACCGGAAAAATTGGCCGGCGATCGTTCACTGAGGAAAGAGGAAACTGCGGCGTCACTTGTCAGCGAACCAGCCTCACTCTCGCGAAAAGCTCTTGTGTGAGTGCCGGTTCTCCGCCAGTTTCGTTCTGTCATGGCGGAGAATCGCAAGCTTGGTTGTCTCAGCATCTTCTTGTTCGTCGCACTTTGTGTCAGTCTGTTCGTGAACCTTGTGCTAATGGTCACGACGTTTCAGCGTCTCGGTGGAATCCGCGAACCCGAGCCGATCCCCCGTTTCCGCGAAATTCTGCTTCAGCGGGGAGCGCGCGCGACCACAGACAAAATCGCGGTCATCACCATGCGCGGTCTGATCAGTTCTTCGCTTCCCGGCACGGTTACTGATTCAATGGTCGATGACATGCGCGCGGCCCTGCAACAGGCTCGCGACGACAGCCGCGTCAAAGCCATCGTGCTTGAAATCGACTCTCCCGGTGGAGAAGTGACCGCTTCCGACGCGATCTACAGCGCGTTGGTCAAGGTGCGGGCAAGGAAGCCAGTGGTTGTTTACATGGATTCACTGGCGGCATCCGGTGGCTATTACGTTTCCTGCGGAGGCAAATTTTTAATGGCAAGCGATACTACCATCACCGGCAGCATCGGCGTCATTATTCAAACGCTGAATTACGAGCAGTTGTTTAACAAAATCGGACTCGCCTCCGTGGTTTTCAAAAGCGGCAAGTTCAAGGACATGCTGAACGGGGCGCGACCGATCACACCGGAGGAACGCGAGCTCGTGCAGAGCTTTATCATGAAGACTTATGACAAATTTCTCGGCATCGTTGCGAAAGAAAGAAATCTTCCGGCAGACGGTTTGCGCAATACGATTGCCGACGGGCGAATCCTTTCGGGAAAGGACGCGTTCGAACACAAGCTGATCGATGGCCTCGGTGAATTGGAAGACGCATTCGGGAAAGCGAAAGAACTCGGAAATGCGCCGGATGCCAAAGTCGTGAAATACGGCCCGCCGTTTAGTCTGAGCCGCTTCTTCCGGATATTCGGGGAGACCGATTCAAAAATTGAACTCCAGCTCCCAAAGCAACTCGTTCCGCAATTGGAGAGTGGTCGCGCGTATTTCCTGCCGAGCTATTACGCGCCGTGAAGATGTGGAAATATAGTGAACTCTCTCTGGTTTCTTACTCTTACTCATGCTCCTGCTCATGCTCGAGCACTGTGCCGCAAGAGCATGAGCGGGAGTAAGAGAGAGACGCGCAACCGTTTGCCCGTTCGGTAGGAATTCCAGGACGCATGCGATCCGCCAGCCTCTTCGCGGCATCAGAAGCCGTTTCCGGCTCTGTCTTAGGCCTTCTTCTCTCTCTTCTTTATCTTCTTGCCAGCCTGTATGTCTATATTTCGCTGGCTTATCAGATCAGCGCGCGAACCCGGAACGCTTCCGGTGGTGACACGGCGACGACGCGAAGCTTTGGAATACCCGAGGCAATAGTAGCTGCGCTATTGATCCTTTTTCTTTTTCTGACCATTGGCGTATCTGTTTCGCAGCCCTCAATCCAGTTCAGCGCGCGCAATCTCCTCGCAAATTTTCTCATTACTGGTTGCGTGGTGCTCTTCATAGTCACTTTCCTCCAGTTCCGCGGATTTGACGTTGGCTCGTTAGGCGGGTTTTACAGGCTAAGCTTTATCCGGACCCTGAGCACGGGAGCAATCCTCCTTTTTTTTGCGTATCCATTGATTTTGCTGTCTGACGCAATTACACAGCGGCTTTTCAAGGGCGGCCCGAGCAGGCAAAACATCGTCGAGTTTTTCAGCGGATCGCGCACGATTGAGCAGCGAATGATGATCATCGTTTTCGCCGTGGCAATCGCGCCGGCAGTCGAGGAATTTCTTTTTCGATTTTTTATTTACGGTGTACTCAAGCGCTATTTCGGCCGCCTGCTAGGCGTCACATTTAGCGCGCTGCTGTTCGCCGCAGCGCACGCCCACTTACCCTCATTTGCGCCGTTGTTTGTTTTGGGGGGTTGTTTCGCGATTGCATACGAGTGGAGCGGTTCCATCCTGGTCGCGATGACGATGCATTCGCTCTTCAATTCGTTAACTCTCACCGCCCTTGCATTTCCGGAGATCTTTTCCCCATGAGCCTTCGCGAGTCTGGTGCCAAAGGTGCAGATTATCCATAGCCTGGGACAACACCCCCCACGCTCAAACTGACATTGCGCCGCGGGCGCTGGAAACGGACAATGAAACTGCGCGAGATCGGAGAAGACCGGCTGCTCGGCCAGCTTTTGCCTGATCTTCCGCTCGCAGAAGCCGTTGTCCACGGCCCGGGAGATGATTGCGCTGTGGTGGAAACCCGCGATCGCCGCGACTTTCTTGTGCTCAAAACCGATTGCGTTGTCGCAGGCGTGCATTTCTTGGCGAACGCGAACGCGCGCGACATTGGCTGGAAAGCGATGATGCGTCCGCTCAGCGATTTCGCGGCAACATCGGCCGTCCCTCAATTTGCCCTGATCACGCTTATTGCTCCCGAGCAAGCGAAGGTTGAATGGGTGGAGGAGCTTTATCGCGGACTGCGCCGGGCCGCGAGGCGGTTCAAAGTCACCATAGTCGGTGGCGAAACGAGTAGCACACCCGGGCCCGTGGCGATTTCGGTTAGCGTTGTTGGCTTTGTCGAAAGAGACCGTTGTGTATCGCGTCGCGGCGGCAAGGCGGGCGATGATCTTTTTGTTACTGGTCGACTGGGGGGTGCCATAAAACGAAAGCATTTGCAATTCGTTCCGCGAATCGCGGAATCGCGGTGGCTCACAAAAAATTTCTCCATCCACGCCATGATGGATTTAAGCGACGGACTGGGAGCCGATCTTCCACGACTTGCAAGGGCCAGCCGAGTCGGATTTGCCGTCGAGACGCAGAATCTGCCGCTTACCCGGGGTGCGAAGATCGATGACGCAATTTCAAAGGGCGAAGACTACGAATTGCTCTTTGCCATTCCGCCGCGTGACAGAAACCGTCTGGAGCGAGAATGGCGAAGAAAATTCCAGGAGTTACCGCTCACTCGAATTGGTTCCCTCTCTCAACTATCAACTAAAAACAACCAACTTCTAGCTCGTGGCTACGTTCATTTCCAACAGTCCGGCTGATACTGAAGCACTCGCACGGCGACTTGCAGAGGATGTCGAAGTGGGATCGGTTTTAGCCTTGCAGGGCGAACTGGGGAGCGGCAAAACTTTATTTACGAAAGGCTTCGTGGCCGGCATGGGAAGCAAGGCTGCCGTTGCCAGCCCCACGTTTACAATTGTGCACGAATATCGAGATGGGCAACTGCCTGTTTACCATTTTGATTTCTTTCGCGTGGAGAATCGCCAGTCCCTCGCGCGGCTCGGCGTGGACGACTATTTTTTTGGTGACGGAGTTTCGGTGATCGAATGGGCTGATCGCTTCGCGGAATTCATTCCTGAACAAGCGCGCTGGATTCTATTTGAGATAAAATCCGAGAATCAGCGCGCTATTACTTTCCAGGGAACGTGAAAATTCTTGCGCTGGAACTTTCCACAGCGCGCGGCAGTCTGGCGTGGTTGGATCAGGACGATACCGATCTCACGCGGGAGTGGCCAAACGATCGAAAAGATTCCGCTGTCTTTTTTGAGAATCTCGCCGCTGCATCGGAAAGATTTGGCGCTCCAGACACGATCATCGTCGGACTTGGCCCTGGCTCGTACGCGGGGACGCGCATAGCGATCTCAGCCGCGATCGGATTGCAGATTTCTTCTGGTGCGCACCTGATCGGTTTTCCATCTATCCCGGCAATGCAATGCGACGCACACGATTACTGTGTGATCGGAGACGCTCGGAGGAAATCTTTTTTCTTTGCGCGCATCCGCGCAAACAACGTGGTCGAAGGCCCAACGCTTTTCTCAGAGTCCGAACTGAAACCGAAACTCAACGCGATTGGGACGGCAATGCCAGTCTTTACCTCGGATTTGCTCCCGCAATTTGAGCGCGCCGTAGTTCGTTTCCCCTCGGCTCTAGTGCTCGCCAGACTTGCGCGAGAGCCGCAGCGCAGCTTTTCTTTGCCACCGCTCGAACCGATTTACTTGCGCGAGCCGCACATCACCATGCCGAAATGAAGGGAATTTATCGTTGTTGGGCCGAAATCGATCGGAGCGCATTGCGTCACAATGCCAAAATCGTGCGCGAACGCGTCGGCTCCGCCGAGGTGCTCGCCGTCGTCAAAGCGAACGCTTATGGGCATGGTTTGATGGGCGTAGCGGAAACGCTCGCAGGTCAAGCGCAACTTTTCGGCGTGGCAAATCTGGAAGAGGCATTGGCGCTGCGTGAATCCTTCTCGCATCCGATCATCATTCTCGGGCCCGCTCTGCCGGGCGAAAGATCGACAATCGCCGAGCGCGGTTTCATTCCCACAATTTCTGCGCTCGAGGAAGCACAAGATTTCAATCGGGTTGTGCTCCGCTCGTCTGTGTCCGTGAATTTCAAGATCGATACAGGCATGGGCCGCATGGGAGTTCCGGAGGACCAAGCCTTGGACGTTCTCAAGAGCATCTCGAAACTTGCGAATATCAGGATTCACAGCGTTTCGACCCATTTGCCGGTGTCTGGTGAAGATGCGGACTACACGCGGGATCAGCTTTTGCGCTTTGGCGAAATCATGAAGCAATTTCGCGCCGCCATTCCAATCGATTATAAAGCGCATGTCCTCCAAAGCGCGGGGATTCTAGCTTTCGCTCAGGCCCGGGGACTCTTTGACATCGTACGCGCCGGAATCGTCCTTTACGGGATTTCACCGCTTCCGGAATTTCAGAAACTTCTTAAACCAGCCATGACATGGAAAACGCGAATTTCGTTGGTGCGCGATATGCCGAAGGGAAGTTCAATCAGCTATGGCCGCACGTTTATTACTCCTCAAAAAATGCGGATCGCAACCTTGTCAGCTGGTTACGCCGATGGATATCCATGGCACCTTTCTAATCGTGACGCCGCCGTCCTGGTTCTTGGGCAACGTTGCGCTGTTCTCGGACGCGTGACGATGGATTTGATGATGATCGATGTTAGCAAGCTCGATAATGCGCAAGTGGGCGACGAGGTTGTTTTGATGGGACGCGACGGAAACGAGGAAATTTCCTGCGCGGAACTGGCAAAGACTGCTGGCACGATTCCTTGGGAAATTGTTACCAGGATTGGCACTCGCGTTCGGCGAGTTTATGTTTGAGCGATGTTGATGCCTAGTGGATCACAATTTGGAGGGGCGAGCTCCCCGAGCCCTGTGCAAACGCGCCACGGCGTCGTTCCTTAGGCGTCGCAGAGCTCCACCCTCCAATTGGAACGGTTCAACGATTTAACGCTTCAACGCAGTTACGAGCATCATGTTTCAAATAATCTTTAATGAATTGAGCGCGGCCGAGATCTCGGCGCTTCCGAAGAAATTGCAGCTTGAGCTGCTCGCGGAGTTCCAAATTTTACCCGAGGACCTCGACCACCTCGATTCGGATCGGTTCGGGGTGATCCAGCGCAAAGGTAAAAAGCTATATCGCTATCGTGCCAAAGATTACCGGATTTACTTTGCGAAGACCGAAGAAGGCATCAGGGTTCATCGCGTTTTACACAAGAACACGTTTCAGGACTTTCTTTTCCGGAGCAAACTGCCGGTGTCCGAAGATGCTCAACTGGGCGAGACTCGCGAATTCTGGAAACTGATCGAGCAGGGCGAAAAGACGCGGCGCGCGTAGCTGTAGTCACTTCGCTCTGCGAAGTGTGACGTGCCGCTGGGCCGCTCGCAGCGCGTGAGAGGGGCGTCTCACAGAGGCGCGGCTACAGAAGGCGCGAAATGCGCGCCTTATTTCATCATCAGCACCGATCGGCTGCGCTTGATCTCACGTGTGATCCTGCGATGCAGGTGCGCAGGCATGCCTGTAACGCGGCGCGGGAGAATCTTGCCACTCTCCGTGACGAATTTTTTCAGGAGATCCGGGTTTTTGTAGTCGATTGCCTCGATGGTAATATCGATTCGCCGACGCGGCATGGCGCGATTCGCCCGGCGAAAAGCGGAACGGCGTTTGGCGGTTTTAGGGCCCATCATTTTGTTTCGCGGTGCAACGTGTGCCGTCTTAAGAGCGGATTGTATTTCTTTTTCTCAAGCCGATTAGGTGTGCGCGGGCTCTTCTTGTTCCGTGTGGTCATATAACGCGAGGCAGGCTTACCCAGGGCTTTGGCCTCGGTGCATTCCAGCGTTACAATTTCCTGCGCCATTTGTTCGTTACTCCTTCACTTCCGCCGGCGCAACTTCTTCCTCTTCGGCCTCGCCGCCTTCCTCCTCGGTCAAGCCGAACAGAGAGGTGACCGACTGGCGCACCCGCGACGCTTTATTTTGCTTTTCCAGTTGCGACTGGCACTCAACGGTGAAACGCGCGAATGGAATCGCTTCAAGCCGTGCGCGGGGGATTTGTTTGCCTGACATTTCGCACTTTCCGTAGGTCCCCAGCTCAATGCGCTTGAGCGCCTGATCGATTTCGTAAAGCGCGTCCTGTTCCTGCGAAAGCAAACTCAGCGCGAAATCGCGATCGTAAGCGTCCGATCCGGCGTCGGCCTGATGCATTCCAAACGCAGAAGCCTCGCTGCCTTCGGCCCGCGACCGCAGAGTGTCCTGGGCAACGCCAGCCATGGAATCGACCATGGCGTCTCGAAGCTGAAGAAGTTTTTCTTTCTGCTGGCGGACAAAGGGATCGAGTCTTTTCTCGCGATGATTCATACCCAATAGCAGGGCCGGAGACTCAGTCGTTTCTTTTCTGGAAGGTCCGCCTTTGGTGGTTTTCGCGGTCCGGGAGACCTTTTTCGAGACCGGCCTTTTGACAGGCGCCTTGCGTGCTGGTCGAGCTTTACTCGCAGCGGGCCTTTTTGCAGAACTCTTCTTTTTAGTTGGTTTTGCCATAGCAGGGGCACTTCCTAAATCGGTAGCGCAGGAAAAATGGACGCTTAATTAAGAACATTTCCCAGTCGGCGCAAGCGGATTCGGTCAAAAAGTTCACCGCGCCTCGGAAATGCGTTGATACCTAGGGAAAAGCACTAATCGAAACCTACGAACTCGCGCTTGAGTAGTGCCGAAGGGCAAATTTCCAGAAGCCGCGCGACAGGAGGAAAACAATAGTCGAGGCAGCGACAAGATGTAGCATCAACAGCCAGGGTTGCCCGAGTGACTTGATTAACAGGCGTGCGGGAATGTTTGCAATAATGACGACCGGGATAATCCAGCCGAAAATCACGCGGAACAGCCATGGAAAGATAGCGTCTGGATAACGCGCGATGTTGAGGAAATTAAAATAACCATAAACCAGTCCCTGGGCGCGGACGATCCAGAAACTGGCCGCGGCCAGCCCAAGCATGATGGAATAGTGCACGGCGATACCAAATCCGATGGCAATCAGATAAAGGCAAACCGACGTCAGAGTCGGCACGACATTAAGACGGGAAAGCGCTACGCAAACGACTAAGCCGCCCAGTGCGGCGTTGACGATGCTGTCGAGGCTGAATTGTTTCGTAGAAACAGCAAACTGGCTGTCGATCGGTAGAACCAGCAAGGAATCCAATTTTCCCGTGCGCACGAGTTCCGGAATGTTCGCGACGTTAACAAAAAAGAATGCCTGAAAAAGCTGGGCAATCATTTGGTGCGTGCCGATGAGCAGCACGACCTCCCACTTTGTCCAATCACCAATACGATCGACATTGGCGAAAATGATGCTGAAGAAGACGATTTGCCCGCAGAACCAAAGGACCTCCACAACCATCCATAACAAGAAGTTCGCCTTGAAACTCAGCTCGCGGATGAGCGAGTTACGCAGCATGATGGAGTAGATTTGGATGTAGCGGCGCATCATTTCTTCCTGTCTCTTACTTATAAGCGCAGTCAACCACCGCTCGAATGAAACGTTTTGTCTCCTCGCTCCTCATCATTATTGGACTGCTAGTCGTTGCTGCGGTTGTCCATGAGTGCCGCCAAGGCGGCGCTGCGAATTATCAGACCGCAACTATCACGCGCGGCCCGATCACCCAGGCGGTTACGGCAACCGGCACACTCAATCCGGTGGTTAATGTACAGGTGGGCAGTCAGGTTTCGGGAAATATCGCGAAATTGTTTGTGGATTATAATTCACAGGTGAAAGCCGGTCAGGTAGTCGCCCAAATCGATCCGGTCCTTTTTCAAGCTACGGTGACGCAAGCGGAGGGTGACCTGGCCAACGCACAGGCCGCGCTCGACTTCGCCAAAGTAAATGCCACTCGCATCCAGGAACTTTTCGCCAGGAAAACTTCATCTCAAGCCGATCTGGACCAGGCAATGGCAACCCTGCATCAGGCCGAAGCTAACGTGAAAATCAAGCAGGGCGCGCTCGATAAAGCGCGGGCCGATCTCGAGCATTGCACGATTACCTCGCCCATTGATGGCGTCGTGATTTCGCGCAGTGTCGATGTTGGCCAGACCGTCGCGGCCAGTCTGCAGGCGCCGGTCATCTTCGCGATTGCGAACGACCTCACGAAAATGCAGATCGACACGAATGTGGCGGAGGCGGATGTAGGCGTCGTTAAGATCGATCAAAATGTCGATTTCACTGTGGACGCTTTTCCCATGGAGACGTTTCGCGGAAAAGTCGTCCAGGTGCGGAACGCCCCGATCACGGTGCAAAACGTAGTCACATACGACACGGTTATCGGAGTGAGCAATCCGGAGCTGAAGTTGAAACCGGGAATGACGGCGAACGTTTCAATCATCGTATCGCACGAGGATGATGTACTCCAAATCAAAAACGCGGCGCTGCGCTATCGTCCGCCGGATGCGACACCGGTTGAGATAAGAAAAACGGTCACAAGTCAAGGGGGACGTCCGGCTACGGGACGCGGTGGTGGTGGTGTGCAGCAGAGTGCTCAGCGCACGGTCTATGTCTTGCCATCTGGCGCCAATCGCCCAGAGGCAAGGCAGATTAAGACGGGGATCAGTGACGGTATCGTGACTGAAGTTGTCGAAGGCCTGATGCAAGGCGACCGCGTCGTGACAGCCGAGCTCGCCTCAACCGCGGCCGGGCCATCGCCTCCGGCAAATCCCTTCGGGGGACCCCGACGATTTCCATGATGATCATGTGGAGCGAAGTCGAGCCGCCCCGCGATGCAACCTTAACACCACGGGATTCCTCGACTTTCGCTCGGAATGACAAGTAGTGGCGGAAGCAGCCGCAGCAATAGGGCGAAAAGATGAATAACGGTGCCGTCGTCAGTTTAATCGATGTTCATAAGACGTACCGCACAGGCGAAATGGAAGTGCCCGCCGTGCGCAGTGTGTCGCTGGAGATCAAACGCGGCGAATTTGTTGCGCTCATGGGTGCGAGCGGTTCTGGAAAATCGACACTTATGAATATTCTGGGTTGTCTCGACCGGCCCACGACAGGCCATTATGTCCTGGACGGTGCAGATGTTTCCAGGCTGGATCGAGATCAACTCGCCGATATCCGGAATCGCAAAATTGGTTTCGTGTTTCAGAATTTTAATCTCCTGCCGCGTACCTCGGCGCGCGAGAATGTCGAGTTGCCCTTAGTTTACAGCGCACAGCAGCTGACAAACGCAGAACTTCGTGAAAGAGCGGATCGCGTTCTTGCATCCGTCGGCCTCGCGGGACGTGAAGATCATCACCCGAGTCAGCTTTCAGGCGGCCAGCAACAACGCGTGGCGATCGCGCGGGCTCTGATCAATGAGCCGGAGGTGCTGCTTGCGGACGAGCCGACCGGCAATCTGGATAGCCGGAACAGCGTCGAGATCATGGCAATTTTTCAACAACTTAACGAGCGCGGGATCACCGTCATCATGGTGACGCACGAACCTGACATCGCGGCTTACGCAAAGCGCAACGTCATGATGCGCGACGGCGCAATTCTGGATGATCACGTCGTTTCGCGGCGATTGGATGCAAGAGCGCAGCTTCAAAATGGTGGGGCGCGACCCAGTTTACCCGCCGTGCGCGGGCCGTGTGCACCGGACGGGGAGTCACGATCAAACCAGACACTTACATGAGAATTGGACCAACATTTAACGTCGCACTTCGCGCATTGCGGCGGAACAAACTACGTTCCGTGCTGACCGCGCTCGGCATCATCATTGGTGTTGGCGCGGTCATTGCGATGGTCGGGATCGGCAACGGAGCGAAGGCTCAAGTGGAAGCGCAGATCGCCAGTCTCGGACAAAATGTGATCCTTATCTTTTCCGGCAGCACCACTTCGAGCGGTATTCGAACGGGGTGGGGCGGCGCCGGCACGCTGAAAATCGAAGACGCGGAGGCGATCCGGCGCGAAGTGCCGGGCGTCATAGGAGTAAGCGAAGAAGTTGTTTCGACCACGCAAGTGGCAGCAGGAAATCAGAATTGGTTTACTCGCATTTACGGAGAGTCAGCGGATTACTTTGACATACGACAATGGCCGTTCGCCGATGGTGCGCCCTTTACATCGCAAGACGTTCGCAGCGCGAACAAGGTTTGTGTAATCGGCCGCACCACCGCAACGCAGATTTACGGAAACGAAAATCCGATCGGACAGACCTTACGAATCAAAGAGGTCCCGTTCACCATCACCGGTGTTCTGATGCCCAAGGGATTGAGCACGCAAGGCGTAGACCAGGACGACATCGTCATCATGCCCTACACCAGCGCGATGAAACGCGTCATCGGCGGCACAACTCTTCGCAATATCAATGTGCAAATCGGCGATCCACAGCAACTCGAGGCGGCTCAGCAACAAATTATTTCCCTGCTTCGGCAGCGGCACAACATTCGTCCCGGACGCGACGACGATTTCACCGTACGTAACCAACAGGAAATCGCCCAGGCAGCCACCGCGACTTCGCGCGTAATGACGCTTTTGCTTGGCGCAATCGCCGGAGTGTCGCTTGTGGTTGGAGGAATCGGAATCATGAACATCATGCTGGTGAGTGTCACGGAGCGTACACGTGAAATCGGTGTGCGCATGGCCGTGGGCGCGCACGGCAGCGACATTCTCACCCAATTCTTGATCGAAGCTGTGACGTTGAGTTCGGTCGGAGGTTTGATTGGAATCGTCTGCGGTATTGGCGCGTCGAAAATTCTATCTGCTTATGCAAATTGGCCGACGCTGATTTCAATTAGTTCGATTGCGATTGCATTTTTATTTAGCGCTGCGGTTGGAATTTTCTTTGGGTTTTACCCGGCGCGCAAAGCCGCAGCGCTCGATCCGATCGAAGCGCTGCGTTACGAGTAGTCACATGGCGGCCTGACATAAAATAATTGGTAGGACGCGACCGCCGGGCGCGCCGCACATCACGCTCCCGCCTTGATTTTTTCGATGTGCCTCCCATTTTGCCAGTGATGCCATCTGGTTTTGAAAAATTGGTTGCAGAGGCGAAGGAGAAAATCACTGAGATTTCCCCGACAGAAACCGCAGCGAAGTCAAAGAGCGGCGAAGCGGTCATTGTCGATGTTCGTGAGAAAGAAGAATGGGACGAGGAACATATTCCCGATGCGACTCACATGGCTCGCGGAACGATCGAGCTCGATATCGAAGAGAAAGTCCCTGACAAAAACGCAATGATCGTTTGTCATTGCGGTGGAGGTGGACGCTCCGCGCTCGCGGCCGAAAGCCTGCAAAAAATGGGCTACAAAAATGTCCGCTCCATGGTCGGTGGCTTTAAAGCCTGGAAAGCCGCGGGTTTACCAACAACGAAATAGACGCAGTCGAACGCCGGGCAGATCTTCGCGCAATTACCGCCGAATCCGAGCGAAGTAAAACTCGGCGGAACGCAGTTGAGAATGAAGCGGCTGCGGAAGGTACGACATAGACCGGAGGGCCGGCGGCTGAGCGAACGGGAAGTGAGCGAATCAAATCTCTTACTCTTTCAGAACCATCGAGAGACGTCTCGACTTCGCTCGACATGACACGAGAGACAGACGCGCTGCCGAGCGTTGTCTTCGCGTCGGGCGCTCGTTAAACTTGCACGCATGACTCCGGGTTCCCACAACATGACCTCGCTGGACTACTACAACATCGAAGAGCTTCTCACGGAGGAAGAACGCTCAGCGCGCGATCGGGCCAGGCTTTTTGTGCAGGAGGAGGTCATGTCCGAGATTGTTCCGTGCCATCGAGCGGGAACGTTTCCGGAACACCTCACGCCGCGCATGGGCGCGTTGGGTTTTTATGCTCCTTATTTGAAAGGACACGGCTGCGCTGGTCTTAGCTACACGGCGTACGGCCTCATTATGCAGGAGCTCGAGCGGGCTGATTCCGGTTTGCGCTCGCTGGCGTCAGTGCAGGGCTCGCTTGTTATACACGCCATTCACAGTTTCGCGACGCCCGAGCAACAAACGCGCTGGCTTCCGGGATTGGTCTCGGGCAAACTTACCGGGTGTTTTGCGCTGACAGAACCCGGACATGGTTCAGATCCCGGCGGCATGGAAACCCGCGCCAAACGCGAAGGTGACCATTACATTTTGAACGGCAGCAAGTGTTGGATCGGCAATGCTTCGATTGCGGATATTAAAGTTGTTTGGGCAAAGGATGACGATGGGCGTGTGGGAGGGTTTGTCGTAGAGAAGGACACGCCCGGATTTCGCGCGCAGGACATCGAGGGAAAGTTTAGTCTGCGCATGTCGCGCACATCGGAATGCTGGTTCGAGAACTGCCGGATACCCGTTGAGAATCGTTTGCCCAAGGCGTCCGGGCTCGGCGCGCCGTTGTCCTGTCTTTCACACGCACGCGCAGGCATCGCATGGGGTGTGATTGGCGCGGCCATTGACTGCTACGAAACGGCGCTGGCTTACGCCAAATCGCGCGAACAATTTGGCCGCCCAATTGCCAGCTTCCAATTAGTGCAACAAAAGCTTGTTTGGATGGTGCAGGAGATTACCAAGGCGCAATTGTTGGCGTTGCGTCTCACACGCATGATGGAGATGGGCTCCGCGCGTCCCGCACAGATTTCGCTGGCGAAACGAAACAACGTTTGGATGGCGCTGGAATGTGCCCGGAAGGCGCGCGACATCCTCGGTGCCGCAGGCATCACAGATCGCTACCCCGTGATTCGCCATGTCATGAATCTTGAGACCGTCTCAACGTACGAAGGCACACACGACATCCACACATTGGTCGTCGGCCGCGACATCACGGGGATCAATGCCTTCGGCGGTTAACCTGAAAAAAGGCCGTGATTCCGGATGAAGCTGAGGAATCCTGTTGGCAAACCGAAAACTAGTTACACGGGATCCTTCGACTTCGCTCAGGATGACTCGCTGAAGAAATAGGCTAAGGTAAAGTATGAGCGAGTCAGTTTATATTCTCGGCGGCGGGCGCACCGATTTTAAGCGCAACCTGAAGAAGGAAGGAAAAACGATCCGGCACATCATCATCGAGGCCGGCAGAAAGGCGATCGACGACGCAAAGATCGATCCAGGTGAAATTCAGGCGGGCGCGGTTGGCAATTTCAACGCAGGCCAGTTCACCAAGCAGTTGCAGCTTGGGGCGTTCATTCCGGAGATCGATCCGAAACTACGTGGAATTCCAACGATGCACACCGAAGCGGCGTGCGCGTCCGGGGCGTTGTCGGTGTTGCTCGGCGCGGAATGGATCATGGGCGGGTTTTATGACGTCGTGCTCGTTGTCGGCGCGGAACAGCAGAAGACGATGTCGTCGCTCGAGGGGTCGGATGTGCTGGGAGCAGCTGCCGATTATCACAATGAAAAGCCGGAGTACGGCGATTTCATGTTCCCCAAATTGTTCGGGCGGATCGCGCAGATTTACATTGAGAAATACGGAGCGACCGAGGCAGATCTGGCGTTGGTCGCATGGAAAAATTATGCACACGCCAAGTTGAATCCGCTCGCACAAATGCGTGACGCTGATCTCACCCTCGATTGCGCATCGCAAGTGTCCGACAAGAATCCAAGCGTCGCTCCGCCACTTAAAGTTTCCGATTGTTCCCAAATTACCGATGGCGCGGCGTCGGTTGTTCTCGTTTCCGGAAAATATCTGGACAAGATCGACCGCGATAAAAACAAGATTGCCCGACTTCTTGGCTACGGTCACACCACCGATTATCTGCCGCTCGACAAAAAGGATGCGCCCACGTTTTCGATTGCGCGCAAAGCCGCCGAGAAAGCTTTCCGCATGGCCAATCTGACGCCGCGCGACCTGCAAGGCGCAGAAGTGCACGATTGTTTTTCCATCACCGAAATTGTCGCCTACGAAATTCTCGGACTCGCCGAGTCCGGCAAAGGCGTCGAGCTTGTGAAAAGCGGCGCCACAGCGTTGCCGCAAGTGCGCACGGAAAAATTCAAAGGAGCTTTTCAAATTCCAGTAAACGCGGGCGGCGGCTTGATTGCCGACGGTCACCCTGTCGGGGCGACAGGTGTTCGCCAGGTCTTCGAAGCGTATCAACAGCTGACGGAACGAGCCGGCGCGCGGCAGATCGAGAGCGCGAAGAAATTCCTCACGTTCAACATGGGTGGCAGTCTCACGACTTCTGTCGCCATGGTTTGGGGACGCGACTGATCGAGTCCGAAATTCGTAATTAGAGATTCGTCATTCGGCGAATTGACGACTTGGCATAGTTCGCAACGCAAGATTCGTGATTCGCGTGCCGAATCACGATTTGACGAATCACAAAGCAAGGCGATTCACACGTCAACGATTCAACGAATCACATTGCGAAGCCGCTTTCACGTCCAGATGACAGTTGGCGCACGTTTCTGGAGTATGGTCTCGCTTGCAATTGAGGAACTTCCTTCTGTCATACAAGAGGACGTCGAGGACTTCCTCGAAAACCATCCGCGCAGCCCGGCCGCGCGCTTGCGTCCAAGAATGGGAATGGTGGGAGACATCTGGCTGGCCTTTATTGGACCAGAAGTGCGACGGGGCGCCAGTGGACTAGGAGAGACGCCACGCGATGCACTGACAGATTTCAACCGGCACTTCATGGAGCCGCTCATTTCTCGAAACGGCTCCGAACCAGCGGAGATCGATTGATTTAGAGATCCAAGGATTCAACGCCTTCATATGAAAGTGCCATTCACCCTCGGGGAAGTTGGTCACTTTGGGCTGGCTGTACGCGATCCGCAGAAAAGCGCGCAATGGTTCCAGCGCGCGCTGGGATTGCGCAAAGAATTCGATTACGAAAACGGCGTCGCGGTTGGCAACGACAACGTTACGATTGCACTGTTTAAAGGAAAGCCTTCACCTGAAACGATTGATCACATGTCGTTTCACGTGCCGAACATGGCGACATTACGAAAAGCGCTCGCGCATTTGAAAAGTATCGATGCCGACATTGAGGATCCCGGCGACGAAATCGGTCCGGAAGCTGCGGGATCGAAAAACATGGGCCTTTGGTTCCATGATCCGGACGGTTACCGCTGGGAGTTAAGCGTGCTTGGCGGCAAATAGCTGTGTGACCGACCGCTTCGCGCTGCGCCGGGACTGAGCGCATCACCCAATCGGATGAGGACTAACGAGTAAGTAGCGCACAAGAAAGTGCCTCCGTTGACACGATATTTAAGGCTCTTAACTTTTTCGTCCACAATTGAAAATGATTACCCAAGAAAAAGGGGACGGAAAAGAGTTCATCTCGCGCGCGCCAGGTTATTGGCCAGAGGCCGCGCCGGAACTCTGGAATGATTGGAAATGGCAGCTCAAGAACAGAGTTACTTCCCTCGCTCAGCTGGAAAAACATCTCGAGCTGAGTGATGAGGAGCGTAGCGGCGTTTTGCTCTCAGGCGACAAACTCGCGCTCGCAGTGACGCCGCACTTTTTTAACCTCGTGCCGCGGGACAATTCCGAGGATCCAATCCGGCGTCAGGTCATTCCGCGGATCGAGGAGACCTGGATATCGCCCTACGATATGGCCGATCCCTGCGGCGAAGATTCGCACATGCCCGTACCGGGATTAGCACATCGTTATCCGGACCGCGTCCTGTTTTTAGTAACGGATCGTTGCGCCAGTTACTGCCGCTATTGCACTCGCAGCCGCGTCGTCAGCGGTGTGGGCGAGCAGGAATTGCACACAAATTTCGAGGAAGCGTTTCGTTATCTCGAAGCGCATACCGAGGTGCGCGACGTCCTCTTGAGCGGCGGCGACGCCCTGATTTTCAGCGATGATAAGCTCGATAAGCTGCTTTCACGGTTGCGGTCGATTCCGCACATTGAGTTTCTCCGCATCGGCACGCGCGTTCCGATTTTCCTGCCCCAACGCATCACACCTGAGCTGTGCGCGATGCTGGCGAAATATCATCCGCTTTGGATGAGTGTGCATGTGAATCATCCGCGCGAGCTGACGATTGAAGTGAAGCAGGCGCTGGAGCGCTTGGCCAACGCGGGTATCCCGCTCGGAAACCAAAGCGTGTTGCTTGCAGGCGTGAATGACGAACTGGAAACTATGAAGACGCTTGTGCACAAACTTCTCATGTGTCGCGTTCGTCCATATTACATTTATCAGTGCGACCTGATCAACGGATCGTCGCATCTGCGTACTTCGGTCGCGAAGGGAATCGAAATCATCGAAGGCCTGCGCGGTCACACTACCGGTTACGCTGTGCCGCAATTTGTGATCGACGCGCCCGGCGGCGGCGGCAAGGTGCCTATCAATCCCGGTTACATTCTTTATCACGACAACGAGAAAATCGTCATCAGAAATTACGAAGGCGAAATCTTCGAGTATCCGGAGACCGGCAACGAGCAGGTCCAGTTCGCGCCGCAGCGCGAGTACCACGACGAATATCTCTATTCCTGACGCTGCTTGTCATTTCGAACGGAGCCCATTCGACTCGCTTCTCTCGCTCAGGGTAAACTCCGCGTAGTCGAGAATGCAGCGGCGATGAAGTAAAAGCCGGCGACGTGATTGCCAAACTCGGTTCGTCTGGCAATTCCACGGAGCCGCACCTGCACTTCCACGTCTGCGATAAACCCGACCCGCTGATGTGTGCCGGCATTTCAGTGAACTTCAGCAATGTCACGATCCAGTGGGCCGATCTGCCGCGCCCCATCCAAAGCGGCGACGTTGTCATCGCAAAATAGCAGCGACTCTCTTTGTAATTTCTTTTCGTTTGGCTCGTTGCCTAAACTTTAAGCTTGCGTAATAAAGATTGCGCCGTGTAAAGTCGCCAACTTCGGTTTTTGTCACTCAACTGTCACTTTGTCATTTATGAACCAACGTTTAATCGCGGAAATTGGCCGCACTCAACGACTTGAAATCATTAACTCACTCAAACGCACCAGGGGAATGTCCGTGAACGAGCTGGTGGAGAGAATGAAGATGAGCTACATGGGCATCAAGCAGCATTGTCTCACCCTCCAACGCGACGGTTACCTGGATACGTGGCGTCGCCCGCAAAAGATGGGCCGCCCTGAGATGGTCTATCGACTGACACGGCGCAGCCATGATCTTTTTCAGGCCGACAGCCATCAGCTTACTCTTGACCTGCTGAAATCGGCGGAGGAAATCTACGGACCTAACGCTCCGGAGAAGCTTCTCTACAGTATTTTTGAGAAGAAGACTGCTGCGCTCAAGGCCAAGGCGAAGGGAGACACAGTTGCTGAGCGCGCCAAATGGCTGGCCAATGTGCGCGATGCAGAGGGCTACATGTCCCAGTTCGCTAACAATCACGCGGACAGCGAACCCAGGATTCTCGAGTGCCATTCGCCGATTCTGAATCTCGTGGATCGTTACCCAATCATAGGCCGACTGGAACAGGACATGTTCGAGGCCGTTTTGCGCACGAAGGTGCGCCGGCAAATGATGCGCAACTCGGGGCTATACGAGTGCGCATTTCATTTCGCGGCGTAGGCGTGCGCGAAACGGTTAGCGCCAAAGGCCGCTCAGTTCGAGCTAATCCCTCCGGACAATGCCGAAAGGCTCGAAGTAAAAACCTTGGGATGGCGGCGCGATGTTCCCACTAGCGTAACGTAGGGTCCCCTAAGGATTGATTTGTTCTTTCGCTCTCCGCGAATCTCGGTTGATTGATGCCCCATGGCTCGGGCTTTTCCTTCCGTTGTCATCGAGAATTTGCAGCCGCTGATCGATGGCGGCCGCTACCCGATAAAGCGCATCGTTGGCGAAGACCTGGTTGTGGAGGCGGACATTTTCAAGGATGGACACGACGTCGTGGCGGCGATCCTGAAGTGGCGTGTTCTTGGGAAGCGCGCGTGGCGGGAAACGCCGATGAATTTCGTTGATAACGATCGATGGCGCGGGGTATGCACTTTGTACGATGAGGCCATTTACGAATACACGGTCGAGGCATGGACGGACACGTTTCGCAGTTGGCAAGCCGAGTTCACAAAGAAATTTGAAGCCGGCATTTCCGATCTTCGGAGTGAAGCGCTCGAAGGCGCGGCTTTGGTAGAAGCTGCCGCCAAACGCGCACGCGATCGAGCTGATCACAAGCGGTTGCTGGAGTTATCCCGGCAGATTTCGACCGGTGCGAATTCAGAAATTCACGCAACCGCCCAGTCAGGCGAGCTCGAGGTGCTGATGGCAACTTATCCCGATCGGTCAACTGCGGCACAGTACGATCCTCCTCCCCGCGTTGTTGTGGATCGGCCGGCAGCGTTAATCGGAGCGTGGTATGAATTCTTTCCGCGCTCGGCTGAAGGCCGGCGCGATCGGGGAACGACGTTTCGTGATTGTTTGCGTCGGGTGGACGACGCAAAGAAAATGGGTTTCGACGTCATTTATTTCCCGCCGATTCATCCCATTGGTCACACGAATCGCAAAGGCCGGAATAACTCGGTCACATGCGAGCCGGGCGATCCCGGCGTGCCATGGGCGATCGGCAGCGAAGCTGGCGGACACAAAGCGGTCGAGCCTTCACTCGGGACGCTGGAAGATTTTGATTGGCTACAAAAAGAGGTGCGAAAGCGCGGGATGGAAATCGCCCTCGATTTCGCGATCAATTGTTCGCCCGATCATCCTTACGTCAAGATGCATCCCGATTGGTTCTACAAGCGCCCCGACGGCACGATCAAATACGCGGAGAATCCGCCGAAAAAGTACGAAGATATTTATCCATTGAATTTTCGCTGCGAGAACTGGCGCGACCTCTGGGCGGAGATGAAGAGCATCGTGTTGTTTTGGGCCGGGCACGGGGTGCGCATCTTTCGTGTGGACAATCCACACACCAAACCAGTCCCTTTCTGGGAGTATTTGATCACAGGCGTGCGCGAGAAATATCCCGACACGATTTTTCTTTCCGAGGCATTCACGAGGCCAAAGATGATGAAGGCGCTGGCCAAAGCCGGCTTTAATCAAAGCTACACGTATTTCACTTGGAGAAATTCGAAGCGAGAGCTCATCGAATATTTCGTCGAGCTCACCCAAACCGAAATGAGCGAATATTTTCGCCCAAACCTTTGGCCCAACACGCCCGATATCCTGCCGTTTGTGCTTCAGGATGGCGGGCGGCCCGCATTCATGATTCGGGTAGCTCTGGCCGCGACGCTTTCGCCTCTTTACGGTATCTACAGCGGATACGAGCTATGCGAGACTGAAGCATTGCCGGGCCGCGAGGAGTATCTCGATTCCGAAAAATATCAATACAAGGAGCGCGATTGGAATGCGCCGGGAAACATCAAGGACTGGATCGCGCGACTAAACAAGATCCGAAAGGAAAACCGCGCCCTTCAGCTTTACACGAACTTGCGGTTCCACGACGCCGAGAACGACGCCATTCTGTTTTACAGCAAGATGACCGCCGCGCGTGATAACATCATTCTCGTCGTGGTGAATCTTGATCCGCATCGAAAACAAAATTCGTTTGTTTATGTTCCGATTGAGAACTTCGGGCAAATGGATAGCGACGTGTATCAGGTGCAGGATTTACTGAGTGGCGCGACCTACACCTGGCGTGGCCGCCGCAATTATGTGGAGCTCGATCCCGACATTCAACCGGCGCATATTTTTCTGGTACGCCGCTGAGCTTTGGTTTGCCGTGTCTCGCAACTTGGAGAGACGGCGTGTGTTTGATCTCCTAATGGGGGCATTTGCATCCGGTAATCGCGCTGCATATCATTACAAAATTCTGGCATGAAGATTAGGGTCCTGCTTTTTGCCGCGCTGGCGAGCGCGTCTCCTGTGATTGCACAAGAAGCCACTGCCACGCCGCCTTTGGTGCCTGAGCGCTCACAGACGATCCTGGAGACGCTCCTCAGAGCCGGCCCGGTAATGATTCCGCTCATTTTGTTGTCGATCTTTTTCGTCATGCTGGTCGTGGTTTACCTGATGACAATCCGTCGTGGCGCAGTGGTTTCGAGCGGTTACATGGCAACGGCAGACGCGCTTTTGCGTAAACGCGATTACCTGGGTCTGCTCGCCGTTTCCAATCGGCACGGAGAAGCAATCGCGCGGGTCGTGCAGAAAGTGCTCGATTTCACGACCAAAAATCCAAACGCCGATCTTCAGCTAGTTCGTGAAATCGCAGAGACGGAGGGGACCCGAGTCGCAGCCAATCTGAATAATCGGGTCATTTACCTCGCGGATATTGGAATGATTGCGCCGCTGCTTGGCCTGCTTGGCACGGTATTTGGAATTATTCATTCCTTTGGCGCGTTGGGAGCCGACATCGGTTCCGCGCGTTACGTGGCATTGTCGCGCGGGATCAGCGAGGCATTGGTGAACACGTCTGCCGGACTAGCCATCGGCATTCCAGCGATGATTTTCTATGCGTTCTTTCGCGGCAGAGCACAAAAGTTAATCTCGGAATTGGAAGCTGCTACGACGCACGTTTTGGCCTTGCTTTCCTTGCAGTACGGCAGGCCCCAGCGAACTCCCGTGCTGATCGAGGAAGAACTGTAAAGCTGTTTATTCCAATGAATCTGCGTGGTCACGCGCCTCTGCATCATCCAGGCATTCAACTGGCGCCGCTGGTTGATGTGCTATTGCTCTTGCTGATTTTCTTCCTGCTGACGTGGAACGCGGCGCGGACCGAGAATGAGCTCGATGTTAGGGTGCCGAAAGCATCAGCTGCCAAAGAGAAAAGTGCGCCAATTGGGGACGTGGTTGTTAATGTAAAGGCAGACGGCAATGTAGTGGTGAACCGCCGCACCTTGAGTGGCGCTGAACTGAGCGAATTGTTGAAAAGCCTGGTCCAATTAAACTCCGAGCAAGCCGTAGTGATCCGAGGCGATGAAGCTGGTGCCTACAAGAACATCATCGGCGTGTTAAACATTTGCACCGAGGCAGGGGTAACCAACGTAGCTTTCGCGACAGCAAAATGAAAACGAGGCGCAGCGCAGCCAGCCTCCTGAGACTGGCGATGCTGCTATTGACGGCGAGCATCGCCATTGCTCAATCGGAGCCGGAAGTTCGCCGGGCGCGTCCCGTCGATGAACCGCCCGTTCCGCGCGCTCTCCCCGCAGATGAATCAATCGACAGAGTTCTCCGCTCTCTAAAGGAGGAGTCTTCAGAGCCATCACAGCATGAAGGCCAGGAGGCGGCTCAGCGTCAACTTGATTACGCGAACGGCCTGTTCACTCGCAAGCTTTACGACCTGGCAGCGCCTGAATATCAAAAATATCTCGACGATTATCCTGGACGCGCGGGGCGGGCGAACGCCTACTTCTCGCTGGCGGAGTGCTATCGAAATCTCAATCGCGCGTCGAGTGCCCGCACAAATTTCCAGAAAGTGCTCAACGACTACGGCGACAGCGAATTTGCCGGACCCGCGGCGTACGCTCTTGCTGAGATGGCGTTCACTCAGAAGGATTATGCTGCAGCTCTTCCGCTCTTCCACCGTTCTGCTGGGAAATCAAAGGAACCGGCGGTGGCGCTTTCCGCGCACTATTTTGAAGCGCGCTGTCTTGAAGCTCTCGGTCGCAAGGAAGAGGCCGCTAATATATATGTGGAGGTTGCAGAGGCCGGAAATCCGAATCCTTATCGCGAGGACGCACGAATCACAGCAGCATCCATTTTGGTAGCGCGAGGAAGGAAAATCGATGCCTTGAAGCAATACGAAGCTCTTGCTAACGAATCCCAAAAGCCGGCGTTAAAAGCGGAGTCTGCTGTGCGTGGTGGCATGATCGGCCTCGACCTTGTGCAGGCTGACAAGGGCAAAATCGACAAGGCGATGGCGGATAGAACGGAAGCTTTGTTGCGGAAAGGTCGGGCTCTTCCCGAAGCCGGAAAATTCCGCGCGATCGCGCAGGCTGGTCTGCGCCGTTTGCAATATCAGACCGGCCAATACGCGCAGTTGCTCGCGGAGTACAAAAAGGAGCAGGGGAACCTGCCGGAGGCCGCCCAGGCCGAGGTATTGTTGCTTGCCGCAAACAGTGAGCGGCAACTTGGTCACTCGAAGGAGGCTGAAGCGCTATATAGCCAGATTATCAAGAAGTATCCGGATCGAGAGGAAGCAAAGGATGCTGCCTATCAGCGGTTGATTAACGTGTACAACTCCGATCCGTCAGCGCTGATTTCCGCAGTGGACGAATTTCTCGCAACGAATCCGACCAGCGAACGTGCCGACCAGGGTAAACTGTTAAAGGCCGAAGCACTTTATGAACAGCACAATTGCGCGGAAGCAGTGCCGATTTACGAGGAACTGCGCGCTTCTCAACTTTCTGCCAAGTTGCGTACCGAAGCTGCGTACAAATTGGGATTGTGCCACGCGCAGGCGAAAAACATTCCCGGCATCATTGAAGCCTTCACGTATTACGTACAGACATTTCCGGATGATCCGCAGGTGCCTGCCGCGCTGGCTCAACGAGCTTTGGCTTACGAACGAGATAAGAACTACGCTGCCGCGGTTGCGGATCTAAACACGATCCTCACAAAGTATCCCAAGACGCACGAGCGGGAGGCAGCTTTGCAGTTGAAGGCTTTGATCCTCGGACAACAGGAAAACACAAATGGCATGATGGAAACTTTTCGCCAGCTTTTGAGAGAATTCCCAAAGAGCTCAGTTGCAGCACAGGCGCAGTATTACATCGGCAAGGCTGCGTTTGAATCAAAGGATTACAAGACAGCGTTGACGGCGCTCAACGCAGCCCGCCAACTGAATAAGGATCAGTACTACAACCTCGCGTCGCTCCGGATCATGCTGTGTCAATTTTATTCGAAAGATCGGACTGCGCTCACGAAAGAAGTAAACAGTTTCATGGCTAACAGCCCGAATACAAATGTTCCGCCGGAAGTTCTGGAGTGGCTCGGAATTGGATATTATAACGAGAAAAATTTCCAGGCCGCGGAAAAGTACCTGAGCGCACTTCGCAAGATCGATAATCCGGGCAGCGTTAAACCCGATTTTCTGTTTTATCTCGGAGACACGGCCACCAAGCTGAAGAATCTGCCCGAAGCCGAGGACGCGTTCGGTAAGTATTTGCAGACAGCGAAAGATCCGGCCGGAAAGGCGAAGGTGTTGCTCGCGCTCGGCGCGGTCAAGATCAGCGCTCATAAGCCGGACGAGGCTCAGAAAATTGCGGAAGAGATCATGACGCTGCAGCCCGAGGGACGCGTAAATGCAGAAGCGCGTTTGCTCGCAGGAGAAGTGCAATTGGAACGCGGAAATTTCGATGACGCTGGCAAAGCTTTTAAGGGAGTCGCTTTGCTTTACGATGATCCGGCCATCACTCCACGCGCGCTGGGCAAGGCGGCGCTGGCGTATCGGCAAGCAGGCAAAACCGAGGAAGCAGACCGGCTGTCGCACGAGCTGCGCGAGCGATATCCAAATTACGCCGGCGGATAACTCCCACTCGTTAGGCCCTATTTGGAAATAGTCGCGATGCCCCAAGGACCGTCGCCCACTTTGATGCGGCGCAATTCTTTGCGCGATTTTACATCGACGACTGAGACATCGTTCGATGCCCCATTCGCGGTGTAGAGTTTCGATCCGCTCGGGTCGAGTGCGATTCCCCAGGCGCGATTTCCGACGGGAATGGTTATCGCTACTGCGTTCTTTTCGGTATCGACAACGACGACCGCGTTTCCGCGCCCCGTTGACACATAGAGCTCTTTACCATCCTTAGCCATTGCAGTGCCCATTGGCAGCGAGCCTGTTGGCAGTTGGATTTTTGACAGCAACGTGTGCGACGCTGCATCGATAACGGCAACATAGCCGCCATTCTCGCAAGCGACGTATGCGCGCGAGCCGTCCGGCAAAAATGCAATCGACCGCGGCCGTCCGCCTGTCTCGATTGTAGCGACGACGCGCTGTTGATCGGGATCGATCGCGAATACTTCGCCCTTCTCTTCGCAGGTGACATAGACTTCGCCATTCCGCGGATTGACCCCAACGCCTTCCGGTTCCTCCGAGACTTTCACTTTTCCGCGAGACTGCCCGGAGCCGAGATCGATAATGGAAGCGCTCGAATCGTCTTCATCCGCAATAAAAGCGAATCTTCCATCCTTGCTTATTGCGAATTGCTCCGGGTCCGACCCGACATGCCAGCGATCAATCAGCCTGCGCTCCACTGGATCGATTACGCCAAGGCCGTCGGCAGCTTTGTCCGCCGGCGCGCGAGTTTCATCCAGGCCGGGCGCCATTCGCGGCGAACCGGTCAACGTCACAAAGAGTCGTTTGCCGTCTGGAGTAGCGTGAATCCCGCGCGGTCTCTTGCCCGCTTTAAAAGTCGTGACAACGGAGTCTGTCGCTCCATCAATCACGCTGATGTCTCCAGAGCGTTCATTGCTGACATACACGAAGTAGTCTGCCGATTCAGCGCGCACGACGAGTGCGCTGGCAAGAAAGATGCAAAGAATAAATTGGGCATTCACGCCTGACGCGTACATCTCAATGCCACGCCGATCAAGTTGCCCGCAACTGGACCATAGGGCGCGCCCTAGAAATCTATGTTCCGGTCGTGGGCAATCTTTTGAGCGTTGACTAGTTGGCGCCTGCCGCTCGGTGGGCTTGCCGAAGGCGCGTTGCGCGTTGAACGTTTGGCGTGATTCCGCACGACAAACTTTTCATTCCAGGTCCCGTTGAAGTATCGGAGAAAACCTGGGCCGCATTTTCACGTCCGATGATTGGGCATCGCGGTGAAGATTTTAAGAACCTTTACCGAGCGATTCATCCGGGCCTTCAGACTCTCTTCGGAACAAAGCAGCCAGTGTTCCTTTCCACGTCTTCTGCATGGGGTGTAATGGAAGCATCCATCCGGAACCTGGTCGATCGGGGAGTGCTCTGCTGCATGTGCGGCGCGTTTTCGGACAAATGGTTCGATGTCGCAAAGCGCTGTGGAAAGGAAGCCGCCCCGCTGCAGGTCGATTGGGGAAAACATATCGATCCGAAAGCAATCGACAGGCAGTTGGCCACGGGAAAGTTCGATACTGTCACTCTCATCCACAACGAGACTTCAACAGGCGTGATGAATCCGCTCCCGGAAATCTGCTGTACTCTCGCCAAATATCCGGATGTGGCGCTCGTCCTCGATACCGTTTCCTCATTCTCGGCAGTCAAAATCGACATGGACGCACTTGGCATCGACGTGATGCTCACGGGTGCACAAAAGGCGCTGGCGTTGCCGCCAGGTTTTTCATTGTTCTCCGTTTCGAAGAAAGCGTTTGCCCGCGCAGAAGGAATTCCGAACCGCGGCTTTTACTTTGATTTTCTCGAATTCAAGAAGCAACAAGCAGAATGGATGACGCCGAGTACGGCCAGTATTGGGCACATGCACGCGCTGGAATCAAAGTTGGAGGAAATTTTCGAGGAGGGCTTGGACGCGCGCTTTAGTCGTCATGCGCGCACCAACGCTCTGGTGCATGATTGGGTCCGCCGAACTGGCTTCGAATTCTTCGCAGAGAAAGGATTCCGCTCAAAGACTCTCACCTGCGTCAAGAACAATAAGGAAATCGACGTGCTCGGGCTGGCGAAGAAACTTCGGGAAAAACATCATCTGGTGATCGACCCCGGCTATGGCGAAATTCGAGGTAAAACGTTTCGCCTCTCTAACATGGGCGACGAAACCGAAGAAACTGTGGCGCATCTGCTCGGCTGTCTGGATGATGTTCTGTAACCGCTAACAGACGTCGGCTACGTTTCCCGGACTCAAACACAATTCTGTTGGTCGCCAGTGACCAAGTGGACAAGTTATCAAGCATGAACATTCGGCCGCTGATCCTGTTTGTTCTTCCCACACTCCTTTTCCTTAATCCGCTGCCATCAGTTTGCGGAGATCCGGTGCCCATAACGCAGGAGGAACTTGTTCGCCGGACCCAGGAACTTTTCGACGCTGTAGTGCCAGGCAACAAGGAGCCGTGGCAAAAATACTTTTCCGACGATTGCATCTTTGCCGACGAAAAAGGCCGCAACCTAAACAAGGCCCAACTGGTTGCCGACATCACGCCTCTGCCGAAAGGCTATTCGGGCACGATCAAGATCGCGAAGCCTCAAAGCGTCATTCACGGTGACACGGCCATTCTCAGTTACGATCTTGACGAAACCGAAACCATCTTTGGCCAGAAGCTCACAGCTCGTTATCACGTAACTGACACGTGGTTGCGACTCAACGGCAGTTGGCAAATCGTCTCCAGCCAGGCAATGCGTTACTATGAAGATCCCTCTGTTGCCAGGATCGATCCGAAGAAATTCGCAGATTTCACCGGTAACTACGAGCTTGCGCCCGGTCAAACGAGACGGGTTTTTTCTGAAGATGAAGGTTTATATGTCGAACGTAATGGAAAACGCGAACAACTTCTCCCCGAGGGATCCGAAATCTTTTTCCGCAAAGGCGTCGAAGGCCGCATCTTATTTCGCTACGCGGATAATGGAAAAATTGACGCGCTCATCGACCGGCGAAACAACGAAGACGTTGTCTGGCGCAGAGTGAATTGAGTTCGAGGGATAACAAAAAAGGTTCTCGTACTGCGCGCTAGTTTTCCTAAGGCGAATCGGGGGTAACGTCTTACTTGGAAATCACGAGTTATGGCAATGATTGAAACTTCAGGCCTGACCAAGGTTTATCGCACGTACCGGAAGGAGCGTGGACTTTGGGGATCAATCAAAGGCCTGGTCAAACGCCGTTACGATGAAACGCGCGCGGCGGACCAGGTTTCGTTTAGTATTGAAGAGGGCGAATTCGTCGGTTTTCTCGGCCCGAACGGAGCGGGCAAGACGACAGTGCTCAAGATGCTTTCGGGGCTGTTGAATCCAACCTCCGGGGATGCGCGCGTGCTCGGCTTCGTTCCATGGGAACGACGCAACGAGATGAAAAGGCAATTCAGCCTGCTCATGGGACAAAAGAATGCGCTCTGGTGGGATTTGCCCGCGCAAGAATCCCTCGAACTCAATCGCGCCATCTATGGGATCGACCGTCTACGGTTCAAAAAGGTTGTGGACGGTTTATCTGAACTCTTGGAAGTGCAGGACAAGATGAACGTGATGGTCCGTGAGCTCTCGTTAGGCGAACGGATGAAAATGGAGCTGATTTCCGCGCTCATTCACGAGCCGCGCGTGCTTTTTCTCGACGAACCAACGATCGGCCTGGATGTGGTCAGTCAAAATAGGGTCCGGGAATTTCTGCGTATTTACAATGAGAAACATCCTATCGTCACGTTGCTGACCAGCCATTACATGCAGGATATCCAGGAGTTGTGTCATCGGGTTCTGGTGATCGATCACGGTAAAATCTTTTTCGACGGGCCGTTGGATGAAATCGTCGATCGGTTTTCAGGATATAAAATTCTGAGTCTCACTTTCGAAAAAGAGGCGACGCGCGATCTTTCTGCCTTCGGTGAAGTAACGGAACAAACGCCGGTGTCAGTCCAGTTGAAAGTTCCGCGCGCGAAAGTCACCGAAACATGTCGGGAACTGCTCGAAGCGTGCGACGTGAGCGACATTAACGTGCAGGAAGTGCCCGTGGAAGAGGTGATCCGCCAGCTTTTTGGCGAACGACGCGAAAATCATCGAAACGTCGATCTGGCGTCGGCACAAGCTGCACATGTCGGATAACGCCGCTGCCAGGGTGTCGTTCCGAGCGAAGCGAAGAATCTCAGATGTTCTTCTACCTGGCCATCAATCCAATAGTCAGAGATGTTTCGCTTCGCTCAACATGACAGATTAGGAATGACGTCCCCGAAGCTTGGCAACACACTCCTTTCCATTCCCTCCGCAAATGTGGGATACTTTGGAGTCCAGCCGAGACTCCGCAGTTTCGCATTGCTCACACGCTTGTTGGTGTCGCCGCGTTTACGTTGCTCCGTTGATTCTCTAATGGGCGGCAATGGCCGATTCAGTCTCTGTGCCAACCAGCGGTAGCAATCAGTTTGCAGCATCGGTTGATCGTCAACCACGTTATGGATTTGAGTTCCCTGAGCTTCTCGAGTTAGCAAAAGGAAAATTGCGGACGCAATATCATCGAGATGCACTTGATTAACGTAGCGATCGTTTTCCGGATCGATGATCGCCGTGCCAGCTAGAAATTTGCTCAATAACGCCGACCTGCCCGGGCCGTAGATTCCGCTGAGACGCGCGACCGTACCACGCCGGTCGAGCACTAGCTTTTCCGTTTCAAGCAGCACTCCACCTGTCTCGCGAGCAGGTTTAGTCTCGCTTTCGTCTGTCACCCATGAACCATCGCGTTGCGCGTAAACGCTGGTGCTACTCGTAAAAAGCATCTTTGTTCCAACGAATTGATCGAGCAAATTGCGCACGCCATTCAAATAAATTTGGCGGTACGACTCGACTCCGCCGCCTCGCGAACTCGCGCAATGAACGACGGCATCGAATGTTCCGGGGTGTTCTGTGACCTGATCGCGGTTTGAAATATCGACCTGGCAAACAGGATACGGTTTGGTGGATAGCGCCGCTGCTGATTTCTCAGAAGCGGTCCAACCTTCCGCTTCCCAGTTTGCGGCATGGAACAAATCCGCGGTCGCCTGACCAACATAACCGCAACCAGCGATCAAGATTCGCGGCATGTCGTTGTAGTTACCTCGCTGCGTCGAAGCGTTCTCTGCGCGTTGCATCCGGCGCGGCAGCGCGGCGCCGTGGCTACAACCGATCGCATCATCGCCAGTGCCTTACGCGGCTGCTGCGATTTCAATTTCTTCAAACATGTTTTTCTGGAGAGCGCGGACTTGTTTGAGACGAATGAGCTCCAGGAGCGCGAGAAACGTTACGACGACTTCCACGCGCGATACGGCAGCCCCAAACAAGTCGGAAAAACGTAGCGACGCATTATTTGCGACCCGTTGCAAAATAATATCAATCTTCTCCGAAACACTAAAACGTTCGGCGAAAATTTCCTGCACATCCTGGCGTGCTTCGATCCGTTTGATCACCGTCTGGAATGCATTGATCAACTGAAAAATTCCGACCTCTTCCAGACGCAGCGGTCCGTGCAGCAGCGACGATATGCTACCTTCTCGCACAAAAATCCGCTCCTGTTCCATCTGCCGCAGATGAAGTTCCGCTGCCGCTTCCTTGAACTTCTTGTACTCGATCAACTGCCGGATTAGATCCCAACGTGGATCATCTTCCTCGGCGTCTTCTTCAGGCGGCTGTTGATCAATCGGCAACAAGCTCCGGCTTTTCAGGTAAATGAGGTTCGCTGCCATCACGATGAATTCGCCGGCAAGTTCGATATTCAATTCCTTGAACGCTTGAAGGTATTCGAGGTACTGACGAGTGATGCGTTCAAGTGAAATGTCGTAAATGTTGATCTCATCCTGCTTGATCAGGTAAAGCAGCAGGTCGAGCGGCCCCTCGAAAACCTCCAGCTTGACCTTGTAATCGGCTTCCATGTGTCGCGCCGGAGTTTAGGCAACAGCAGGCTAAAGTAAATCGTGCAGCCCAAGCCGGTCACGAAAGTGCCCGCCGCGGCGGTCGCATGCTACCACTGGGTCACGCGGGAATTTTTCGATGGATCCAAACGCTGTTCACAAGGCCGAGACCAAACATGACCATCAGCACAAAGGAGCCGCTGTAACTAATCAATGGCAATGGCACACCCGTGATGGGGAGCAGAGCAATCGTCATTCCCATATTTTGGAAGATATGCGTGAAGATGAGCGCCGTGATCCCGACAACCAGAAGGAGTCCCAATTGATCGCCAGCGAAAAAAGCGACAAAGAGACACGTCATCAGAAGCAAGGCGAATCCGCCAATTAGAAACATTCCTCCAATAAATCCCCATTGCTCGCCGATCGCGGAAAAAATGTAGTCGTTGTGCACGGCAGTGGCAGGGAGGAATCCGAGCTCGATCTGCGTGTTTGGCGCCTTGAAGCCCTTGCCCGACCACCCGCCTGAGCCGATGGCGATGAGAGATTGGTTGATCGCCCACGCGGAGCCTTGCTTGTCGATATCGGGATGCGTAAACGCGGTGATTCGCTGTTGCTGATACGGTTTTAAACCGAAATTGATGGCGATAGGGACAAAGGCGACCCCAATGAGAATCACGCAAATCAGGTATCGCAGAGGAAGACCACCAGCGAACAACAGCGCCAGGAGCACCGGCACCCAAATGATAACCTCACCCAGATCCGGTTGCATCAGGATGAGCAAGCATGGGGCCGCAGCAATCGCTCCGCAGAGCAGCAACCGTAGCATTGGATGCATTTCGCGAAATTGTGTCAGGAACAGCGCCAAAACCATGATTCCTGCGATAACCGCAAGCTGTGCTGGCTGAAAATTGACCGGCCCCAAATGCAGCCAACTGCGCGCCCCGTAAACCTTCGTGCCGATAAACTTCGTCAGGATTAGAAAGACGATACCAGCCAGATACATAGGTAGCGCGCCCCAGCGGATCCAGCGGTAATGAATCAAACTCGTTAGCATAAATGCAAAGACCCCCACGACCACCCAGTTTGCCTGCTTTCGCCAGAAATCCACTGCATTCGCGTCTGCGCGCGTGGAAGTGGCACTGTAAATCGCCACGACTCCAAAGATGGCGAGCGCGAGCATGGTTAGCAGCAGAAGCCAGTTTTGCCCCAGCAACTTTCGAAGAAACGGCGTCATCCAAATTTAAATTCGATTAAATCTCCCGCACATCCGCGGGACCGACGACAATTATACGCGCATTGCAATCTTCGCAAAAATGCTGTGCAGCTTTTCTATTCTTTACTGTTCCTAACATAAACCCGGACAGTTGCTGGGTTCGATCAGGAATGTAGCGAGATCGCAGCCGGTCCGGTCAAACCGCGGACGGTTTTTCTGCTAAAGGCCAGATGATGTGGGGATTACGCTGACGAGGTTATTGACTTGGAGAACCATCTATACAATCAGTTGATTATCAGCTACTTGAGAATTTTTCTGGCAAATATTGGCGCTCCGCTTGTCTATGGATTTGAAGCCCACTAAATTAGCGTCCACCTCGTTCGTTTTTCGGGAGGGGAAAGCAAAATGGTTAAGAGCAGAAAGACAAAGAAAAAGACGAAACGGAAGCTCGCGCACCCTAAACTGCCGATGCAACGGCAGTTGAATTTGCTTCACGAAGGGACGTATTTTGATCTTCGCCGGATGTTTGACGACTTAAACAAGCGATACTTTCGCGGGCGCCTTCGTCGTTACAAAGTGACGTGGGGTCGCCGGCGAAAGCATCGCCCCAAGGAATATTTTATCTTTGGCACAATTCAGGAGCAGGACCGCGTTATTCGAATCAATCGGGCACTGGACCAGCCATTCGTGCCGGCCTGGTTTCTTCGGTACGTGCTTTATCACGAGATGTTGCACTCAGTAGTGCCCGACGAATTGCTTTCACAAGGTCGCCGGCGGGTTCACACGGAAGAATTTAGCCGCCGCGAGCGGAAATTCCCAGGTTATCGACGCGCTCGGCGCTGGGAAGAACAGAATCTGTCGCGTTTTTTGCGCTAAAGACCTCGTCAGCGCGTTTCGGTGATGGGCGCCGGAGACGGCCTCTCAGACGGCGAGGGCGTCGTCGCTACGTTCTTTTTGATCAGGTACCAAAGCGTTGTCGCGAGCAGGAGGGAGATCAACTTCGCGCGCCAGTTTTTCAGAATTAGTCTCTTCATATTTGCTGTGTAACAAAATCTCCGCGATCCGTTGGCGAAAAGTCTCCGGAGTGAAATTGCGCTCGATTCGACGCCGGTGGCAAATGGAAATACTGCCCGTCTCTTCAGAGACGACTACCGCCACGGCATCCGATTCCTCAGTAATCCCAAGACCGGCGCGATGACGTAATCCCAGACTGCGATCAAGCGTTTCGCGCTGGCTCACTGGAAAAATACACGCCGCGGCGGCGATTCGTCCGTTGCGAATAATCACTCCGCCATCGTGCAGTGCGGCCTTGGGATGAAAGATGGTCAGGATGAGCTCGACGGAAAAATCTCCATCGATCGTCACGCCCGTTTCCTCGTAAACACGAATCGACGTGTCGCGCTCGATCGCGATGAGCGCGCCGAATTGCTTATTTGCCAGTTGCATGACTGCCTCGGCCAGATCGTGAACAGTTTCCCGCTTCTCGCTCGTGAGCGAGAAAATGGGGTGACCGCCAAGAGCGGCCAGCCCACGTCTTAGCTCCGGCTGGAAAATCACCACGAGCGCGACTGCAAGGAAAACGGAGAAGCTTCGTATGATCCAGCCGATTACAACCAAATTGAGCAGCGTCGAAATAAGAGTCAGCGTCAAAAAAACGATCGCCAGCCCGGTGAGCACTTTCGCGCCGCGCGTTCCCCGGAAATAAAGATAACCGTAATAGATCGCTACGCTCAGCAGCAGGATTTCTACCAGGCTGCGCCAGCTCCTGAACCAGAGATCGATGAGTTGGTGAATCATTTTGCCCTCTGAAGAATTGCTTCCGTCACCTTTAAGGCATTTACGTTTTCCTTGACATCATGAACGCGAAGCACGTCTGCACCGCGCGTGCGCAGGAGCGAAGTCAACGCTACCGCAGGCGTCAACCGATCGCTGATCTGCGCCGAATTGATCAGCGTACCCAGAAAAGATTTTCGGGAAACGCCAATCACAATTGGTCGATCACACGCGCGGAGCCGCTCAAGCTGCGCGAGCAACTCGAGATTGTGCTCAAACGTCTTGCCGAAACCAATGCCCGGATCAAACGCAATCGCCATGGGGTCAATATTATAAACTATGGCGCGCGCATATTGTTGTCGAAAAAAATCAAAAACTTCTGAGGCAACGTTTGTGTATTGCGGCGCGATCTGCATTGTCTGCGGAGTTCCCTGCATATGCATGATGATGAAAGCCGATTTGGTTTCGGCAATCAGCGGCATCATTTCCTGGTCGCCTCGCCCTCCGGTAACATCGTTCACAACCGAAGCTCCCGCTCGAATCGCCGCGCGCGCAACCTCGGCCTTCGACGTATCAATCGAAATAATGACTTCACTCTTTCTGCGCAATTGTTCGATCACCGGAATCACACGGCGCAATTCTTCTTCCGGGGCCACAGCTTCGGCGCCCGGTCGCGTGGATTCGCCGCCGACATCGACGATGTGCGCACCTTCCGCAGCCAGCCTTAGACCGTGCTCCAGGGCATTTTTCGCGCCGTAGAACGCTCCGCCGTCGGAAAACGAATCCGGAGTGACATTCAATACACCCATGATCAGCCCGTGCCGCGAGAGATCGAAGATGCGGTCGCCGATTTTCCAAAGTCTCCCACGCATCATGGATGAGACTAACACACCAGATACTTTATTCGAAGCTGTAGACGTCGACCTCTGGGCGACGCGGCACAGGCGAGCCATTCATGCGAGTGCCGAGCTTCGCATAACGAAGCGGCTACAGTTATTTCTTCCTTGAGTAGCGCCCCAGCAGTTCCCCTTGCGCAATAACATGGCCTTTCATCGCCGCATCCAGCTGACTCCGCTTCGTACCAGGGGGCAAGTCCAGCTCGCGATCGAGCGCAAAAATCTTAAAGTAATAGCGATGCGTGCCAGAGGGTGGACAGGGTCCGCCGTAACCGGATTTACCGAAGTCATTTGTTCCGTGGACGCCTTTGGGTCTGCTTCCCTCTGCGATCGTGTTGGTCTGCGGAGAGATGTTCCAAACCATCCAATGCGTAAAGAGCCCGTTCGGCGCATCCGGGTCATCTACAATCAAGGCGATGCTTTTCGCACCGGAAGGAACCTCTGCAATCTGCAAGGGCGGGCTGGTGTCGCCGCCGTCACATGTGAACTTTGACGGAATATTCCCACCTTCTTGAAAAGCAGAGCTTGTGATCTTCATCTTTGCTCCTCCTGAAGCAAATGAGACAATCCCCAGGGTGATCGCCAATGCGCCGGCAACAATCACTTTTGGCATGATTCGACCTCGGATTGAAATCGCGTTAAATCGATAAACTTGGCGCTATTGTTTCGCTTACATGGCTTTGAACGGACGTAACATTCGAGAACAAATTCTGGGTCTGCTGAGACGGAAGGATTACCGGCCGCTTAACAAGATCGACATTGCCCGCAAGCTCGGATTGACAGGGGCCGAACTGGTAGCGTTGCGGAAGAGCTTGCGCGAGCTCGATCGCGCCGGCGAGATCGCGCGGATCCGGAAGAACCGATACGTTTTGCCGGCGGAGGCTGACTTGGTAACCGGCAAACTGTCAATTCATCAAGTCGGCTACGGTTTTCTCACGTCAGAAAGGTCGGGGCAGCCGGACGTTTTTATTGCAGCGGAAAACACCGGAACAGCCATGCATGGCGACCGTGTGGTCGCGCGGATATCACGGGACGAACCTCAGGGGCGCATCAAAGGGCGCCGCGAGGGGCGCGTGATTCGAATCCTGGAGCGCGCTCACGATACGATTGTCGGAACTCTCCAACGTTCGCGGAGCTTTTATTATGTGGTCCCGGATGATCCGCGCATCGTGCACGACGTTTATGTGGGCCAAGTTTCTAATTCGCCGCAGGACGAATCCGCCGTGGCGGACTTGCCTGTGGCAGCTTCCAAAGTTGCGCCACGGATTGGCGATAAAGTTGTCGTTCGCCTGGAAGCCTGGGAATCGCGCCATGTTAATCCGGAAGGTGAAATCATCGAAGTGCTTGGCCCGGCCGCGGCTCCGGGGATCGACATGCTGTCGATTATCCGGAAATATCATCTGCCAACGGAATTTCCCAGGGACGTCTTGGACCAGGCGAAAGGGATTCCTGAGACAGTCGATGCCCGGCAATTCGACGGACGCGAAGATTTGCGCGGAGAATTCATCGTCACCATCGATCCCGATGACGCGCGCGATTTCGACGACGCGATTCACGTTGAGAAGACCGGGAGCGGTTGGCGGCTCGCCGTCCACATTGCTGATGTCTCCGCTTACGTAGAGCCCGACAGCGCGTTGGATCGAGAAGCGCGCCGGCGCGGAAACAGCGTTTACCTCCCGGACCGTGTGATCCCGATGTTGCCGGAGCGATTGAGCAACGGCGTCTGTAGTCTCAATCCTGGCGTCGATCGCCTCACACATTCTGTATTTATTCATTTCGACAAACACGCGAATGCAAAAGGCGCGCGCTTTGCACGCAGCGTAATTCGAAGCGCACGCCGGCTTACCTACAAACAGGCTTACGCGATTTTGAGCGCGGCACCCTGCGATCAGTTGGGCGAACGGCTGCACCTTGCCTGGGAACTCGCTGCGCTATTGCGGCAGAGGCGATTCGAGCATGGCGCCCTGGACCTCGATTTTCCGGAGGTAAAAGTCTGCGTCGATAAAGAGGGACACACGGTAAAATTGGAGCGTGTCGAGAATGATATATCGCACCAGCTGATCGAAGAATTCATGCTGGCCGCAAACGAGGCTGTCGCGCGCGAGTTGAAAAAGCGCGCGATTCCAACCGTCTATCGCATCCACGAAAATCCAGACCCAGAAAAATTGGCAGAGTATCGCGAATTCGTGCTTGGGTTTAATTACAAGGTTGGCGATCTTACTCATCGTGCAGAGCTGCAGCGATTGCTGGCGGCAATCCGTGGAAAACCGGAAGAGCAAGCGCTCAAGGTTGGTTTGCTTAAAAGTTTGAAACGGGCCCGTTACTCTCCGCAGCCGCTCGGCCATTATGGGTTGGCCAAGGCAAATTACTTGCATTTTACCAGTCCCATTCGGCGTTACGCCGATTTGGTGGTGCACCGTGCTCTTGCTAGGGATCCCGCAGGCGGGGGAGGCCGTCCGGGGCGCTCGACCCGCGCGCCCCGCCATCCTGACATGGCCGGGATCGCTTCGATTGCGGAGCACATTTCAGTTACTGAACGAACCGCTGCCGACGCGGAGGTTGACGCGGTCCAGATGAAGAAACTCGAGTTTTTTCAACAACAACTCGATGCACGCAATCCCCAGATTTTTCGCGCCGCTATTGTTGATGTCAGAAACTATGGACTGATGGTGGAACTGCCGGATGCTCTTGTGACCGGTTTGGTCCACGTCTCCTCGTTAACGGATGACTTTTATTTGTTTGATTCCGCCCGGCGGCAACTTATTGGGAGGCGATCGCGCAAGCGCTTTAGTGTAGGCGACGCGTTATCCGTGTTTGTTGTCCGCGTTGACGCCTTCAAGCGACAAGTGGATTTCGCAATTGCGCTTGCGCCTGCACATCCGAAAGGGACTCGTCGCAACAGAAAATCACCCGGCATCGCTCGTCGCGCTTAATGAGATTCCTACTCAATGTTCCCAGCTCGAGCCTGCGTCGCCAGCATGAGAGTGAAAGCCCATGGCCTCGCGTCTTGAAACGTTCCTGATTTTTCGGCCGTAACCGGTACTTTAGCGGGCACATCCTGACTTTCTTCAACGTGATCCTGAGTTTGCCTGAATCGTGGCGGACAAACTGACTAAGCAGCCTGAGAATGCCCCTGGCCAGTGGTATGTGGATACCAGCTGCGCATTGTGTCGTCTCTGTCTCGAAGAAGCGCCGAATCTCATTACCTACAACCCAGACCAGACCGCCGTACATTTCTTCAAGCAACCGGAAACGCCGGAAGAGATAAATGCTGCGCAACGCGCCATGGATGTTTGCCCCACACTCGCGATAGGGAACGACGGATGAATATTTGCGACGACCAGAGATCGCCGCTACAAACCTGTTATGCATGCTGAAGCTGTTGTTGCCACTCCTGGGTATTCGCGGGCAAACCCGTTTCCCGCCAAGCTTCTGGTCAATCGTCGCCTAAGCGGGCCGGAGTCGGCAAAAGATACGCGTCATTTTGAACTAGACCTGACCGGATGGGGACTGAGCTTTGAGGTCGGCGATTCGCTTGCGGTGTACGCAACAAATGATCCAGAGCTCGTAGATGAAATCATTCACACGCTTGGCGCCACCGGCGAGGAAGAGGTCCCTCCACCAAAGGGGGCATCAATCACTCTGCGCGAAGCGTTATTGCGCGATTACAGCGTCACGCAGCCAACACCCAAGATTTTGAGGGCGATCGCACAGCGTGCCAGCGCTGCGCCGTTACTGAGCGATCTTCTCGCTCCAGAGCGGAGGCAGGATCTCACAACATATCTTTGGGGCATGGAGGTAATCGACTTTCTCATTGAGCATCCGTCAGCTCATTTCAGACCAGAGGAATTTGTCGGTTTACTCACAAAACTGCAGCCGCGCCTTTATTCCGTGGCCTCGAGTTTAAAGGCGTATCCCGAACAGGTTCATTTTATCGTGGACGTGGTCCGCTATGAAAGTCATGGCCGCATTCGCAAAGGGGTGTGCTCATCTTTTCTTGCGGAACGCGCTGATGACGTGCCCGTGCCGGTTTTCCCCAGCATAGCGAAGCATTTTCATTTACCGGAGGACCCGGACATTCCAATCATTATGGTGGGTCCCGGAACCGGCGTGGCGCCTTTCCGCGCATATTTGCAGGAGCGCAGGACGACCGGAGCAAAAGGAAAGAACTGGCTCTTTTTCGGGTCTCAGCATCAAAGGTGCGATTTTGCCTACGGCGAGGAATTCGAGGCGTTCAAGAAAGAAGGCCTTCTCACACGCCTCGATTGCGCATGGTCACGCGATCAAGCCGAGAAGATTTATGTCCAGCATCTGATGAGCGACAATGCCGATGAGATTTGGAGATGGCTCGACGCCCAGGGCGCCCATTTTTTCGTGTGTGGCGACGCGAAGCGAATGGCGAAGGACGTCGATGCGACGCTGCGAAAAATCGTGCAGGACCAGGGCGGTAAAAGCGTTGATCAAGCCAATGAATACGTGGAGAAGCTCAAGAGCGACAAGCGTTACAAGCGCGATGTGTACTGAGAATGACGAAGCACGAATGTCGGATGACGAAGTGATGACTAAATGGAAAAAGCAAACGGTTCCATTCGTCATTCGGATTTCGTCATTCGCTTCATTTGTGGCATAGTAAGGGGAAGGGCCTTAAAGTTAAAGCGATGTACGAGAACACTGAATTCACATTGAGCCGCGATTGCGAAGCGATCCAGATTCCGAGCGGGCAAAAGACAACGATCCCGGCTGGAACCCAAGGGGTAATTACGCAAAGCCTGGGCGGCAGCTACACGATCGCAACGTACCAGGGTCTGACGCGAATCGCGGAGAAGGATTTCGATGCTCTGGGGCTTGAAAAACCTCAGGCGCAACCAACTCAAAAGCCCGTCCGGACAACAAACGGCGAAATTTCAGAGGAAGATGTCTGGAACCAGCTGCGCCAATGTTATGACCCGGAAATTCCGGTCAACATTGTTGATCTTGGTCTGGTTTACGATTGCCGCTTAATCAAAAAGGATGATGGCGGCGCTCGCGTAGAAGTGAAAATGACGCTCACTGCGCCGGGCTGCGGCATGGGACCAGCAATCGCGCACGACGCCCAGAGCAAGATTTTGTCCATCGATGGCATCGATGAAGCCGATGTGCAGCTCGTTTGGGACCCGCCTTGGAACCAAAACATGATCAGTGAAGCGGGCCGGATGAAGCTCGGGATGATCTGAGCAGAGCGACCCCGCTCGTTTCTCCTTTGCATATCGTCACGGGCCGAGCACACGGTCGATTGCATATTTTCTTTACGCCGTTAACATTTTTTTGTGACATTTTTTATTCTCGCATTGACAACACCCGCTTGAATTTTACACTCGACACCCCCGGAAGCGCTTCAGAGTTGAAAAATTCTTAGCCCGTTTTAGAAAAAATCGATATGCCTTTGACTGAACTTATCTTAACCGAAAACGTTCCCGGTCTAGGTGCCGAGGCAGATGTAGTCAAAGTTCGGCGGGGTTATGCCCGCAATTATCTCTTGCCGGGCGGAAAAGCACATGAAGTCACTCCGGGCGCATTGCGTCAGATCGATGCGCTCAAGCAGAAGCGCGCGGAGCGTGAAGCGCGTGAGCTGAATGAGGCAGAAGAATTGGCGCGGCGAATCGGTAAGGCGCGGTTCGTCTTCACGCTGGAGACCGGCGAGACCGGGAAAGCATTTGGATCAGTCACAGCGCAGGACATCGTGAACCGCCTCAAGAACGAAATCGGCGCGGAGATCGATCGGCACAAAATTGTTCTCGAGCGTCCAATCAAAGATACCGGCGAACATGAGGTCGCGATCAAGCTGCACCACGACATGACTGCGCAGCTTGTTTTTCAGGTGAAATCCGCAGAAGAGCCTAAAGCCGAGGCGGTGAGCGCTGCGACAGAAGAACCTGAAAAGAAAAAGAAACATCGATTTTTCCACAGGAAAAAAGAAGAGAAAAAAGAAACCGAATAAATGGCGCCTCAATCGTCCGCATGGACAGGAGAGAAGCCTCGTAAAGCGGGAAATGGCGCTGGCCGAGGTTCGGCGGCACGAAGCGGCGAAAAAGTTGTCCCCATTTCGCCCACAGGTTCTGCGCAGGATATTCACCGTACCTCGCCGCATAGCGTCGAGGCGGAACAGGGCGTCCTCGGGTCGATGCTGCTCTCGCCGCGGCAAGCCATTGCCGAATGTGTCGAGAAAATTAATGAGCAATACTTCTATGTCCCCGCTCATCAAACGATCTATACTGTCCTGGTCGATCTTTGGAATGCCGGCCAGGCGATCGACCTGATCACGTTCACGCAAGTCTTGCGCGACCGGAACCTCCTCGAAAGCGTCGGTGGCGCCGCGTTCGTCACCGGCTTGTTCACCTTCGTTCCGACGGCGGCGAATCTTGAGTACTACCTGGAGATCGTTCGCGACAAATACATCCTGCGCGAAATCATTTCCGCTGCGACCGAAAGTGTCCGGCGCGCCTACGAGGAGCAGGACGAAGTGAACAATCTCCTCGACGAAGTGGAACAACGCATTTTCGCCGTGGGCGACGACCGCTTCAAAGGCCAGCTGCTCTCGATGAAAGACCAGGTGATGGAAGCAATCGAGGCGATCGAGAAGCTCTACGAACGCAAAGGTGGAATTACCGGCATCTCCAGCGGCTTCATCGAATTCGATCGGATGACCAGCGGGTTGCATCCTTCGGAAATGATCGTGATTGCGGCGCGGCCGAGCATGGGAAAGACGGCGCTCGCCATGAACATCGCCGAACACGTCGCGATCAATGAGAAGCTTCCAGTCGGCGTTTTCAGCCTGGAAATGAGCAGTCAACAGCTTGTTCAACGGCTGCTTTGTTCTCGCGCGCGGGTGAATCTGCAAAAAGTCCGGGACGGCTTTCTCGGCGAGCGCGATTTCCCGAGTTTGACCGCGGCCGCTTCAAAACTGGCGGAAGCAAAGATTTTCATCGATGACAGTGCAAGTCTAACAATCCTCGAGTTGCGAGCGAAAGCGCGCCGGCTCAAGGCGCAACAGGATGTGCGACTCATCATTGTCGATTATTTGCAATTGTTGCGCTCGACCTCGCGCCGTGCTCAGGACAATCGCCAGTTGGAAATCTCCGAAATTTCCGCCGGACTCAAAGGTTTGGCCAAGGAATTGAAAATTCCGGTCATCGTAGTGGCGCAGTTGAATCGACAGCCGGAACAACGCACTGGCGGCAAGCCGCGCTTGAGCGACCTGCGCGAATCAGGCTCCATCGAACAGGACGCGGACTTGGTCGGATTACTTGTCAGGCCGGAGATTTACGAGGAGGATGACGAAGCCCGCGCGGAAAAAGCGGGCGAAGCCGAGCTGATCATCGCCAAACAGCGTAACGGTCCGGTGGGCGAAATTCCCCTGACGTTCCGGAAGGAATTTACGCGCTTTGAAAATAGCGAGCGGAAGCTCAGTGAAACCGACCAGGCGTTTTAAGAATCGCTGCCGGCTGAATCAACGCTGCGACAGTGCCTTTGCCGCATCAATCACGTGTTGTGCGTCGATGCCGAGCTCTTTCATCACTTCGGGACCAGGCGCGCTCAGGCCGAATCGATGAAGCCCGACCACCTTGCCATCGAGGCCGACATATTGGTACCAAATCTCGGTCACGCCAGCTTCGATTGCGACGCGTTTCCGACATTCGTTAGGCAAAACTTGTTCGCGGTATTCTTGCGGCTGACGATTGAAACGTTCGAAACACGGCAGTGAAACCACCCGCGCGCCGTCGCCTAACTGTTGCGCCGCCGCAAGCGCATGCTGCAATTCGCTTCCGCACGACATGATGATCAGGTCGAGTTTCCCTTTCTCCTTTCTCGCAATGTAACCGCCGCGCAACACTCCTTCGCGACGTAATTTCACGTCGATATCGTTCAATATCGGGACTGTCTGTCGTGTCAGGGCCAGAAAGGTGGGCCCATCGATTCGCTGCATCGCCGCCACAAACGCACCCGCGGTTTCTTCGGGATCTGCCGGGCGAATCACGTCGATGTTCGGGATCAGCCGGACAGAGCTCACCGTCTCCACTGGTTCATGCGTAGGGCCATCTTCACCGACGCCGATCGAGTCGTGAGTGAAAATGTATGTATTGGGAAGCTTCGCCAGCGCGCTGAGCCGAATGGCAGCGCGGCAATAATCGGTAAATACCGTAAAGGTTGCGCCCGATGCTCGGAACAGTCCGTGATATGAAATGCCGTTTAGAATCGCGCACATCCCATGTTCGCGAATGCCGAATCGGATGTTGCGCCCGCCAGGATTATCGCGATTGAAATCGCCGCCGTCCTTGATGTAATTCATTGTCGATCCGTACAGATCGGCGCTGCCGCTCATCAATAACGGCATCGCCTGCGCGATCGGCTGCAACACTTCGCCGCCAGCTTTTCGTGTCGCCAGCTTCGCATCCTTGGGAAAGTCAGGGATCGTCGACAAAAGATCGGCGGGAACTTTCCGTTCCAATCCGTCATCGAGCATCTTTGCTTTGTCAGGATTTTTCTTGCGCCACGCGTTGTAGGTTTCTTCCCACTTCTCGTAATCGGCTAGCAGCTTCTTTTTGTGTTCGGCGAAATAGTCGTACACCTCTTGTGAGACGAAATAATGTTCGTCAGGCAGCCCGAGCGCCTTGCGTGCCGCATCTACATATTTCGCGCCGGCCTCTCCATGCGCTTTATATGTGCCTTCTACTTCCGGGACTCCTTTGCCGATGAGCGTGTGCGCGATGATGAACTGCGGTTTCCCGTTGTCGCGCCTTTTCGCCACGTTGAACGCATCCAGAAACTGTTGCATGTCGTGGCCATTGATCTCCTGCACATCGAAGCCGTATGCCTCCATACGTTTGCCAGTGTCTTCGCTCTGCGTTTCCTTCGCCGCGGCATCCAGCGTGACGGCGTTTGAATCGTAGATGTAGATCAAATTATCGAGGCCCCAATGCCCGGCCAGCGCGCACGCCTCGGAGGCGACGCCTTCCTGCATGTCGCCGTCGCCGCACAAACAGATCACGTGCTGATCGAAAATCTTGTGCTCATCAGTATTGAAACGCGCAGCTGCCATTTTTGTCGCTACGGAAATGCCTACTGAGTTGCCGACTCCCTGTCCGAGCGGGCCTGTCGTGCATTCGACGCCCGGGGTCTCGCCGAATTCAGGGTGGCCCGGCGTTTTGGAATGCAGTTGCCGGAATCGTTTGATTTCCGACATCGGCAAGTCGTAGCCGCTCATGTGCAGCCATGCGTACAAGAACATGCTGCCGTGCCCGGCCGAGAGGACAAAGATATCGCGATTGATCCAGCGCGGTTCGTCCGGATTATATTTTAGCGAGTGCCCCCACAGCACGGCACCCATTTCGGCGCAGCCGAGCGGAAGTCCAAGGTGGCCAGATTTCGAAGCTTCCACAGCGTCCATGCACAAACCACGTGCCTGGTTCGCCGCTTCAGAGAGAATTTTGATATTTAGGCTCATGGAAAAGAAAGGAAAATTTTTAATTTCGGTTGAAAGATTAAAAGGCCCGAATCTCTATATGGCGGAACATTTGCGTTCGACAATGTATTTTCTACTGCTGAGCTATCGCACGCCGATAAATTCAAAGATTGAAAGAGTACCTCACCCGTGAAATCGCCATCACTGCTCCAAATTGTCGAGCGCCTCGAACGTCTCGCAGGCAGGTTACCTTCGAAGATCCGAAAAGCTGTTCTCAGCGAGCTCACACCATTGAAGCAATTATTTCTCCAGCAACGCCCGCCACGTTTTCTTTTTGCGGGCTCAGCGAAAATACCTTCAAGAGACGTCATCGGCGCACTCTTTGGTTCGCCTGAATTCGTCGCTCCGGCCCCTGCGCCGCTTTGCCGCTGGTTCGACGTCGGCTTTCCTGAGCGGGGAAAGATAGCGGTCATTGATATCAGAGGGGTTGATCATTCCACTGCCGTTCATGTCCGGGACGAACTCAAATATCGCCCTGCCGATATCATTTTCTTTATCCACGATGACCAACTTGCACTTGAGGTGGAACAACGCGGGCTGGCCGACTTAAATAGCTATCTTAGCTGGAACGAGACATTGCAAACGGATCGCAAGGTAATCGAAATCATTGTTCCGGTTTTGGGAAAGGCCGTTGTGCGCGGTCACAACGGCGTCGACGCCACGGGCGGCGAATATGCAGTGGGACCCAGTCTCGCCAGACGCGGTGTCTTTTTGGAAAGGTTGAGGCTGGTTCCTGTCGATAACGATCAGGGATTTGAACTGCCCTCTGCGGAAGCGCGTCGCCTCATGGCGACCCTTGCGCGCGACTTGCCGAACGAAGCGCGAATGGAGATGATCCGGATATCGCGGGATCGCGAGGCGCAGCGCGAAGTGGCGCAGCTCCTGGTAAAGTCAGCGACTGCTGTCTGTACCGCCATTGGCGCACAACCGATTCCCCTCGCAGATCTGCCGATCCTCACCAGCCTGCAATCGATGATGGTGTCCGGAATCATGTATGTAAGCGGGCGGGAACGCAGCTTGCGTGCCGCCGCAGAATTCGCCGGCGCCCTCGGTGCAAATGTCGGCGCAGCGATGCTCCTGCGTGAAGGTGCCCGCGCGATCCTGAAATTCTTTCCGGGTTGGGGGAACGTCGTCTGCGGGCTTGTGGCAGGGTCAGGAACATACGCGATCGGTCGCGCTGCAATCGCGTTCTTCATTGAAGGCGCGTCTCTGAAGGATGCACGTCGTACCTATTTGGCGAGCCGGAAAAAACGCCGCCGCAGGGAATTGGAGGAAGCTTAATGAACGGACGCGAAGACGTCTCCGACGCACTGATCATATCAGCGCATACCCGTCGTATATCTCCCGTGAATAACTTGTGAATAAAATCCGTAATTCCTGCACATTTTGTTCACACGATTTTGTGAATAAAGAGACTAATTTCGCCGGGTTTGTCGCGGCCTCGCCGGGGTTGTAATGAAGCTCTCCGACATACGGGTGACGCTTCAAGAGATACACGTCTCGCCGGTCAAAACCCTTGGTCAAAATTTTCTGCACGACCAAAATCTTGCCCGATGGATTGTCGATCAAGCGCAGATTACTTCGGAGGATTACGTGCTCGAAATCGGGCCCGGCTTGGGGGCATTAACAAGATTCCTTCTTGAGAAAGGGGCGAGCGTTCTGGCGATCGAGAAAGATACCCGTCTTGCCAATTTTTTACGTGAACGTTTCGCTCATGAGCGACTGGAAATACTAAACATCGACGCACTTAAATTCGATGCGCGCATCTTATTTGCGCATCGACGCGTGAAATTACTTGGCAACCTTCCGTATAACATCTCAAGCCCGCTGCTTTTAAAGTTCCTTGCGCACCCAAGCCCTATCTCACTGTGGTTGTTTGCATTACAAAAGGAAATGGCAGCGCGTCTTTCTGCAACGCCGTGTACGCATGATTATGGTGCTCTGACATTGCGCATCCAGTTGCGCCATCACGTAAAATATCTGCGTACTGTTTCTGCGACTGTTTTCTTGCCGCGACCTGAAGTTGATTCCGCAGTGGTGCGAATCTTGCCGCGCGACCCGCGGGAATTGCCGCCGCACGACGAAGAGTTGCTTCTAGAATTGATTCGCCTCGGTTTTTCTCAGAGAAGAAAGCAACTAAGAAAGTTGCTTCGGGAGCGAGTCGATAACTGGGATAGTATCGCGAGCCACCTCAACATCGATCCCAAAGCTCGAGCTGAAGAGCTCTCATTACTTCAATGGATCGGCCTGGTGAATTTCATCGCATCGGCACCGTGCCCCGATATTGGCCTGACGAACAATGAGCGTTTCCCCGTCGTCGATAAAAACGATCGAATTCTGCGCGATGCCAGCCGTTCCGAGGTGCATGGGAATAACTTGCGCCATCGCGCCGTTCACATCTTGATTTTTAACCCGACCGGCGAGGTTTACTTGCAGCAGCGCTCGCGCTGGAAAGATCGGCATCCCTTGAAATGGGACTCGAGCGCTGCCGGTCATGTAACCGTCGCGGAAAGCTACGACGAAACAGCTAAACGCGAGTTAAAAGAAGAATTAGGCATAAACGTTTCTCTTAAGAAGATTGGGAAGCTTTCTGCCTCGGAACGTACCGACCACGAATTTGTTTGGGTCTATCGAGGCGAAGTGACCGGCAATCTGTCACCGAACCGAACAGAGATTGAAACTGGCGCGTTTTTTCCTGAGCAGGTCATCGATGGTTGGGTGGCGGCGCGACCAGCAGACTTTGCGCCCGGATTCATCGAATGCTGGGAAGTCTATCGTCAGAAAAACTGCAGCAGTCGCAGCGCGCTCACTTAAATCCGACAAACTTTCTTTGCGGCAAACGGCGCAGAGCCGTTTGCTTGAATTTCCGCGCGGCTCGCTTCGCCTTCAGCTTGCCGCCATAGACGCTATCGCTAAACATCTTGGTTACGATTTTATCTCCGCGAAGGAAGTGGACCTGAAAACCATGCGTCTGTTTCTTCGCGCGCGTTTTTGTGTCGATGCGGCGAATGTTTGCTTCCGAATCAGGATTGGGACGTCTTCGCATAACGAAAGCTAACTGAACAATCTCAGCAATCAACGAGGCAAACTTGCGTCACCGCTGCGGCCCAACGCATCCGGAGGAGGCAGATTCCAGGAACGCCATTTTTTATCGTATTCGCTGGCTGGCAATAATGCGTAGCAAGGATGTCGTTTCGCACGAAACCAGGTGATCAGCTTTACAAGATTTTCCTGTGGCATCGTCGTGCAGCCAGTGGTCGGCCGATTTACGCCGCGGCGGATATGAAAAAAAATCGCGCTCCCTGCGCCCGGCACTGGTGGATCGGAATTATGGCGGATTTCGATGAGCCAGTGATAAGCAAAATCACCGGAACGCATCTTTTCGTGCGTGTAATTATCCGGTGGATTTTTTGGATCAATCACAATGTGCCGATTGTAATTCGGCGATCGCGGGTCATCGCTCCAAACATCTGCCTCAGTCACTTGATGGTATGGATAGTCGCCGCCGGGGGGCAGGTGTGCGTCATAACCAAAAACCTGACCAATCTCGAAAACGCCTGCAGGCGCGCGACCGTCGCGTTCTTTCTTTCGAAGACCGGGCTCGTTTTGCCCCGCCAGCCCCGTGCCCCAGGCGACGCCATTTTTTCCAAACAACACCGGAAACGGTCCGGCCACCGCAGTCCAATCCCCGCCGCGCGCGCGTCCAAACAGTCGCAGCTCACCGCGCGTGGAATTCCACGTGGGTGCGATCCCCAGGATGAGCTGAGTGCAATCGCCCGGAACACCATCGGCAAATGCACCAACGCCAAGCAGCGTTAACGAACCGATCACGAAACTGCGCAAGATCGACATAGGCTTTTACAAGAAAATCATTTTAAACATTTCGCCACTTGTTTCACATTCGGGGCAACGATGTGTGACGATTCTTTTTTGTCGGGCTCTAATCAGATTGAGCCGGGCCCCTGTCGCTTATGAAAACATTGCTCTTACTTGGAGCCATGCTCGTCGTTCTCGATGCGACGATTGTCCCTATGTCGGCACAAACCGCGAGTGCGTCGCCTGCGGCAACAGTTTCGCCTCGCCCCACGCCGGGCGGAGCATCGCCGGGTCCACGCCCGACTCTAACAGCCAGTCCGTTCCCGACGGGGTCTCCAACTACGTCTGGTGCAGCGACATTGAGTCCGTCAACTACACCAGAGCGCGGCGCAAGGGTCAGGCCGGCAGTTACGGCTTCACCTAGTGGAGGTGCCCAGCTTGAAGGCGAATCGCCCTCCACACGCCAGTCGCCAGTACAAGTAGCAACTCCGGCTGAAAGGACGAGGGCGACACCTTCGCGGCCTCATAGGAAGCAGGAAAGGCGTGAAGGTAGCACACCTCTGGAGAGCTCCGGGGAACAGAAATAAAAAAATCCAATCTTCAGCCCGATTTGCAGAGATTACTCAGCTGGTTCCGGCGGTTTCTACCGCCGCTGTGTCCGCAGGGAGATATTTCGCGCCTATGAGCCACGCCAATCCGGAGGCGAAGATGATTACGGAAACAAACAGAAACGCCACGTGCATATTTGCGTGACCGCCAATATATCCCAGCAACCAGAATGCCTGAACATCGCCGAACGCGTGGATGATGAAGATGTTTGCCGCGAATGCTGTCGCACGCACCGCAGGCAGCGAAACATTCGCCAGAGCCGTGTTTGAAGGACCGGTGTTCAAAAATAAGAAAAAGATCGCCAGGAACATTGCGATCCATGCCGCGGGAAACGGAACGTAAAGGGCCACAACGAAAAAGGGACACGCGATCAGCATTCCGATTCCAGAGACCCAGAAGTACGACCCGGGAAGGCGCGAACGTAACTTGTCGGCAATAACCCCTCCCAAAAGCGTCGAGATCAGACCCGCGACTACCGTGATCAAGCCAAAGATCGTCATGCCTGCCTCAGGGCTCTGATTGCGATAACGCAGATATGCCGGTACCCAGAAGCCCAAACCGCCTGTTACAAAAGTCATCAACGTCTGCGCAATGCAGTTGATTAGATACGAGCGTGTGCGGAACAAGTTCAGGTAGTCGCGTACGCTTCGGCGCGGTGATTTCTGTGCCACATGATCTGCAGCGACGCGCGGATCGCGTTGCCAGAAGCACAGGAGACCCAGCAATAAACCGGGCGGGGCGACGAGATAAAATGCCCAGCGCCAGCCGAGGTGAGCGGCAATCAGTCCACCGATGACATAGCCAAGCGCGCTACCGACCGGAATTGCCGCGCAAAAGATCGCCATGATGCGACCACGCGTTTCGATTGGGAAAAGATCGGACAAAATCGTCGGCGCTGCCGGTCCGTAGCCGCCTTCGCCAATTCCAACGCATACTCGAGTTGCGAAGAGAATCGCGAATGTTGCTGCGAGACCGGAGCCGCCGCTGGCCAGGCTCCACAGAATCACAGCGGAGCCGATAATAATCCACCGCGAGAATCGA
>DASZGW010000017.1:0-21314 GCA_035938475.1 Candidatus Udaeobacter sp.
GCATTGTTCATCGGATATCTCCTGGCAGCGGCGCTGATGATTTTCGGCGCAGTCATTGAAGCGTGGATTGGCGTGCCGGCGGAGCGACGCTCCCTTGAGGATGTGGCCACGCCGCTCTCGAGCAAGGGATTGTAGGGCGTCTGTGCCAGACGCCGCCGGTGCGTACATGTTTAGACGTCCGCCGTCTCACAGAAACGGCCTACAATTTTCATTCGCGACAATGCACGCTCAGTTCACGTGTGTGAATTGGACCCGCAGGTGTGAGCCTGCTCGAATAAAGATGGAAATCCTCGACGCGGATCATTCCTGTATCGAATTCGGTATTCGAGTGCAAAAATTTTCGGAGTGATTGCGCGGACACGTCGCGGCAGCGCGCGATCGTAATGTGCGGGTGCCACGGTCGAAGCTCTGGTTCGAGCCCGGCAGCGAGCGCGGCTTCCTGCACGCGCTTGTGAATTTGGAACAGATGCGGATGCGCCTTCCCGACGCCGATCCAGATAATTTTCGGAGCGCCCTTTGCGGGAAATGTTCCGACGCCAACAATCGGCAGAAAGAAGGCGCCGAACTCGATCGCGCTGAGTTTTTCACGCAGCACGAGATCGATGTCGTCCGGCGCATCGCCAAAGAAACTGAGCGTCAGATGCATTTGAGCCGGGTCGACCCAGCGCACACCGCGAATGTGCGGATCAATACCTTCAAGCAACCGACGCGCTGACTCAGGCAAATCGATCGCAACGAAGAGACGCTTGGTCACGAGCTAAAGACGCCAGCGCGCAGCATCAATTCGAACGTTCTTCATTGTTTCGAATCGTCGCACGATCGGCGGAGCGCGTTAGCCAAACGGGAATCAAACGGCGCACTTCGAAGCCGTCGCGCAATTGGTTTCCTTCAGCGCCGCTCGGTTTCGGCAAGAATCGATTTACGAGGCGCATGACGTAACCGGTCAGGTTTGGAAAGAGCGCGTTCCCAAGAATGGTCCCGCGCGCAGCAAACGTGAGTGTGAGCGACGGCTGACCGCGACGGCATGCAGCGATAATTTTTCTCGCAGCACGATCAGCATTCATGGAGATCATGGGCGCCCCGGCCGAAGCAGCGAACCATGCAAACTCCATGTCATGCTTGCCTTTGAATTTTGCATTCACATGGGATCCGGTCCGCATCATTCCGGGCGCGACCGTCGTCACATGGATGTTGTCGCGCGCGAGTTCGGCGCGAATCGCATCGGAAAAACCGGTTAGCGCGAATTTGCTGACGCTGTATGGCGCGAGATGCGGCACGGCGACCTTGCCGCCGATCGAAGAGATATTAACGATGCGTCCCCCACCCCAAACGCGCATCTCAGGAACGATCTGTGCAATCAATTCAAAGGGCGCCCAAAAATGCAGCCGCATTGCGCGCTCGAAATCCTCCCGCGTCATGTTCTCCAATGGACCCACTTCGATGGCGCCGGCGTTGTTGATCAAGATGTCGATGCTATCAAACCGATCGATAATTTGCTGAACCGCTGACTGAATTTGCCTGGCATCGAGCAGATCGCATTCAATAGTCAGAACCGCGCCGCCGCGCGGTGCGAGATCGGCCTTTGCACGCGCCAGCTCATCAGGATCGCGCGCAATGAGCGCAACGCTCCCACCTTGCGCACAGACATGTCGGGCAAGCACGAGCCCGAGTCCGCGCGATCCACCCGTGATGACTGCGACTTTGTCGCGCAAGCAATAGCGCGAGGTTCGAATCATACGTATAGCTTGCCACGCACCCAGAAGAAGAGCGCCTGCCAGCAGCAAAACGCGAGGCTTCATTTCTAAAATTACACTCCGGCATTGAAACGTTCACGGCAAGCCGCCGAGAAAGATAGCTTATGCTTCCGCAATGACAGGTTAGAAACCCGTCGGCCACACAGGCGAGGACGCCTACGTTACCCGTGTCGCCGATTGAACCGCGCGACTTCGCGCGCCGTTTCCCGATCTACCGCGCGTTTCTTTAGATCGGCCCTCTTGTCGCGGGCTTCCTTACCTTCTCCTACACCTAGCTCAGCTTTTAGCTTTCCGTTTTTCCAATACAACTTGAGAACAACTAACGCGCGACCTTTGACCTGCGTCTCGCCGTACAGCTTGTCGATCTCCTGCCGATGCAACAATAATTTGCGGACGCGTTTTGCGTCCGGGATTTCGTGGCTAGCGCGTTCGTATGGTTGGATATCGGCATTGTAAATGAAGGCTTCGTTATTCTCGATTCGGGCAAACGCATCACTGATATTTGCCTTGCCTGCCCGGATCGACTTAACCTCGCTGCCTTTCAGTTCGATGCCCGCTTCGTAACGCTCGAGAATGCGATAATCGCGGAGGGCTTTGCGATTGGTAATCGACTCAGCTGCCATACAGACAGGGAAGCTGACACCTTCCCGTACGCAACCTCAGGAACTCTTTTGTGCTCGCCGTATTCGATCGCCTCTAAGCGGCGCCGTCGGCTGATTCGTGGAGTGCCTCGTAGGTCAACTTGCCGGCAATTATTTCCTTGAGCGCAATATCGGTAAGGGACATCCGCGGCGTCGTCTCTACCATGGGCCGATGTCCCAAGCCAAGCTGACGAACGCGTTTGGAAACAACGTTGATCAGAAGTTGCTGATTTGGGATCACCTGAGCTGCTTCTTGCAAAAGTTGGGTCGTCATATGGCGCAAGGAAGGGACGGGGCGAATTGCTTCCGTCGGGAATTGAAGAATGACCGGCATCCCGGCCGCAAGGGCGGATGGGGTAAGTTGCGGGGCAAGCATGGTAAAAGCGAATGTGGACTTTCCAAGTGAAGCGGCAGGTTGTCAAGTCCGAACCCTTTTGCAATCTACAGATTCGTTAGCGGAAATGCAATGGTGCTAACTGATTTAGGTGCGCAAGACTCCGATCGTTTCAAACACCAGGCCTCTGACCACGGATTCGATCTCCTTGCTATCTGCACTAAAATACGCGAAGTAAGCGGCGCATCGGCCGCGTACCCCCAGAGTGAGTATTGATTTCGGGCTGTAGCGAAGCTTGGTATCGCGCCTGGTTCGGGACCAGGAGGCCGTGGGTTCAAATCCCACCAGCCCGATGTGACCTCCTGATACTCGAAGCGTGTTTTATTGCTACGTGTTGCGCAGCCAGAAACCCGGACGTCGCTACGTCGGTTCTTGCGAGAACTTGACCGAGCGCATTCGCCGCCATGACGCTGGCGATTCCAAGGCGACGAAGCATGGTGTGCCCTGGATTCTAGTTCACAGTGAAAGCTTTGCCACCCGTTCCGAAGCAGCACAGCGCGAGCGATATTACAAGAGCGGGCGAGGTAGAGATGAGCTCGATGAGCGACGGTAGAGCGGTCGCCGCGTCGACAGGCCGTGGGTTCAAATCCCACCAGCCCGATAGAATAGTCAGCACTCTCGACGAAGTGTAGCGGTGCTTGTCTCAAGCACCCAAATCAAATAGAAAGGCATTTGGCACAAACTCCTCTACAGTCCATGGCCATTCAAAATCCCTTTCCACCAACACACTTCTCCGTCGCAATTGTTGGTGCGCTGATCGGCGTCGTAATTCTGTTATTCGGCCGAAAGTTATTTTGGCTGTGCGTCGCCGCAGTAGGGTTCGCAGCGGGCGTCGAGATCGCGCCGCACCTTGTGAACGAGCCGTCCCCGCTGTTAGCGTTAACCGTTGCGCTTGTTCTTGGTTTAATTGGGGCTTTACTCGCGGTTTTCCTTCAGAAAATTGCGATTGCCGTTCTCGGTTTTCTCGCAGGCGGCAAACTTGCCGGCGCGATTGCTGCCGCGTTTTTTGTTCAGTATGCGCAATACTCTACCGTCGTCTTCCTGGCTGGCGGAATTATCGGCGCGATTCTCCTGCTCGTTTTGTTTGATTGGGCGCTGATCGTTGTTTCCTCTCTTATCGGTGCGCATCTGATTCAAGGCACGATCATGCTTCCGCCATCAGGATCGACCATCGTATTCATCGCGCTTACGATCATTGGTATTCTGATTCAAGCCGCCTCCCTGCGAAGAAGCGAGGTATAGGCGCGTATCGTTTTTTGCTGACAAATCAAAACACAATCACAAGAATCGTTCCATGAACTCTCAGAGAACTGGATTACGCGTCACCAGCATCCTCTTCGCGCTTTTTGCAATTGGTCATCTGCTTAGATTGATCGATCAGATTCCCGTGCAGGTGGGCAGTCATCACATCCCAATGGGAGTAAGCTGGGTAGCGCTAGTCATTGCGGTTGTTCTCTGCATCTGGCTGTGGCGCCTCGCTTCGACGCCTTCGTCACGTTAAATCGGAGTTCGATCTAACGATTTAACGTTTTAACGATTCAGCGCGGCAGCGCCATTCGTCATTTTCCGAGCCAATCAGCCGGCGTATCCACATAGGATCGATCGAGCTCAGCGACTGACGGACAGCCAAGAAGTTTTAGAGTGCGAATGAGATCAGCGCGCAAGATTTCAATTGCTCGCGCAACACCAGCACCACCCGCGGCGCCGAGCCCATAGGCATAAGCGCGCCCGGCCATTACCGCTCGGGCACCCAGGCACAGCGCTTTGACAATGTCGCTGCCTCGACGAATACCACCATCCAGAAGCACCTCTATCTGATCGCCGACGCTTGCCACAACCTCCGGCAAAATGCGCAGAGTCGGCGGGACACTGTCGAGTTGGCGGCCGCCGTGATTGGAAACGACCAGCGCGTTTGCTCCCACGTCCACTGCGCGACGGGCATCGTCTCGAGTGTGTATCCCTTTTATGACAATGGGCCCCTCCCACCCCCGTCGAATCCACTCGAGATCCTCCCAGGTCACAACCGAGTGCTCGAGAGCAGCTGTAACATCCGCATAAAGCATCGGCCCTTTTCCGGGGATCACCACATTCGGAAATTTCATTAGTCCGCCGTCGGCTAGAAACCCAGCAAGCCAGCGAGGTTTTATCAGTAACTGACTAACAAACGGCAGCTTCGATCGGAGGTTGCCGCTCAGAAGTTCCTTGGCACCGTTTCGGAGATCGCGTTCCCGCATGCCTGCCACAGCCGTGTCGATCGTGACAACCAAGGCTGAAAAGCCGGCGGCTTTCGCGCGTTCGATAGCCGAAAGCGCGCAATCGCGTCCACCCACGAGATAAAGCTGATACCAAGGCGGCCCCGTCGATGCCGCCGCAACGTCCTCCAGACGACATCCGGACAAGGTCGAAAGGGTATACGCAATTCCGGCGACCCCAGCAGCGCCCGCCGCGGCTTCCTCGCCGCGCGGATACATAAGGCGACTGCTGCCCACAGGTGCGAGGATGAGCGGCATGGACAGAAATCTGCCAAGCACAGACACGCGCAGATCGCATGCCGGCGTCGCGACGGCGCAATGCGGCCGGAATGTCACTTCTTCAAACGCGTGGCAGTTAGCGCGCAATGTCCGTTCGTCTTCCGCGCCGCCATCGATGTAGTCGAATACTACTCGCGGAAGCCGGCGTTTCGCCGCGCGGCGCAAATCTTCGATATTAATGACGCGCGGAGGCTCAACCGATCGAGCCTTGTCATGTTGAACGAAGCGAAACATCTCTGACTATTGGTTTGGCGAACGGGTCAAAAGAAATGATCTGAGATTCTTCGCTTCGCTCAGAATGACAAGAGTAATGCGTCTCAGTGACGAAAGTGCCTGACGCCGGTGAAGATCATCGCCATGTTGCGCTCGTTGGCAGCGGCGATCACTTCGTCGTCGCGGATTGATCCGCCCGGTTGAATTGCGCACGTTGCGCCGGCCTCGGCTGCCGCAATCAAGCCATCGGGAAATGGGAAAAACGCGTCGCTCGCAACTGCGCTGCCTTTGAGCAAGAGCCCGGCTTCTTTCGCTTTCCAGATCGCAATGCGCGAAGCATCGATGCGTGACATCTGTCCCGCGCCGATGCCAAGTGTCCGGTCCGCCTTCGCGTAAACAATTGCATTTGATTTTACATGTTTAACCACTCGCCACCCAAACAACATCGCTTTCAGTTCCGCTTTGGTCGGTCGCCTCTTTGTGACGATGTTCCGCGTAGCTTCCTCTGCAATATCCGCGTCCTGGACCAGCACGCCGCCGCAGACAGAACGAATATCGACCACGGGTCTTGCACTTGTTGCTGATGTCGCCAGTCGAATCAGGCGCAGGTTCTTTTTCTTCTGCAAGATGCTGCGCGCTTCGGGCTCAAAATCTGGCGCAATGATGACCTCGCTGAAGATCTCGCTAATCATTTTCGCCAGCGCTTCGGTCAGCGGACGGTTGCATATGATAATTCCGCCAAAGGGCGCCTGTTTGTCCGTGGCAAACGCCTTATTCCACGCCTTGCGAAGATCGGCGTCCGAGCCAACACCACATGGGTTGGTATGCTTCAGTATCGCGACGGTCGGCTCTTCGAATTCGGCAATCAAGTTTGTCGCAGCACTGATGTCGAGAATGTTATTAAAGGAAAGTTCCTTGCCGTGGAGTTTTTCGAAGTGCTTGTCGAAATCGCCGTAGAGCGCCGCGGTTTGATGCGGATTTTCTCCGTACCTCAACCGTATCACCAGCGGAAGCGAAAGTGAAAACGAGGCATCCGTTGTCTGCTCCCTGTTCAGGAAGTTGCCAATCGTGCGATCATATTCACCGGTCCTGATAAAGGCTTTGATGGCGAGGCGCTCGCGCAGTTTAAGTGTCGTTTCTCCCTTGTTATCGCGGATGTTTTCAAGCACCGCGTCGTAATCTGCCGGATCGACCACCACCGTGACCGATTCATAGTTTTTCGCCGCGCTGCGAATCATCGACGGACCGCCGATGTCGATATTCTCAATCGCTTCGGCGAGGGTAACGTCCGGTTTGGCAATGGTCGCTTCGAATGGATAAAGGTTGACCACCACCAGATCGATCGGCTCGAAGCCACATTCGCGGGCTTCGGCCTCGTGTTTCTCGTTACCGCGTTTGTAGAGAAGACCGCCATGTACCCGGGGATGCAATGTCTTCACACGTCCTTCCAGCACTTCCGGAAACGCGGTGAAGCTCGAGATCTCGCGCACCGGAATTTTTTCCTTCCTTAGCAAGTCCGCCGTCCCTCCGGTGGAAATAATGTCCACGCCCTGCCGCTCCAGCGCGCGGGCAAACGCGGCGATACCGGTTTTGTCGGAAACGGAAATGAGAGCGCGGGTGATTTTCATCTGGATCGTTAAAGCGCTGAAGCGTTAAAGGGTTAAAACGGCACGTCAATCAAAGCGTCAAGCATCATTGTCATTCTGAGCCAAGCGAAGAATCTCTGGACCAGTTCCTTCTCCCGACGGGTCGAAATGGCAATCAGAGATGTTTCGCTTCGCTCAACATGACAAGCAGAGCGTTGGATGCTTCAACGCTTTAACGGTCAAGAATGACATTCTTGGCCGCCGGATAAAGCACCGGGCAGCAACCGATCGTTTCGCAAAATGCTTTACTAAAGTGACTCAGGCTCGAGTAACCAACTTCTGTGGCAGCTTCCGTAACGTTGTAACGGCCGGTGCGCAATAATTCAGCTGCGCGTTCCATTCGCAAGTTGCGCAAATATTGCGGAATAGTCAGACCCACTTCGCGCGAAAAAATTCTGCTCAAGTAGAACGGACTGCAGCCCACTTCCTGCCCTATCATTTCCAGTGTAGGCGGATTAGCCAGGTCGCGGGCGAGCAGCTCTTTCGAGCGTTCCACGCGTTCGCGCGCGACGCGTTTTTGCCGCATGCAGAAAAATTCTGGGTCTTTTGGCGCGAAAAGAAAATGCGCCATGAGCTCCAGTGCCTTGCCCTGATACCAGAGGATTTGAGCTGCTTTTGCAACGGGAGGCTCTGCCAAACCAGCGACCACGCTGCGTTGTTGCATCGTCATCGGACGCGCAGGCGCGACTACGTTTTCTTCCTTATCTCCAAACACAATGCGGCGAATCTCCGGCTCGAGGTCAGCTTCATTCCGCACAAATTGTTTTTGCAAATGTTCCCGCGAGAATTCCAGCGTCACGAATTGATGACGATCGTGCGCGCGCCGCGATGCGGGCAGCGGTTCATCGGCGATCGCGTAATACCCACAGTTGCCCGGAACATAATCGCTTCGCGACCCACTTTCGGTGCCTACTGCTCCGCGGCCGCCCAGATTCAAACAGAACTCAAGGCTGTTTGGATGGAAAGTCCGTCCCCAGTTAAAGGAACGCTCGGTACGAAAATCGTGCCACTCAACGGCGACCCCGATTTTGTCCACGTCGCCATACAAGGGACGCCATCCATCTTTCACTTCACGCCAGGCATGTTGCTCGGCTGCGCAACCAGGATTCATTTCGCTTAATTACGAATGTTGCCGAGGCAAATGCAAGGCTGGCTTCTTCTCCTCCAGTGCGGCGCGGTCCCACTTCCCCAGTTTCGACGCCGCGTCGTAGGCGCTCTGCGCAAAGTCGAGGAGGACTTGATCCGGCTTTTCGCCAGTGCGCACCGCGTCGTAAGGCAGGATGAATTCGCGCAGTTTGGTCTCGTAGAAAGCCGCATCCGGCTGAATTTTCGCCTCTGCGAATCCAGGCGGTTCCGGATACGCATACGAATAGAAGACTGGCGTCGGCGCAGCCGCGTTGCCGGGCCAAAAACCGAGACTGCTTACTTCCTGACAGTAGGCCTCGCGCGTGACCGCGTCCGGTAAATGTGGAACTCCCCCAGGATGTGGCGGCGCTGGCCGTCCGGAGAAACGCGTCACTGCCAGATCAAAACTGCCCCAGAAAAAATGCACCGGACTGCACTTGCCACAGAAACGTGAGCGAAATTCCTTAAAGACGCGATCACTTTGAACGAGCACGCGCCAAAACCGGTTCGCATATTCGGGGTCGTAAGAGCGATGCTCTTCATCTTGGTCGAACGGGATCGGGTTCTCAATCTCGTTAGGCGTGGTGTTAATGGTCACAGGCAATTTCATCTCGGCTAGCGCATTCATCACTTCACGATAAAATTTCGCCACCGGCTGCGGGCGTAGTTTCAACACTCGTACCGCACCATCGCTTTTAAGGATGCGCAATTCGTGATCGATGAAATCGAAACGGATTTCGAATGTCGATGTGCCATGAGGAATCGGCGAAGTCGTCAGGCCGCGTGATGTGACATACAGCGTGACGTGCCAGGATTGGTTCGTCCATGGACTTAGCGTCAGGCGAATCTTGCCGACGATTTGCGTCCACATGTGCAGCGTGATGGCGGTATCTTTCCACTCTGCAAAAGCCAGCTCTGGCCAAGAATCAGATGGTTCGTTCACTTTAACTGCCGCTACCCGCGGTTGATGAAATCGGAAAACGAGCGCTTTACCCTGTCAAACATACCTCGCGCTTCATCCTGTGTCCGGCGAAAAGTATCTTTGATACGCCTTTTGACGCCACTGAAAGGGCCGCGTTCCTCGTCTGTGTCGGAATCGTTCTCCACGTCTTCCATTGTTGTGCCGGCAAACATTCCTTCTGTGCGCTTCACCGTGCCGCGCATCGCTCCGATATGAATTGTGCCCACCGGACGGGACGATGTACTCAAGAGAGTGACGATCCAGACCGGCTCACCGCGCTCGTCTGTGCGCAATGTATAATCCACGGTTGCAAAATTGGCGTGTGATACGTCCGCCGTGTGTCTCGCGACTTCATAGGCGCCGCTGGAATCAAGATTCAACTGTGAGGTGTCGATCGTCGCGCCTTCGGCGGAACCCGCCACAGACCGGCCTGGCCTGTGTTCGGAATTGACCTTTTCATCGGCGACCTGCACTTCGCGCACACCACGACCATCAGGGTCTTCCAAAATAATTTTCCATTTTTTCGGCTGCGGATCGCCTTTCACGCCAGTAATCGACACGACGTGATTCAGAGAACCAGGGCCCAATTCAGAGCCGACCACGCGCAACGCTTCGTATGCGGTAGCGTTGTCTTGTGCGATCACGGGTGTGACGAAAAGCAAAAACGCGCCCAAAAATTTCCACATAGAGAAAATTGAACAGCTGTTTGGGCAAGTGTCCATCGCGTTTTCGACAGCCTGCTGAATTCCGGCCAGATATGACAATCCGATTTAGTGTTAGATATGTAACGTCGAATCTGCGCGTTGCATTTCAGCCGTGAAAGCGTTCGAGGTTGAATGAGTGCCGAGAATCTGCTCAGATTTCACAGCGGTGAAGACACAGACGGTCGAGTTTAGCAGCCACACAGCGAACCTGGCGTTGATGCGCAACTGCGTGCGCAAATTTCTAAACAGTTATCCGTTCTCCGAAAAACAACGCCTGCTAATGGTGCTCGGCGTGGATGAAGCATGCACGAATGTTATCCGTTACGCTTACCGTCTGCGCGACGATCAACTCATCTCGTTGCATATGGAAGGCCTCTCCAAATGCGTGCGTATGCGGTTACGCGACTATGGCGAACAGATATTGCCCAACCAAATGAAAGGGCGCTCGCGTGATATGATCAAACCGGGCGGGCTCGGATTATTTCTTATTCGCAATGCTTTTGATGAGGTCGATTACATCCACAAACGTCGGGGCACGGAGCTGGTGCTAACGAAGAATCTGGAGTGATGGAGTATTGATATTTTCGACCAATAACTCCACTACTCCGTTACTCATACTCCATCGCTCGTGAAACCGCCAGAACCAGACGCCGCCTTTGAAATTTCGCTGCGGCCACCGGCCTTCAGCGAGTTCACCGGACAGGTGAAAGTTCGCGAGCGTCTGGAGTTGATGGTGGAAGCTGCAAAGAAGCGCGGTGACGTGCTCGAACACATTCTGCTAAGCGGCCCGTCCGGTCTCGGCAAGACAACGCTGGCGTTCATCATCGCAAACGCGATGAATGTGAATATCAAGAACACCAGTGGCCCTGTGATTGAGAGAGCCGGGGAGCTGGCCGGTCTTTTAACGAGCCTCGAAAAAGGCGACGTCCTGTTCATCGACGAGATCCACAGGCTCCAGCCGACCATTGAAGAATATCTTTATCCGGCGATGGAAGATTACCGGCTCGACATCATCATCGACCAGGGACCCCAGGCGCGCAGCCTGCGTCTGAATCTGCCGAAGTTCACTCTGATCGGCGCTACCACGCGCGCCGGAATGGTGAGCGCGCCGCTCCGGTCACGTTTCGGAATGACGGCGCGCCTCGATTATTATCACGCCGAAGAAATGCACAAAATCATCACGCGCAGTGCCCGGTTGCTAGGCGTCGAAATTGATTCAGCTGGCGCAGGCGAGATCGCTGCGCGCACACGCGGCACGCCGCGCACGGCGAACAATCTTTTGCGCTGGGTGCGCGATTATGTGCAGGTGAAAGCTGAGGGAAAGATCACAGCAGAGTTGGCCGATCGCGCCCTCACCATGCTCGAGATCGATCGCGATGGGTTCGATCAATGGGACAAGCGGATCATCGAAACGTTAATTCACAAATTTAATGGTGGTCCAGTCGGTTTGAACTCGCTGGCAGTCGCAATTGGCGAAGAAGCCGGGACAATCGAAGAAGTGAACGAGCCATATCTCATCATGGAAGGTTACATCAAACGCACGCCGCAAGGCCGCGTCGCCACGGCCAATGCGTATCGCAAGCTCGGCCTTAAACCGCCTAGCGGCGCGCAGGCGGAGCTTCTGTAGGGCGCTTCTTTGAAACGCCATGGCATCTCTGTAGGGCGTTTCTTTGAAACGCCATGGCGTCTGGCACAGACGCCCTACAATTCGGCATTGGACGTTGAGCGTTGGACGTTGAACGTTTTAACGAATGCAGCTCACCAGCGATCTCTTTCCCCAGACCTCGAAAGTTTTCACTGTCGGCGAGCTAACCCGACAAATCCGCGGCACACTCGAGGCAAAATTCCGCACAGTGTGGGTGCAGGGCGAAATTTCGAATTACAAACTGCATCCGAGCGGTCATCAATATTTCACACTTAAAGACCAGCGCGCCCAGATCGCTTGTGTTATCTGGCGCGACACTATCGCACCGCCTCGACAACCTCTCGTCGATGGAACCGATGTGCAGGTTTATGGCACCGTCACGGTTTTCGAGGCGCGCGGACAATATCAGCTCAATGTTCAGATTCTTCAGCCGCGCGGAGTCGGTCTGCTTCAGGTAAAATTCGAAGCGCTCAAGCGCAAACTCGAAGCGGAAGGATTGTTCGCGCCGGGACGCAAACGGCCCTTACCAAAATTTCCGCGGCGAATTGGAATCGTCACCTCACCAAGCGGCGCAGCGATTCGCGATATGCTGAACGTGCTACGGCGTCGCGCGCCGTGGTTGCAGATTCTGATCAACCCGGTCCGCGTGCAGGGAACAGGCGCCGCACAGGAGATCGCTGTCGCCATCCGCGAACTCGGCCAACCTACCGAAGCGTTTTCGCCTGTCGATCTGATCGTGGTGACCCGCGGCGGCGGAAGCATCGAAGACTTATGGGAATTCAACGAAGAGATTATCGCTCGCGCAATATTCAATTCTGGAGTGCCAGTTGTCTCTGCAGTCGGTCACGAAATCGATTTTACGATCTGCGATTTCGTCGCTGACTTGCGCGCGCCCACACCAAGTGCCGCCGCGGAATTGATCGTACCCGATATTTTCGATCTTCAACGACGGCTCGACGGTTGCATGCCTGCACTTTCGCGCCAGTTGCTAAGCCGGGTCCGCGACGCACAACAACGTCTCGATCATGCGCGCGAGACGTTGCAGCGTTGCCTTGCGCACAAGACCGACAGTTATAAGCGCAACCTGGCCCACATCACGCGCGCGTTACAAGCACGCAATCCCGCGCGCGAGCTCATGATGCGGCGCAATCGTTTCGTGGATTTGCATCGCCGCCTGGTTGCTTCTCCAGCACGACTGCTGGAGAACGTGAGACACCGTTTTGAGCGCATCGAAGGAATCCTGCGCGTGCTGGGTCCGGACGCGACCTTGCGACGCGGATACAGCATCACGATGAACGAACGCGGAAAAATCGTCCGAACGGTCGCGACGGTCCGGGCAAAAATGAAAATTCGCACCCGAGTCAGCGACGGCGAATTTAGCTCGGAGATACAGTAGAGCCACGGAAGCGATCATACCTTCCGTAGCATCGAGTTAATAGTGGGGTCCGAGTCCGGGCTGCTCGGTTGATCCCGGTGAATACACTGGTCTGTCGTACACCGGTGTTTCAGGCAGCCCTCTTTGTTGAGTGTGCTTGTTGGTATCAACCACAGTCTCTGAATAAGGAGTATTTGCAGCGCAACCGCAAAGCAGTCCGGATAGGAGTAAACCGAGCAGCAGGCGGACTTTCATCGTTTGATTCCTCATCACTTCATAATTTAGCCCAAATCGAAATTAAGCGAAGGACTTTTAAGGCGCAGCATGCGGTCTCTGCGCCGGTACGCTCTCTTTCGCGTTTGCGTTGACATGGATAGGTTTAAGTCGATTCCACTACGCGATCTCGATGAAGGCCAAATCAAAGAGGAGAAGAGTTCAGTTGATTCTCAACGGCAAGGTGGCCGGCAATGACGCGCTGCGGATTGCAGTTGTCGGGCAACGAGAAGTGGGGCATCGCATCGAAGTACGAGTGACTTGGGAAAAGGGCGACGCGCAACGGTTTGCGTCAGAAGCAGGGGAAGTGGATTTGCTGATTGCTGCTGGCGGGGACGGTACACTGAACGAGGTCGTTCACGGCCTAATGGATCTGTCCATGAACGCGCGGCCGGTTTTCGGAGTGGTACCACTAGGGACCGCGAATGACTTCGCTACCGGATGCGGGATTCCGCATGATCCAGAGACGGCGTTGGCGCTCTGTCTGGAGGGTAAAGCCGTACCAATCGATGTCGGTAAGGCCAATGAGCACTGGTTCCTAAATGCAGCCAGCGTTGGTTTCGCCGCCGAAGTCACAGCGACTACTTCGCGTGAACTCAAACGCCTGCTTGGCCCGGCCGCCTACACCGTGATGGGTGCAATTCTGGCGATGAATGTTCATCATTATCACGGAAGAATTATATTGCCGGACCGGGAAATCACTGGCAGCGGCCCAGTGGCGATCGTCGGCAATGGGCGCCAGACAGGCGGCGGTTTTCAAGTCGCTCCCCGAGCACGTATTGACGACGGTTTGCTCGATGTGCTGGTCGTGCGTCATATCCCGGCGACGGCGGCGCTCACTGCGGCGCGAGAGCTTCAACAGCTTTCACCTGATGGCGAGTATGTCTCCTATTGGCAAACCCCCTGGGCCGAAGTTCATCCCGAAGAGGCGATTCCCGTAAATCTGGACGGCGAGCCGGTACGGTTTTCGAGCGTCCGGTACGAAGCGGTACCGAAGGCGATTCGCCTGGTTGTTCCAGCGGATTGTCCATTGCTATCGGCAACCGTGAAGTAGAGATCCAAATTACCTCGCGAGCTTAAACGCCAGGGTCGCCAGCGGTGGCAAATGAATAAGGATGGAATGTTCGCGGCCCATCCACGGAACGTCCTGCGTTTGGACGCCGCCGAAGTTTCCTACGTTGCTGCCCCCATACGTTTCCGCATCAGTGTTGATGAGCTCATGATAAAAGCCGGATTCAGGAACTCCCAACCGATAATCATAGCGCACGACTGGCGTTGCGTTGATAACAAAGACCACGGTGTCGCCCTCGTGTGATTTTCGCAGGAACGAGACGACGCTGTTATCGGCGTCGTGTAGATCGATCCAATCGAATCCTTCGTAAGCGTCATCGAGTTGCCAAAGCGCCGGTTCGCTTTTGTAAATGTAATTCAAATGTTGGACCAGCCGGCGAACACCGTCATGCCGAGGAAGACTAACGAGTTGCCAGTCAAGGCTCGTGTCGTGGTTCCACTCGTTCCACTGACCGAATTCGCCACCCATGAAGAGGAGCTTCTTGCCGGGATGTCCGTACATCCACGCCAGAAACATCCGGAGATTGGCAAACTTCTGCCATTCATCGCCGGGCATCTTGGATAACAACGAACGTTTGCCGTATACGGCTTCATCGTGGCTGAGCACAAGAATGAAATTCTCCTGAAACGCGTAGAGCAGCGAGAATGTGATGTTGCCGTGATGAAAACGCCGGTAAATCGGGTCGATGCTCATATATTCCAGGAAATCGTGCATCCAGCCCATGTTCCATTTGAATCCAAACCCGAGCCCACCGAGATAAGTCGGACGTGATACACCAGGCCACGCGGTTGATTCCTCAGCAATGGTCATGATTCCGGGGAAACGCTCGTAGCAGACTTCGTTGAAACGTTTCAGGAAATAGATCGCATCGAGGTTCTCGCGGCCGCCGTAAACATTCGGGATCCATTGCCCGGGCTTCCGCGAATAATCGAGGTAAAGCATCGAAGCCACAGCGTCCACGCGCAGCCCGTCGATGTGATATTTATCGAGCCAGAAAAGCGCATTGCCGATAAGGAAATTCCGCACCTCATTGCGGCCAAAATTAAAAATCAGCGTGCCCCAATCCTGTTGCTCGCCCTGGCGCGGATCCATGTGTTCATACAGATGCGTGCCGTCGAATTCAGCCAGGGCGTACGCGTCCTTTGGAAAATGCGCAGGCACCCAATCCATGATCACGCCAACGCCAGCCCGATGACATTTATCGACGAAATAACGGAATTCATCAGGCGTGCCGAACCGGCTGGTAGGCGCGTAATAATTTGTGACCTGATAGCCCCACGAACCTTCGAAGGGATGCTCCGCGATCGGCAACAACTCGATATGCGTGTAACCCATCTCGAGCACGTACGGCAGCAACGACTCGGCGAGTTCGAGGTAACTCAGTTGGCGATTTCCCTCCTCAGCTTTGCGTCGCCATGAGCCCACATGGATTTCATAAATGCTGATGGGGCTTCTCGGCCAATTGCGTGTCCGGCGCGATTCCATCCACGGGCCATCGTTCCAGGTGTAACGCTCCAAATCGTACACCAGCGATGCAGTTGATTTTCCGTGCTGATTGAAAAAGGCGAATGGATCGCTCTTGAGAAGCAGCGCACCTGTCTGAGTGCGGATCTCGAACTTGTAGTGCGCGCCTTGTTTGATGCCGGGCAAAAATAATTCCCACACACCGCTTCCGACGAGTTTGCGCATGGGATTGACCCGACCATCCCAGCCGTTGAAATCGCCGACCACACTGACGCGTTGCGCGTTAGGCGCCCATACCGAAAAATAAACGCCACTGGCATCGCCAATGGTGAGCAGATGCGCGCCGAACTTATCGTAAATCTTCCAGTGCTGTCCTTCGGCGAAAAGATGCAGATCGACCTCGCCCATGATCGGGCCGTACTGATAGGGATCGCGTGTCAGGTAATGCGATCCGTCCCAGGCAGTGACTCGGAGATGGTATGGAAGATCCCGCGTTGCGTTCCGGACAGTCGCGCAAAAGAAACCGTCCTGCTGAATTTTCTGCGCTGCGATCGGCTCTTCCGGATGTTGATCCAGCACGATCTCAATCTTGCGCGCATCGGGGCGAAAGACGCGAATCTCCAAATCGTCCCCAACCCGATGCGGACCCAACACTCGAAAAGGGTCGGAATGCTCCCCTCGGACAAAGCGGCTCACTTCGTCAGGTGGTAATCCTGCGATCTCGAAAGATTTCATAGTTACTCGTTGAAGGGTTGAGGGTTAAACGGTTAAAGCGTTACATCCATTGGGTCCCCAATCGCTTCAACCCTTCATCGCATCACGCTTCAACGTTCTTTTCCATCGCTTCAATCGGTCATCGTTTCAACGAATCGTTTTGATCGTGCTCGTCTATACCTCTTGCAGCAGTCCAAATCAGTCTGGAAAAGTCTGTATTGAATACAATATTACCGGATGTTTATGATCAGACGCGCTACTGTGCGCTTGTTCGCGCCCCACCTGTCTAGCGCTCTGATCGCCTGCGTGCTAACGGCTGCGATCCTCTGCGGCGCTAGGCTTTTGGCAATTTACCTTGAGAAGCGGACGATTCATTCGACCGCTCCAAGAGATTTCTTTATCAAGAATCAAGGGTTAGCATTCGAGCGCGCTGCGGCGCGCGCCCCGGACATTTTGCTTCTTTATGGCAGCTCGGAATTAATCGACCCGATTCCCAACAGAGCATCTGATTTCTTTTCACGTGAGCCGACCGGTTTTGAGGTGTGTCCCGTGGGCAGGGCGGGCACAACTTCCCTGATTGTCTTGCAAAAGCTAGGCGCGCTCGGCTCTGTGTTGCATGGACGGAAAGTCGCCATCTCGGTATCGCCGAGCTCGTTTTTGACACCCGCCGTCAGACCGGAGTTTTACGCTGGGAACTTCTCGTTGTCTGCGGCAAACGGCACGCTTTTTGGCAATGCTCTCGATTTGAAACTGAAGGCCGACGTCGCGAAGCGAATGCTTCAGTTCCCGGACACGCTGGGACAAGATGGGCTACTTCGGCTGGCTGCCAGTCGCCTCGTTTCCGGCCATCCATTGGACCGCATCATTCTGATGGCCATGTGGCCGTTGGGAAAACTGCAGAACATAATACTCGACTTGCAAGACCACTTCGAAGCGCTCGTTTACATTTCAAGCCGAGGCAAACCTGTCCCAAATTGGTTGCGACCGCTAAGTTCGCACAAGGCGCACCTGCACAAGGGAACCGCTGGCTATAGTCGGGAGGCGATGACAGCAGAATCACTCGATACGATTCATCCGAGCAGAGATGCGGAGTTTCGCGCGCGTGTCGCCGCTGCAAGCGAATGGATTGACTTGGAATTACTGTTTCGCACACTCATTGAGCTCCGCGCTCAACCGCTCATTCTAAGCATGCCGATCGATGCTTATGCCGCGCGAGGCGTTTCACGATCATCTCGCGAAATTTATTACAATAGGATGCGTGAACTCGCCGGGCGATACCACCTACCGGTTATCGAGTTTGAAGACCATGATGCCGACCCGACGTTCCTGATTGCTCGTCGCGAACATCCGACACCCAAGGGGTGGATGTATTACAACAAAGCGCTGGATAACTTCTTTCATAAGACCAAGTGAACGACGACAAAAACAAAATCGAACTTGGCGCTGTAGAGGGTCACGATGGGATATTGACCATTCGTGGCGGCGGCGCCCAAAGAAATTGGAATGGCATTCACTATAAACAAGGCATGTCCGCAAAGAATGTCGGCACGAAGAATCTATCCGCGAATATTGCCACCATCCCTCCAGGCGGCATCGCTTACGCGCATATTCATGTCGATTTCGAAGTGATCCTTTACATCATCGAAGGAAAAGTGCGCCACGAATTCGGCGCCGGCCTTAAGCAGGTGATCGAGAACGAAGCCGGTGATTTCATCTTCATCAAACCCGGCGTGCCGCACGAGGTCTTCAACATCAGCAAGACCGAACCCGTGGTCGCCTTTGTTGCGCGTTCATCCGCCGATGAATGGGACAACATCGTTCCGTACGACCGCACATCAGGCATCTGAGTTTCGACATTGGACGTTCGATGCCAGCTCGTGACGGCCCTTCGAAGTTGAGCGTTCCCGGTTTGCTTCTAGCGTTGCTTCATGCCGAAACATCTTGTCATTAGCACGAGCGGAAATCCCGACAGCAACAGCCGCCGGATGGGGCGCGCCGCTTTCGCTCATTTGCAAAAAAAGAAAGTCGATTGCGATTGGGTCGATATCCGTGAGATGAACCTGCCGCTCTGTGACGCAAATAAATGTTATGAGATGCCCGGTTCAAAGAAATTGAGCGCGGCGATTGAAAGCGCCGACGGCATCCTCATCGCCGCGCCGGTTTATAATTACGATGTCGCCGCGGCAACCAAGAACATGATAGAGCTGACCGGAAGCGCGTGGGAAGACAAGATTGTCGGCTTTCTCTGCGCAGCCGGAGGCCACGCGAGCTACATGTCAGTCATGGCCTATGCCAACAGTCTCATGCTCGATTTTCGTTGCGTCATTATTCCGCGGTTCGCATTTGCCACGTCCGGCGTTTTCAATGGCGAGCACATCAGCGATAAAAAAATCGCGCAACGAATCAAAGACGTCGCCGACGAACTAGTTCGCTTCACGAAAGCGCTTCGCAGCTAAATCGCGATCAAAGATGCGTCTGGCCCGCTTTCAGAGCGCCGTTTCGCTTTGCCTACCTAATACCCTCAGCGCAGGCACGAATGCGCCAAGACATATCACCATTACAGCGACCCAAATTATGAAGTGCCGGTCGATTCCCGTGACCGAAAGCGACTCAACCGAAAACGAACCGACCAAGCCGTAGGTTACAGGGATGACAATAAAATCCGCTAGCGCGTGCAATAGGACCGACGGCCGAATTGATCCGCTGTATTTCACCAGCAAACCGTGTACGGCACTGATCGCCAGGAAGAATGGCAGGAAGACCAACGTCGCATATGCATGGCTCAGGTGATGATCGAGAAAAAACATGATCCCGCTGATCAGAATGGCGATCGTCCAACCATGTCGTCGCTGGATCGGCGAGATTAAGAACCCGCGAAACCCTGCTTCTTCAACAACGCCTGCGGTTGCGCTAATAGAGGCAATCGCAGAGATCACTGTCAGCACTCCATACTTTGAGAAATCGATTGGTGCGGCGAACGCCTCCCGCGGCAGATGTGCCAGACGCGCCGTCACGAAAGCCATCGCGATCATGCCGGTAATCCCAAGTGTTCCGGCAATGAGCGCCCATGTCCATGCGCGCTTCGGTAGCGATGGTGCACGCAGATCGCGCCGTCGGGCTTCCTGCGTGCTCCGCGGCCACCCGTGTCCACTCACATACCACCAAAAAAGTAAGAGCCATCCGGCAGTTACAACAAGCATCCATGGTATCGAAGGCGATGTTCGAAAATTCAGGATCACAGCGATGCTCGGTGGAATTGTGCCAATGGTTACCACCAACTCAGCGACAAGAATTCCACGGACGATTGCGGGCAGACGGTTCCAAAAGTGACTCTTCATTGGACTCAGCGCGGTTGAATAGCATCACCTCGTAGTTCAAAGATATCCGTAGGCTCAACAAAGCCGCAGCGACGATAGAGCGATTTGCTTCCAGGAGTCGCCCAGAGAATGATCGAGTCAGTCCCCCGAGCGCGACACCATGATAGCGCTTTGTTTAACAAACTCTTGCCGAGTCCCTGGCTCCGCATTTCCGGGACAACGTAAAAGTTCGTTACGCAAGCATGAAGCTCCGGTTCCTCGTCAACCGGATTGGGGATTTTCTCAAACAACTGCACGCAAACGTGGCCGAGTAACTGTTCGCCATCGTCGAGGACCCAGCAGCGCCACGAATAAGCGCCGGAACGAAAACGCTTCTTCATCCACGATGCGCATCTGGGCAGAAATCGCCGTTTGGTTTCCGTAGCAGGTTCGGTTTGTGTACGGAATTGATAGCGCAGGTCGGCCAGGGCATGGGAATCACCTGGTCTTGCCAAGCGGATCCGGACCCGAGCCATCGATTGATGATACGTGATTGAATGCCTCTTGTCGCCGGGTAACGGCTTTGTCAGGATCACAACATGAAGCATCTTCTTCTGGCTTGTCTTCTTCCGATGACGTTAACGGCTCAGACCATGCAGCAACTGACTGAACACCTGGGCAAGACTGTCCTGTACGGTGAGATTGCACTGTCTCCCGACGGCAAACATGTCGCATGGGTGCAGTCCAACGCCGCGTCAACATCAAAGCAAACCTACGTCCGCGAGACATCAGGAAACGCGCCAGCGATATTAATCAAGATTCCAATCAACGGCGAAAGAACCGACTTCGATCCCGCCTGGGCGCCTGATTCTAAAACGCTCGCAGTTTTTTCTGGTGCCGATGAGGCAGCGCAGCGCCAGCTCTGGAGTGTGAAGGCCGATGGGGCCGATCTCAAAAAGCTTACGAACCTTAACGGATACGCTTCGAGACCCCGTTGGTCGCATGATGGGAAACAAATTGCCTTTCTCTACATCGAAGGCGCGGGTGGCGGCGGTCCGCTCATGGCCGCGCCAACGACGACTGGCGTGATCGATACTGCTATTCATAATCAGCGGATCGCTGTTCTCGACGTTGCCAGCGGACAGTTGCGCCACGTTTCTCCGGAAAATCTTCACATCTACGATTACGATTGGTCACCCGACGACAAAACGTTCGTCGCCACGGCCGCACCGGGGCCAGGCGATAATAATTGGTGGATCGCTCAGCTTTACACGATCGACGTCGCAAACGGTTCCGCCGCGTCCATCTACAAACCTTCTCTTCAAGTCGCGGTTCCGCGTTGGTCGCCCGATGGCAAGTCGATCGCATTCATCGAAGGCTTGATGAGCGACGAAGGATTTCATGGCGGAGACCTGTTCACTATCTCGGCAAGCGGCGCCGATGTGCAGAACCACACCAACGGTCGTAAGAGCTCAGTTAGTTCGCTATTTTGGCTAACGCCGGATC
>DASZGW010000018.1:0-39730 GCA_035938475.1 Candidatus Udaeobacter sp.
AAGGACCGCGCGATCGAAGTTCTCGATGGATTGTTGAGCCGGCCAAGCGCTGTCACTGCACAACTTCTGAGAATAAATCCGATTTGGGACCCGTTGCGAAACGATTCGCGTTTCCAAAATTTGCTGACCAAATACGGTAGCAAAGCATAAGGCGCGCGCAGGCTCCAGTTCGATTCGAGACTCTTCGGCGCTGTCGGGCCAAAATAAACGTCAACGCTGCCGTCGGAGTTCTTAGCGGTACCACGTTCGGCCATCTCTTTGCTCACCCTCGACCCTGCTGCCATTTAATCTTGCAGTCGCGATTCAGCGCTTTTAAAGGCCGGATGCAGCCTTGTTCCGCTGCGTCCTTGCTCCATTGCTACCCTTCAACACGATTTCAAGGGGTCTCAGGGCAATCTGGGCCTCAACACCATGCATATTCCCGCCGGTGCCTTTGACTGCGGGCCACCGGTCGATTTCACCTGCCAGTTCCGTTACATTACATCGCGACCTAGACCGACACCGCATCCTCGCCCCGCTCTGTAAAGGATCGCGGTAGAATGCGAATTAACTAGCTGACGACTCGACAGCCGCCGAGCACACCATTGGCGCTTTTTGCACGCTCGTCATGAACACGGACTTGCCATCTCGCCGCCTTTTAATGCACACTTCCCTCTATGGAGACAGAAATAGATGACAAATTGCCGTCTAATTCTAGTTAGGCGTTATCGCGTATGACCACTCCACGACTTCTTCTTTTCGTGTCGATCCTGCTATTGCCGGTTATCTCTGTTCGAGCCACGGCGAACTACGAGTATGGACCGGATGAGTACGTCACCATTACGAAAGGCATATCACCCGATGGAAAGATTGCCATCACCGCCCATGGCAGCGGCGAGCTTGGCGATGAGAATTTCCATCTTTACCTGACCGACGCGGGCACCGGCAAAAAGATTGGGCCGCTTGAGGAGATCACGGAGTTCCTCGACACCGCTGCGAATGCCTTTGCGGCGAAGTGGTCGGGCGATGGCGAGCAGGTGACAATCGTTTGGAGGGTTGATCGGCACGAGCCGCTCAAGGCGATCTCGTATCGCATCACCGGCGGCCGAGCCCAGAAGATCAAAGGGCCGTTTAATGTGAAAGATGGCGACGCGCTCGAGAAGTTTTTCGTGAAAGAGTGCGTCCCCGACGGGAAACCGAGTCCGAAGATTTTCGGCACGCCCCTCAAGCATGATTAAAACGCCTAACCAGGCGATGCAGCTAACCGCGCCCCGGTTTGTTTTCTCGCTCAGAGTAGCTACAACCTTCAGTTTGCAGCCACACGCGCTCCCGGGCGCGGTAGCTGATCTTGTGTCTCGTTAGACCGTGAAAGCTGGCCCTGGCACCATCACGCTTGTTGTTGCGCTGTTGGTCGTGTTTGGAATTGAGCTTGCAACTCACAGTGTTGGAAATGAAGCCTTTCTACTGAAACTCGGGGCCCTTCCCGATAACGGCGCATTGCACGGCCAATATTGGCGCGTCGCTACCTACTCGTTCCTGCATTTCAACGATGCGCATCTGTTCGTTAATGTGCTGCTGCTCTTTTGGGTCGGGCGAATCGTGGAGAGCTGGGTCGGCATCGCTTACGCGGCAGCAATCTACGTTTCCAGCGTGTTTTCCTCGGCAGCAGTAATCCTACTTTTTCACAACCTGCATCCCAAGGCTGGCGCGACAGTCGGCGCATCGGGCGGCATTTTTGGTTTGTTAGCTGCCGCGCTCATCATTTCTCATCGCCACGGCGCGGGCTCGCTTGATCGAGAGAACCGTCTTCGCACTTGGCTTTGGATTGCCTTCCTTGCAGGCCTGGGCATTTCATTTCTTCCTGGAATCAGTATGGCCGGTCACGTAGGAGGTCTCATTGGCGGCACGCTTCTAGCGTGTATTGCGAAGTTCCGAAAGACTGTCTAACCAGTCGATGAAGCCAACGTCCCCGCCTCGAAATGTGTCCATCGTGCTTGCGACGACACCCTGCCGTGGCTTATCTCTTTCTCGTTAGGCGGTCCCGAGAGAAGTTCTGCGACAAAACATAATTCATTCGATGAAGAAAAAACAATCAAAAGCATTGCGCCGAGATCACGAACCTCCTCCCATCTGTGTGTGAGGCTGGCGCTATCATCATCTCGGTATTCCGACATCGAAACGTCACCCCCACGAACGACACCTGAAGCATCTGAAGTTCTTCGTTCGAGGGTTCGTACAAGTCCATTCGGTGTCGAATGGATGCGGCTTGAACCAGACTGTGAGATTCACGAGTTAATCAGACAAGTTCCGCACGTGGCATTTGAAGTAGATAATATTGAAAAGGCGATTCGCGGTTTCGAAGTTATTTATCCGATTAATTCGCCGTCCGAAGGTGTTCGCTCTGCGATGATCGTAGACGATGGCGCGCCAATCGAGTTGATTGAATTTTCTGTAAAAAGAAAAATTGCGAAGAGCAAAAAGCGGGGCCGCCTAACCAATCGATGAAGCCAGCGGCCCTTTTCGCCGTGGTGCCTTAGCTTTTTTTGCTCGCTTTCCGCTTGGCTCGCTGTTGCAATGCTCTTCTTAGCAAGACTGATGCCCACCTAATGAAAGCTTTTCGATCTTTCACTTCCGTTGTCGGCATCGTGGTGTGTATTTGCGGATGCGCCACTTCGGGGACAGACCGCGTCGTTCAAATCGGACCGAACACTTACAAGATGGGCGGTCTTGGCAAGTCTACTGATTTTTCCGGCAGTGCGGTCAAAGCGCGGCTCTACCAGCAAGCTGCGGAGTTCTGTCGGAGCAAAGGTGGCGAGATGATTCCCTTGAACAGCACAGCACAGGACTCGAAACCCGGCCAGTCTGCATCTGCGGAGATTTGGTTCAAGTGCGTGCCTGCAAGCAGATGATTGTGCGAAGAAGGCGAGCGTGATGATTACGCGAACCATCTAACCACTCGATGAAGCCAACGGCCCTGGACTGATCAGAAGCTGTGACTGCGCAAGCGGTGCAGCGCTACTGATCGTTGGCGACCACTCGCGGAGTTGGCTTGTTCGCTTCTAGCTGCGCGCTCACTTTTTGTAGGCCTGCAGTGAGTGCTTCGATTTGCTTTTGCTGTTTGGCTATGATCGTTCCTTGTTCCTCCACCTTGCGATGCTCTTTGAGGAACTCATTGAGCAACATCGCGTTCACGGCGTCGTAACGCACGGAGAATGGCTTGCCATCACGTCCGGCAATCACTAGATCGGGGTTCACTTTGGCTACTTCCTCGGCTACCAATCCAAATTGCGGGGTGTCCTCGGCATCAATCTCCTTGGAATATTGAAACGTTACCGGTTTAAGCGCTAGAATGGCTTCACTAGCTTTGTCCATCGCCTTAATCTTATCCTTGAAACGGGCCGAGGAGGGAAGGACGCCAAGTTGACCCTGGTTGTTTACAACGACTGCCGAGCCGCTAACGGTTGCGCCGCTAATGCCGGCAATAAACGTTTTACTGTGGGCGGAATGCATTACGCCCTCCCGGTCCGTGAACGGGACCTCGTTCCCGATGCGAATGGTATTTGCCTCTGCAGCAACACCCCCATTACTGATGTCGATGTTGTTGCTTCCGGTGAGGTTCTCACCCGCAGCAAGCCCCAGGGCAATATTAAAGCTCCCGGTTGTATTGGTAATGAGCGCATGCGCACCTTCGACAGTATTAAAGTTGCCCGTCGTGTTAGAAACCAGTGCAAAATCACCGTCGGCGGTGTTGTGGTTGCCGCTTGTAGTGTGAAAGAGCGCGTCTATTCCGATCGCGGTATTGTGGAACCCAGTGGTATTGTGAAAAAGCGCATTGAAACCGACAGCTGTGTTCTGAAACCCAGCCGAGTTTTGGAGAAGCGCGAGGCGGCCAATAGCTGTATTGCCAGATCCGGTAGTGTTGGTGAAAAGCGCACCACTACCAATGGCCGTGTTATCCCCCCCTGTGGTTAGGTTCTGCAGCGCAAACTCCCCTTCAGCCGTATTGTGATTGGGAAAGCCCCCATCGGGAGCAGGAGTGACGCCTTGCGTCATCGGTGACAGCGTAAGGCCGACTACTGTTATGAGAACAAACACGCGTCGGGAAGACAACGGGCTAATTGGATTTCTGATTTGTTGAAGTATGGTTTTCATATAGTGACTTGCGTTATTGTGGTTTTGTAGCCTTTTGCAGCAACATCGCGGCGAATCGGGGTCGAACTACACAAGATTCGTAACGTCGTTGTTACCGTTAAAGACATAGAGGGCTTTCTGGGTCTGTTTATCTCAGCGTCATCGCCATCGCGTTAGCCAGCGACGCGGTTGCAGCGATTACAACTACTCCAAAGGCAACGAGTTCGATCAAATAGTCTGGCCGTTCTCTGTAGGCATATCGATCAGTGAAAAAACGAGAGATCCGAATTCGCATTAACGTCGTAGGTTTCATGTTTATAACAGTCCTTTCGTAGGTGTAGGTTTCATTTTAGTATGATAGACAACCGTTTCAAACGAATGCACAAGGCACCAAGAGTAACACCGTTGTCACTTTCATTGATGCACGAGGTTACGAACGATTCGTGGATCAAAAAGTGGTCCAAAGTGAGTTCGTCTCAGTTAAACAAGTAAAGAGTAACAGCGCAACGCCTGCATCGGATTCACCGGGTAACAACCGCGTAACTTTTGCAAGGTAGCGCGTACCACAAAAGCGGTGTCCAAGTTACACGTATGAACACATTGAATGATCTGCAGGAGCACCATTCACAACTCGAAATTCAACCTCAATAGAAAGGAAATCTTCTATGAATGAAACTGAAAATCACGCATTATCTAAAGTTAGCAACCTAAGCCGCTTCCCACGGCTTTATCACCGTCGATCTTTTTTGCGTAGCGTCGGCGTTGGCGCAATGGCTTTGTCGCCCGCGGCAGCGCTACTGAGCGGGGCCCGTAAAGCGTCAGCGCGGAGCAACCGCGGCAACCTAACACAAGGCGATGCTGCCATTCTGCGTTTTCTCGCCGCGGCCGAGATCCTCGAGAGTGACCTGTGGGAACAATACTGGGAACTTGGAGGATTAGCGTTTGGGGAACACGTTGACATTCCTCGCGGAGAGTCAGCGCCGGTCTTTAGCGGAGGGAACGCACCGTATACCGCGGCGCTTCAAATTCTTGATGGGGATATGCCTCAATACATCAGTGACAACACGGATGACGAGTTCAGCCACCAGGCCTTCATCAGAGCCTTCTTAGTTTCAAGAGGGGCCTCGACAGCGGATATTGATCTTCTTGCTGGACCTACGTTTCGTACGCTCCCTGGCAGTACGGCGGCGGGCTCATCCGGAAAGATGCGGCTCACGAACCTCACACAACTCACTATAGATACGAGTTATTGGGGCCGGTACCGCAGCGACGACGACAACCCGGATCTCGATCCGGCAGCCAGTTTTGCTCAAGCGGTCCCGACTTTGAATAACGGGTTGCATACGGCAATTCCCAGAACTGATGCCGACTCGAGCAATATGGATCTCATCACAGCGATCGCCTTCACGGCAGGGTTTCACTTTGCCTTTATTGAGCAAGGCGGCACCAGTCTTTATCCTTCGTTGGCTCAGAGGGTCGAGGATCCGGAAGTTTTGAGAATCCTCCTAAGTATCGGCCCAACCGAGACGATGCACTTCCAGACTTGGCAGGATAAGGCGGGCAATGCGAATACAAATCCTAATGGGCCTCCGGGCAATTCACCGTTTACGGTGCAAGACCCCATAAACAACTCAACGGTCACCTTTTTCGATCTTCATTTCGGTCAGCCGGAGACCTTACAGGCAAACCTGATCATGCCTGAACCATGCCCATTCCTAAGCAGAAGCTTCCCTAAATGTTCAATTATCCGTCCAACTGAAACGAACGGGGCAGCGCGGGGAGCCATTAGAGGCCTTACAGACGACGGACTGTTCAGGGGCCAATCCCAGGCGTTCTTTGACCTACTCCACCGCCTGGCAGAAGAAGCGGACGAAGCATAGCCGGAGGATCGAGAATCCCTAGTAGAGTCGCCAAAGCCCAAAGGGGCAAATAGAGATCCGCAGGGTTCGACGCCCTGCGGATTCTTGATGTGGAATTTGACGCAACACGAACACCACGGCGATTTCTGCGAGTGTTAGGCTTCCCTCTGATGAGTCAAGGCGGTTACCCAAAGATGACCGCCCGCGAGCCTAGCCACGTCCTGCGTTTCGGCTGCTGCTTCGAGTTCGTTGGGAGCGCAGCCTGATTTGTAATTCAAGAAAGAGTTTTTGCGCGTCTTTTCGCTGCGTTGCGCATCGTCGCGGACGCTAGGTATTCGGCGATTTAGCTTTCGCGCTGCGTTGCGCAGAATTGCGCGGTTTGCAGCCTAAAATTGGCGCACCGTGGAAGCGACCGTGAAATCAACCGGCTCGCGCGCGCGTGGGATGGGTCGCAGCAGCGGGCGATGGGACCGGCTTACTGGATTCCGGCTTTCTGCGTGCCTGTGTTATTGGTAACTCATTACGTGACGTTTGTTATTCTTGTCCGCCGAGGCAGAACATTGTGACGACAGCCTTTAACTCGCGGTCAGCGGCCGGTACTGTATTTGTCAATCAGCGCTTGGAAACGTGGATCTTTGCGCAACGGGTCCCAGACTGGATCGAGCTTGAGCATTGGGACCGGAACGCCGTTTGGAACGCTGAGCAAATGATCGAGCAGGCGAAATGCTTCATCTGTTTCTCCGGTCCACGCATAAATTTGGGCAAGCGCAGAAGTGCATCCTGGTCCATCAAAAGCGTCCTGGGATTCGGGCAGCAATTCGACCGCACGTTTGCCTTCCGCGATTGCTTCCTGTTTTCGGCCTAATGCCGCGAGGATGAGGCCATGCTGCGCGTGTCGCGCGGGATCGTCAGGTGCTTCGCTCAACAACTTTTCGGAGACCACGCGCGCCTGCTCGAATTCTATCCGCGCGAGGCCGTTATCGCCTTGCTCGAAATGAACTATGCCTTCCAGCCAACTCTTAGGCGCGGGCGCCGTCGTTTCAGTATGCAATACCTCACCAGGGAATTTTTGCAAAACACCGAGCGCGTCAGAAAACTTGCGCTGTAACACAAAGACCCAAAATCGCGTCCAGGTTGTCACCCCACTTGGATCGGTGTCGCCTGCAAACGAAGATAATTGTTTCTCGGCACTCGCAAGATCGCCTTTCATAACAGCGGCAAAGCCTTTCAATCCAACCGTCTCGAACGAGTGGGGCGCTATGGCAATGCCACGATCAAGCGTTTTGTCAGCAGCCTCGAAATTTCGCAAGGCCATGTAGCTGAAAGCAAGATTGACCAGGATGCTTATGTTTTTTGGATCGAGCGAGGCCGCCTTTTCCAAATTCGCAGTTGATTCCGTCCATCTTCCCTGGCGCCGCTGGATTGCGCCAATGGCGAGGTATGCCTGCGCGTTGTTTGGCAGGCCTCGCTTCGCGGTTTCAAACTCGGCGATAGCGCGCTCGTTTGGCAGGTGCTCAAGTCGCTAACTAAGACACAATCACAAGGTGGAAATTTTTAATTAATTACAAAGCATCAGCTTAATAAAGGATTTCCACCCTTTAACCCTGTGGAGATATGACGCGAAGTGACGAACAAATAGCGGATAAACACCGGGCCGATAGAACGCGCCTTGGTCGTCCCACGAAATGCAACGAGGAATAGACGAATACCAGTCGCTTTACCCGGTTGGCGTAGTAAGACGCCGTGAATTTTTCCTTCCCGGAATAAATTGTAGGCATGAGCGCGACCTATCCCGTACGTCGATCTCATGTCCCTTGGCCGGAGCCATTCCGGACCTGCTTTCAATGGTTCTGCCGTCAATGACATGACGACAGGGAACGACAGTTCCTAAATCTGTATAGTGTCGCTAGAAACTGACACAATTATTTTCTTGGGACGACCCGGCTTGCCCTTGGAGATCGGGAGCAATTCGTTCTTGATGATGCGACGTACAGTCCGTGCATGCCGATAATGGTCCCCACCCTTTTTCGCTAATGGACTGCGCATTTCTTTCAGCTCCTGGGGGAGCGGTGTGTCCGCAATAACCTTCTCGGCTAATGGACTGCGCATTTCTTCCAGCTCTCTCATCCAATTCCTGAACATCAGCGGATCGCCTTTTCTCCTCAAAGAATTGTAAGCCGCGCGTACCTGTCGCGCTTTAACGGTATCTTTTTTCCGTTTCCGCACCGCCGCCAGCAGTTCTCTTAGCTGTCCGTCCTTTGCGGCTTGATCCATGCCGGGACCGATCAATTCCTTTTCAGCCCATTCCAGTATTTCGCGGTTCTTCTCGTGTAGCGATGCGCGTTTCGTATTCAGCCGTTCCCACCTCGCGATCCACTTGACGAGAGAATTGAACTGTTTTTGGTTCATCGCGTGACGCTGGGCAGCACCGCAATCGCAGATCGCAGCACTTTAATTTCGTGGTGGGTGTGGCGGCGATTCTGGCGCTCATCGCTGTGGCCGGTAAGTCGCTGCCGGACTTCTTGTGCGACACCAGAATTGGCCAGCGCACTGTTGAAACTGTGTCGCAAACTATGAAAGCCTAACGAGCTTGTTGTTCGCCCGGCGCTTCCTTTCTTACGCCGGCGCAGGATGCGCCCTTTGATTCCGGCGCGCTCCATTATGCGATTGAAGGTCATCGAGAGCCCGCTTCTCTCGCCGCCGGAGGACTTATCAATCAGCTCCGGAAAGAGCGGCGCTTTGCCAATGCCGCGAGTTTGCTTTCGTAACCACTTAGCAAATTCTGCGTGAATCGGAATTGTGACGACCTGCCCGGTCTTGGTCGTCTTCACGCGGAGCAAGCCCGCTTCAAGATCAACGCTTTCCCATTTTAGTTGCGTCACATCGCCAAGTCTGAGGCCGGTGAAAAAACCTGCGATGATCGCGCCCTTCCAATTGCTCTCAGCCACTTCCACAAGTGCTCGCAGTTGTTCAACAGTGAACGTGTCACGCTCGATATCGGCATGATCTTTGAGCAGCTGCACACCAACAGTGGGATTTATCGAAAGCCTGCCAAGCTGATGCGCGTTGCGAAATGGCATCCGCAAAATCTTGAGCGCACCGTTTACGGTTGTTGGCGAGTGTCCAGCTGTCAGGAGCAGATCAAGAAAACTTTCAACGTCCTTTTTTCGGACCGCATCCAGAGTCGCGTTGGCGCGCTCGCCAAGATGCGCGAGAAACTCGGCGACGTACTGCGAATATTTCAGGAACGTTCGCGGCGAGGTGCGAGATTTTTTCGATGTCAGCCATTCGTTCAACCACTCTCGCGTAGTGTCGAAATGAAGCGGTTCGCCGGTAGCCTCTTCGTGAATTTCTGAAACCACGCGTTTGCATTGGGCTTCGGTTAATCGCCCGGCTCGACCGGCCTTCGCTGCTTTCGCCCAATCAAGCGTGATCTTCAGCGCCTTTGAACGCTCTCGTGTCTTTGTGCTTCGTTGGCGGCGTCTGCCGTCAACGCCCGTGAACGCTGCGACCCAGTAGGGTGACTTGAAACGTCGATGAATGCTGGCCATAAGGTTCTATCCCCAGAGTGCAAACATAAGTGCTAACGTCTATGGCTGTCAACTGCTGTTTCGTATCGTCTAGTCACGAGGGAAACGCTTATTTTCGCCTCGCGTCACTCGAAATGCGGGTTCGATTCCCGTTGCCCGCTCATTTCGCTCGTAAAATGCTCCAAAATTGGAGACTTGGTCATAACGGTAGTGCGGTAAAGTCATAACACGTCTCCCGGAATTCGCCATCGTTTGACAATGTGCAGCAACACGAGATTCACCATGAGAATTTTCTGGAAGCCCGTCGTGTGCATTTATGAACCAAATTAGCGCATGCCGCCTTTGCCTTAAACGAAGATAACTTCGGCGCTCACACATTTTGCCCCGAATTCTTTCGTGATGACAGCGCCTCAATGTATCCGACTGGCGACAGCGGGGTGCTGCAGCCCTTCAGTCAGCCGATACATACCCATCCAGGGAAACGATTCGAATCGGCCCAACGATAGGACTGCAAGAGATTATCCGCGGTCCGCGATGCCGATTTTTCTTCGAATGTTGGCTACAAAGTCCGACCCCGATCAGTCACCCGTCGGATGTCTGGCAACTCGATCGTTTCACGTGTGCAGTCTTTCGCCGCCACGCAAAGGTGAATCTTTGGGAATTGGAAAAATACTTAATCGAAGATCACAACTGGGGCAGCCGTGATGCAGCGTGGGTGATCAGAAGAATTCAAACCGGATTAGATATTTTAAACGCCAATCGTCGGTTCTGAGGTGTCCCGTTTTACAGAGATTGCCGAAACGCACGAGCACCCGTGCGATCTCAAAGAGCCGTAGATTTTTTCCTCGCGTTGTTCCCACCCCTGCCGTTAATACGAACTGTATGAGCGCCACTGCAATTAAAGCGTCTTTCATCAGTCTCGCCATCGCACTATTGGTCAGTGGCTTTGTCGTCGCGTATGCGCAGTCAGGCGACCTCGCGAATTGCGCACGGATTCGCGTAGTGTCGGGTGGCTGTGGCGGAAACTCGGGTTTTACAAAGGTATACGTTGACAATATGCACAAGGACCACACGGTGCGGTCGACTGTTCGGAAGCATTCGCAAGAAGGCGACGATGACACGGACTATGCTATTGCCGAAGGTGGCCAGCTTTTTGTCGGCTGCGAGGGCGGCGGCGTCAGCTTTACTGTTGTCGGCTGCGAAGTGATGAAGGGTCAAGCTGAAAAAGGTGACAAGCAATAGCTTGAGTTGCCGCTTCCAGTTCCCACGAACGCCGTCAACTTTTCATCCGCTCGCACAACGAAACGCTTTCCGTCGCCGCGATAGGCATCTTTGGCTCGCGCCCCTCTTGCGCTTCTCCTGTTTTCGCCGCGCTTGCGTAAGCCGCAACGAAAACAACGGGAACTCGCGCGCGCTAGTGCGCCGGTAGCGTCCCGGTTTACTGATTGTTCAGGACCGTTTGCGGTGCGGCCCTGTTAGCTTCTAGCCGTGCGCTCACTTTCTGCGCGCCCTCAGTAAGCGCTTCAATTTGCTCATGCTGATGCGAGGCCGTCGCTTGCAATTCCTTCTTTAGCTGCGCGATCGTCGCTTCTTGCTCAAGATGAAAGGTAACAGCGGCGTTACCTTCCTGCTGCGACCCATAGCGCTCATCGGCATCACGGCCTTCAACGACGGGACTGTTGTGGCGGTCGGTCAGGGGCACGCGGGCGATTTCAAAGAGCTGTAAAGTTTTTTGCTCGCGTCACGTCGCACTTCCCGCTAAAATGAATTCCATGATTCTGCTTTTATCGGGCGCTCACGAGAGAAGCCAAGCGGATTAGACGCCTAGCAGCTCTTATGCGACAGCTCGCTCTTATAGTGACCGCACTAACGGTTGCCACATTCCAAACGCACGCTGGAAGTCTCGACTGGCTTTTTGATACTGCTAACAACGATGATATCGCACGCAGACAAGCCAAATTCTTGGTGTGGGATGGTGTGTCGCATCCCTTCTCAGCGAGTTTCGAGAAGGTAGACATTGTAGACAAAGATTGGCCTTTTTATCTCTTTCACGTTGTAATCACCAGTCCAGGCGCGGGAGTAGAGCGCGATCGCAGCTCATACCTAGTCTGCTTCAAGCTGACTGAACGTACAACCGAATTCCGCATAGTTACCGTTATTCAAAACGCTTCAGACCCGCCGACAGAAAACGAGATTACGATAGATAAGCGTCTTAATAGATGGCCAGTTTCGCCGCCTTGGAAAGCAGGAGATGATCTACCATACAATATCAAGCCTCCTGGCTTGAGCATCGTGTTAGACAAGTGTCGCGCAGGATCAGACCAGTAACACCGTTACCCTTCCTACCGGTAATGCAGGTCCAATTCATCTCACGTAGTGGCAACAATGTTCGCTTTCATTTGCAAGCGGCCCGATTACGGAATCAATGGCGATTACGAAGTCTCAGTCCTGACGCGACCGATCTAAATGAAAAAGAGCGGCTTGGAATCACCGCTTCAAGTTCAACAAACGCGGTCAGTATTTCATCCGCGTGCACAACGAAACGCTCTCCGTCGCCGCAATGAATAGGGACGAAGCAGAAGAACGACAGTAGTAAGTCTTGGCACGGTTATTTTGCAGGTGGGGAAGGAGCGGGGAGTACGTCGTAGAAATACTCGCCATCGTCGTCGTGCTGCGGCGAGTTCATAAACACTTTTGCAATATCGCCGGGGGCAGGCCCACTGCGAGCCTTAAACAGATACAAGGTGATGCGCACGTTGTCAGCGTGCTCCGTATACAAGATTTTTAATGGGAATGCATAGGTGAAGGCCTCTCCGCTGACAACCTGCCGCTGGCTCTCCGGTTCATTGCTCGATTCGAAAACAGTTCTAGAGGAGCCAGACAGATCCGCTTGTTCGCCCGTCACGTTGCCCGCAAACCTGCCTGAGTCATGGACGACAACGTCCACGCGGATCTCCGTTGGATAAATATCATCCGGAAAATACCACCACTCCTTAAGTTCAATCGCGTTGATTAGAAGTCTGCGACTCTCCATCAAAGTTCGCTGTCGATTGGAGATGGCCCGCTCGCGCATTTTTCCGTAAACGACGAAGCCTCCGGCGAGCAGGATCAGGGAAAGCAGCATTGAGCCAAGGTGAATGCGCAGCACTCCTGACTTGGGAAATGACAAGACGGCAATTGAACTCAAGGGGACCTGGATGGCGAGCAAAGTGAGGTAAGTCCAAAAGATAAGTCCCAGGAAATCCAGTTTGATCCAATTGCCTTGGCCTCCTCCACTTCCGAGAAACGCCAGATCCAGGAAGTAGATGGGCACCGCCAGCAGCCCAAGAAACAGACAAATGATGAGATGTTTGCGCCAGGTGGATTTCATAGAGCTTCTGTCTATCAAAACAATGCGGTACGACGCTGCGCGAACTAGAGTCCGCTACTAAACTGAACGCACTTCTCTCCGCGGCAAATCGAGTCCGCCAGTGCGCAGCAAGCAAAAAAACCGCCGTCCTCGCGCTGATCACTTAGTGTAGTAAATCTTTTCGGACAAAATCGGACATTCGAAGTGCGTTTATTTGCGTGAATCGTGCAAGTTGGCCGATTTGAGTTTCTCCCTCTAACGCGCTGATTGCCGTAAGTTTCCGTCAAAATCGCGCAAGAACGCGAAATATTGAAAGTGGTTTCGATTCCGGTTGCCCGCTCGTTTTCGTTAGCTCCCGCTTTGTTCGTGTGCGGCGGCTTGCTTATGTTTGTGGAGCCACGCTGCATTTTTGCGTATTATATGGCCTCCTTTTACAAGAGTGCGTGTTTTTCCAAGTTTTGGATCGAACACACTAACATCGGCAGGAAGTGCCGCCAGAAATCCGCAAAAGTTTGCTACTCCATTGTATTTGAATGCTGCCTCGCGCACAGCTTTCGCCGTGAGCGGCCGGCGGGCATTCACTGTTCGTGAATCGCGATCCTGAGCAGCCGAGAGCGAGGGCGACGATTCGGCGTACGGAAAAGGAGCAGGCGACGGCACGGGCGATGAGTCCGAAACGAGTGGCGGCGCAGGAACTTGCATAGGTGTTTCATACGGATAGGGACCGGGGACCTTGATGGTCGGGGTTGCCGAGTAAATTATTTCAGTCGAGAAAGCGAGCAGGATCGCTAGCCCTCCACCGATTCCCATAATTTCGATCAATTTTGTCGCACGGTTTCTTTTCGTGTTGGCACAAATGCCTACTTTCGAATGCTCGCGTATCGATTTTGCTACGACATTACAGGAGGGCATATGGTCTTGTGCAGTTTCTGAATTCAAGTCTGACCGCTATCGCATCAGGAAGCGTCGCGCCAAAGCGAGCACGCCGAGAGCCACGCCGAGTAACATTACCGTGACTCCACCGTCCGGGACCCCTGTACTGCTTGTGCCAAAGAGCGTCCATCCGGTGAGAAAGTGCCGGCCTGCTAGAAAGGGTATCGTTACTATTCCAGTCAGATTACCGACGTACCAGACTTCGGAACCGTAGCCGCTGTATGTCGCGAACAGGTATCCATATAAACCACCGGTGCCAAGGCTTATCGTTCTGCCACCGCCGTTATGGGCCTGGGTTGCAGCCGGCAAGGACTCAAAAGCATGGTTTGAGCGAAAGTAGACCTGGCCGTTGGCGATGTTGATCGCGCCAAGAGCCATGCCGAGTAAGTGGTTCACATAGGTTGCTCTGTTTTGACCACCTGATTTTTTTTGTACGCCGGGCCAGAGCAGGCCCAACGCGTGGGAATCGCCCATACCGAGGGCCAATGCCTTGGCGTCATGGCTCGACGCAAGGATTGCTCCGCAAAACGCTATGCAGAGCAGCAGGATTTTGTGTTTCGAAACTGGGTTTGATTGCATGATACCGCGTGAAAAGTGTAATCGTACAAGATGATGCAAATGCCGTGCCAACAATGAACCGCTAACTTGACAACTATCATAACTATCTGTTTTACAGAATGTTATGTTCTGAGCAAATTTCATCAGATTACGGTCGATCCAAAACGGCTCTGTAAATTGTCCGTACAATTATGTGCCGGCCCAGCAAAACCTGACATAACATACTCAAAACGAATTGATTGCGCCATACGCTTGGGCGCGTAAGGATTCCCGACAGTTCGATCTCTCGATTCCTGTTCGCGGCTATTGGTCCGGCGAAATTAGCTCGCGGTTCCGCCATGTGAATCCAAGAGCGGAGTAAATCGTCAACGCTACGGTCACCCACACCAGGACAGGGCCGGCTTCAGTCCAGGCGCGCACCCACCATGTCGATTTCTCGTTGGCGTATCGCAGTTCCGCCATCGAAAGGAGCGCCAGAAAGAAAATAATAGTAATGATCTGCCACGAAGTTTTCTGTTTGCCCAGCCGTTCTGCTGGAAGAATCCGGCCGTTGGCACTGGCCATCAGGCGCAAACCCGTGATTAAAAAATCTCGCGCTACCACTGTTGTGGCTGCCCACGCTGGAACAGCTTTGAGAGGAACCAACGAAATAAAAGCGGCGGCCATCATGATCTTGTCCACCAGCGGATCCATCAATTTGCCAAAGTTTGTTATCACCCCGTAACGCCGGGCGATTTCTCCATCAATAAAATCAGTCAGACCTGCGATGAGAAAGATGACCAGTGCCGTGGTGCGTGCGTATTGCCAGGAGGAATTAAGCGCCACGACAAAAAGCACAGTCAGGCCAAGCCGACTCAGAGTAATCCGATTAGCCCAGTTCATTTTGCTGTAGTTGACGCCCCTGCTGTAGCCGGGGGTGATGACCTCGGCTGCATGTCATTCTGGATTTTAAAGCGTGGCCGTTTCCAAATCGGAACCTTCTTCTTCAATTCATCCACTATCCATCGACTGGCTCGAAATCCTGCTTGGCGATGTCCACTGAACACTCGCATAAAGAGCGAGGGCTCGCCAACAGCGACAAATCCGATCCGGTGATGAATGATAACCGATCGAAGTTCAAATCGGAGCATCGCCTGCTCTGCAATTTCCCTCAGCTGATGTTCGGCCATTTTCCAGTGTGCTTCGTAATCGATTCCCTCGATTTCGCGGCCATCCTCAGAGCCGCGAACGATCCCATGGAAATCAATTCTCGCACCCGCAGCGGGATCTATGCGATTGTCAGGGGCATTGAGTTGCACATCTGTCACTAAAACTTCACAAACCGGATTTGCCATAAGGTTCAAGTGCTCGTTACAGTGAGTCGGGACCCCTTGTTTCAAGCTATTAGAAAAGAAGATATCAAAATGAATACGAATCAATGTGATATTGGACTAATCGGACTGGCAGTGATGGGCGAGAACCTCGCACTGAACCTGGAATCGAAGGGTTTTTCTGTTGCGGTGTTCAATCGCACCACCGAGGTCACGGAAAAATTCGTTGCTGGACGCGCCAAGGGAAAAAACATCCAGCCGACGCGCACAATGGAGGAATTCGTGGCTGCGCTTAAAAAACCGCGCATCGCGATGATGATGATCAAGGCCGGCAAGCCGGTGGACATTGTTATCGGTGAAATCGCGCCGTTGCTCGAGCGAGGCGACGTGCTGATCGACGGGGGAAACTCTCTTTTCACCGACACACAACGGCGCGGCAAAGAGCTGGAAGGGACGGGAATTCATTTTGTGGGCATGGGCGTTTCGGGAGGCGAAGAAGGTGCCCTCAAAGGGCCTTCGCTTATGCCCGGCGGCTCTCGCGAGTCCTGGGATATCATCGCCCCCATTTTTCGCAAGATCGCTGCGCAGGTAGATGGCGAGCCGTGTTGCCGATACATGGGACCGGACGGCGCCGGGCACTATGTGAAGATGGTCCACAATGGCATCGAGTACGGCGACATTCAGTTGATCTGCGAAGCTTATGCGATCCTTAAAGATATTCTTGAGATGCAGGCTCCGGAGCTTGCCGACGTCTTTGCAGAATGGAACAGAGGCGAGCTCGACAGCTACCTGATTCAAATCACATCAGAAATTTTTCGAAAGATCGATCCTGACACCGGGAGACCCCTGGTCGATATGATTCTCGATAAAGCCGGACAAAAGGGAACGGGCATCTGGACACTCCAATCTGCTATCAGGCAATCTGTCGTCATTTCAACAATTAACGCTGCCGTTGAAGCACGCGTTATTTCTTCGCGAAAAGAAGAACGGGTGGCCGCATCGAAGATTCTGCCACAACCGAGGGCTCGGAAGTTTACGGGTAATCGAGCGCGCTTCGTCGATGCAATACGCGACGCGCTTTACGCATCGAAAATTGTTTCTTACACGCAGGGAATGGAGCTTCTGCATTCTGGAAGCACGGAATACAAATGGAACCTCAACCTAAGCGACATCGCTACCATCTGGCGGGGCGGCTGCATCATTCGCGCGAAATTTCTCAACCGAATCGTCGAGGCTTATCAGCGCGACCCTGAGCTCCACAATCTTCTGCTCGATCGTTATTTCACGAGAGCCATCAAAAAGGCGCAGCGCAATTGGCGCGTTGCGGTGACAACAGCCATTAAACACGGCGTCCCTGTTCCTGCATTTTCCGCATCGCTCGCTTACTTCGACAGTTATCGGTCGGCTTGTTTGCCCGCAAACCTCTTGCAAGCGCAACGCGATTTCTTCGGTGCGCACACGTACGAACGAATCGATAAGCCCGGCGTTTTTCACACCGAATGGATCGAGTCGGATCAGAAACCGGCGGAAAAACCGACCGAACCGAAAACCCCCGAACCCCATCACGCTGGAGAGTGAATTACCGTTAAAGCGTTGAACAGTGGCAGCGTTGAAGCGGCAAACGCCTTATCGCTGCATCGCTTTAACAAATTAATGAAAATCGTGCGACTCGCTCCCCACGAGTTCCGCATGGGCAAGCGGTTTGATCTCCCGCGCTTTGATCAAAATCACGTTGTCCGAATTCTGCACTTCGCCTTCGATGAGCAGAAAGGCTTCTTCAGTGATCACGAGGCGAAAGTGTTCAAACAATGCAGGATCGACAATTGCATTTGAAACACCGGTCTCGTCTTCCAGGCTAACAAAAACAAAGCCCTTCGCCGTACCGGGACGCTGGCGGCAAATCACGTTTCCGGCGATTTGGATGATGGAACCATGTCGCGCATGCGGAAGATCGATTGCGCGCCAAATACTCGGCAAACTTTCGCGTAATAGCTTCATAGGATGCGGTCCAGTAGTGAGATTCATCGTGTCGTAATCCGCTTTCACGCGCTCGGGTAATGTCATACGGGATAAAGGCGAGTCATCCCGAGCGGAGCGAGGGACCTCACAAAGGGGGATGGAATGTTCAATGTTTCCAGTCTGATCAAAGCCTCGTAGGCGAGGTCCTTCGCTTCGCTCAGGATGACTCACGTTGTGTGTAAGCAAATCGTCATGCAATGTTTCTTCCACGTCCCACATCGCCGCACGGCGATGTTCGGCAAAACAGTTGAGCGCGCCCAATTCCGCTAATGTGCGCAATTCGTCTTTTGAAAGCGGCACGCGACGCTTGCAATCATCCAACGAATCGAATGGTCGATCCTGCCGTTGCCTAACGAGTTCTTCAGCGTGTTCCTCGCGTAATCCGTTTACGACGCAAAACCCCAGGCGGACAGCCTCGCCGACCCTCACCGGCGCTTCGCGTCCCCCTCTCCCTGGCCAGGGAGAGGATTGAGGTGAGGGTTGATCGTCGGAAACAACCGTGCAGCGCCATTCGGATTGCGAAACGCAAACCGGCTTGATCTTCAAGTCATGCCGCTGCGCGTCTTTCACAATCGTCGCGGGTGTGTAAAAACCCATGGGCTGATTGTTCAAAAGGCTCGCGTAAAATTCCGGCGCGCGATGCACTTTTAAATACGCGCTGCCATACGCGAGAATGGCAAAACTAATCGCGTGCGATTCCGGAAATCCGTAAAGCGCAAACGATGAGATGGACTGGACGATTTTGTCGATCTTGTCCCTGGTCACACCTTTGCGTTCCATCGCTATCCGCAATTTTGCGCAGACCTTGTTCATCCGTTCTTCCGAACGATGAAAACTCAGTGCGCGTCGCAGCTCTTCCGCTTCGTCGCCGGAAAAATCGGCCATCACCATTGCGATCTTGAGCATTTGCTCTTGGAAAAGAGGAACGCCGAGGGTTCGTTTTAAAACAGGCTCCAGACGCGGATCAAAATATGTGGGCGGTTCACGTCCAGCGCGACGCGCCAGATACGGATGCACCATGTCGCCTTGGATCGGCCCCGGCCGGATGATCGCCACTTCAATCACCACATCGTAAAAACATTTCGGTTTCATCCGCGGCAACGTGGCCATTTGCGCTCGACTCTCGATTTGGAAAACCCCAATCGTGTCGGCGCGCTGCATAATCTCGAACGTCTTCTCGTCATCTTTCGGAATGTGCGCCAAATGGAGCGGGCGGCCCCGTTCGCGGCATAACTCAAACGCGTCCTGCATCACCGACATCATGCCGAGGCCTAACAAGTCCACCTTCACCATGCCTAGGTCTTCGCAATCATCCTTGTCCCATTGCGCCACGACGCGACCTGGCATTGAGGCGTTTTCCAGAGGCACAAACGAACTGAGCTTGTTCTGACAGATAATCATGCCACCGGAATGCTGGCCAAGGTGTCGTGGCAATCCATAAATCGCGCGATAGAGCCTGATGAACGCCGGCATGCGCGGATGATTTTTCGGCAAGCCTGCCTGTTCAATCTGCGATTCGAGCTCGAGCGTGTGCGGGAAATCGCCACTGGCAAACAGATGTGAAAAACGATCGATGATGCTTGGCGAAAAATTGAGCGCTTTCCCGATCTCGCGCGCCGCGCTACGCCCGCGGTAACTGATCACGTTCGCCGTCATCGCGGCGCCGTGTTTGCCATAACGCCGATAAATTTCCTGGATCACCGCTTCGCGCCGGTCGCCGCTGGGGAGATCCAGATCGATATCGGGCCAGCCTTTACGGCTCTCGTTTAGAAATCGTTCGAAGACGAGATGATTTTCCACCGGATCGACCGGCGTAATCCCGAGGCAATAACAAACCGCGCTGTTCGCAGCGCTGCCCCGGCCCTGAACCATGATATTGTGTTCGCGACAGAAATTGACGATGTCCCAGACGATCAAAAAATAACCGGGAAACCTGAGCTTGGTAATAAGTGCAAGTTCTTCTTCGAGCTGGTGCTTCACCTTGGTGTTGATCGCAGCGTAACGTTGTTGCGCGCCAAACCAGACAATAGTGCGCAAGAATGAATCCATTGTATGACCCGGTGGCACCGGGTATTCGGGAAATTCGTACCCGAGATTTTCGAGCGAAAACATCAGCCGCTCGGCCAAGCGCGAGGTGTTTTCAATTGTTTCCGGCAAATCCGCGAAAATTGCTCGCATTTGCCGATCGCTCTTCAGATAGCGCTCGGCATTTTGCGTCAGCAATTTGCCCGCAGCATCCAAATGCGTGTGCTCTCGAATACAGGTGAAAATATCCAGCACTTCGCGCCCGTACGGCTTCGCGTATTTCACCCCGTTTGTTGCGAGAAGCGATAATCGGTGTGCGCGTGCCAGATCGATCAGTTCGCGATTAACGCGTTCTTCACCCCGAATGAAATGCCGCTGAATTTCAACGAAAACATTTTCGCAACCAAACGTGTCGATCAAAAATCGGACGCGGCCTTCTACGAGCTGGCAGCCTGTACTGCCCGATCCAAAGAACGCAACTAACCCTTTCGCAAATTCCCACAGCTCATCCCATCGCACCGCGCATTTTCCTTTCTCGCTGCGCAGATGCGCCTTGGTCAGTAGTTCGCACAAATTTTTGTAGCCGGTGCGATTTTCAACCAGCACGGGAAGAACTGCTCCGTCTTCCATCAACAATTCGCAGCCAATGATTGGGCGGACATTATGTTCGCGCGCAGCGACGGAAAATCGTTGCGCACCATAAACCCCGTTGCGATCGAGCAACGCCATCGCCGGCATTTCCAGCTCAACGGCGACCTCAGCTAATTGCTCTGGGAATGAACCGCCGCGCAAAAAGCTAAATGCGCTGCACGCATGAAGTTCGACGTAGCTCACGACGTGTCATCCTGAGCAAAGCCAAGCGGAGTCGAATGATCCTCCAAGGGAATCCGTCGGCTTGATCCCGGGATTCCTCGACTTCGCCCGGAATGACAGCGACTTGCTAGTCATACACCCCATCCAACTTCCAAGTCCCTTGACTTTCATGAGCGAGAACCAGTTCTCCAGTCTCCAGTTGCAAATCCCACTCTGCGCGGACCCACGATTTTTCATCCCACCAATTTCCGGAAAACAAATACGGGCCGCGTTGCTTGACGATTTTGCCACGAATTTTTGCGCTCTGAAGATGCCAATTTTCCGAAGTAAAAACAGAACCAGATATAGCGGGTCGAAATCTTCGCAGCACTGAGTGCGACATATGGAGGGGCGAGCTCCTGCGAGCCTCGGGATGCGGTCCCGGCGTCGCAGAGCTCCGCCCTCCATTGCCTGCCGCCGAAGTTAGCGCCCAGGAAAACGGATCGATCCGAAACACGTCCGGCCGATGCGTTTCTTCCAAAACCGGAGTACCGGCACGATCAGCGCCCAGAAGAGCGGTCAAACGAGCAAGTGTTTCTGAGAGCTGATGCGGATTGCGTAATGTAGTTTCAAATAATCCGAATTGTTCCCTCGCAGGCTTGATCGGCTGCGCGCTCAGCGCGACTGCAACGATCGGATATTCGGATTTAAAATTCTCCAGATGCGTATGCAGCATCCGGAAGAGAAGATCGACATTGTTAGTCGGCTGCGGAATTTTGAAAATGCGCTCGTACATTTGTTTATCCGTGAACGTGATGCGCAGGGTCAGTTCTTTTACGACGAGATAAATTCCGCTCAAACGGATGGCGAGTTGCTCCAAAAATCGGCGGAGCATGAAGAGAAGTGCCTCGGCCGTTTCAATTTCGTTCTCAAATTCGAAACTCTCTTGGAATGACTCCGGAGGCCGGATCAGTTTGATTACTCTGCTGAATTGTCCATTTGCCCGCTCCCACATTCGGATTGCTTCCGGTCCAAGTCGCGCCCCAAGCTGCTGCTTATCCAGCGCCGCGAGCTGACCAATGGTATGAATCCCCCATTTGTGCAGGATTGCCAGAATTTGGCGGATCTCGCTCTGCCGAGTTTTTGCTGCAGAATTCGACGAATCAAAGCGCTCCATGCGCTCAATTTAAACTGCCTGTTTATATGTTCAAGCGAACATTAAAACGGGAACCTCTCAAATGACTTCTACTGGACACTTCGGCAGCGCTTGCAGGAAGGCCCGGCCATAAGGCCTGGTCAGAACGCGACTGTCGAGGATGACAATGATACCATGGTCACTCTTTGTTCGGATCAAGCGACCAACGCCCTGTCGCAGTTTCAGGATCGCTTCCGGCAGGGAATATTCAGTGAAGGGATCGCCCCCGCGCTCCTCGATCAATTCAAGTTTCGCTTCGACCAATGGATGGTCGGGCACGGCAAATGGCAGACGCGTAATAATTACATTCGAGAGCGCCTCGCCGGGGACATCGACGCCCATCCAAAAACTGTCGGTGCCAAAGAGAACGCTGCCTGGCGTGGTCTTGAATTGATCTAGAAGTTTTCCGCGCGGCGCGCCGCCGCCTTGCACCAGCAGATTGAATTTCTTTTGCGAAAAGAATTGCGCCATTCGCTCGGCCATCTGCTGCATGCCCCGATGATTTGTAAAAAGCACGAACGCACGGCCATCGGTCTTCTCGACAAAATGCGCGATCCAATGTTCCAGCGCTTCCCCGTAGGCAGCCTCACGTGGATCGGGCATTTTCTTCACGATGAACATCCTCATCTGTTTCTGGAAATCGAACGGGCCGCCTAGCAATGCCGGCTCGGCTCCCTCCGCGCCGATGCGTTGCCGGAAATAAGCAAGATCCTTGCGACCTACTGAGAGTGTCGCGCTGGTCATAATGCACGAACAATTGTCGCGAAAAATCATTTCACGCAGGACAGGCGCGATATCAATCGGCGCAGCGTTAAGCGTGAGAAATTGTGCGGTCTTGCCCGTGCGCTCCACCCAGTAAACGTTTTCGCGGCGGCTTTGCTCGAGAAACGCTGCGATCCCATCGCGAGCGCCACGAATTCGCCGGCCGTATTCCTGTAGTTCCGCTTTTAAAAACTCGTCGTCAGTTCGCTTTACGACCTCGGCGATCCGCGCCTGCAAGGTTGTCAGGCGACTGGTGATCGTGTCGGGAACAAGCTCTGCATCGCGCACACGAAATTCGCGGCCTTTCTTGAAATCGCACTTCGATTCAACCGCAGCGAAAAACTTCTCCGCGTCATCGACCAGCTCGGCCGCGAGCCGTACGCCCTCCACATCGCGCGTCACAGTGAACAGGCCCTTGCGCGTTCGGGCATTGTAGAGCCGCTGGATCGTCGATCTGAGCCCATACTGCGAGATGCGGATGCCGATCTGCCGCGAGGCGACGTTTTCGACCGTGTGCGCTTCATCTAAAATCAGAAAGTCGTTAGGGAAAATGAACCCGCTCTCGCGTTCCGCCATTTCGTCCGGATCATCGAGCAGCACGAAGAGCAAAGTATGATTGATCACCACGAGATCAGCCGCTTCGAAACGCTTTCGCGAGTTGTGATAGAAACAACGCGTGTCGCGGCCACACGTCTTTTTCGTACAGATGTGCGGCTCGCTACAGACTTGTGCCCATACTTTCGGATCGGGCTCGACCGATAGATCGCTGAGCGAACCGTCGCGCGTTGTGCGCGCCCATTCCGCAAGCCTGTTCAACTCATTTTGCTCCGGTCCGGTGAAAAGCTCATTGGCTTGCTGCAGCGCGCGTTCTAATCGCCGCGGACAAAGATAATTTTGGCGGCCCTTGATCAACGCGGCCTTGAACTCGACCGGCAGAATCTTTTGCAGAATGGGAATGTCTTTGTAAAGAAGTTGCTCTTGGAGATTAATGGTGTGAGTGGAGACGATTGCTTTTCTGTGCTGCTCGATCGCCCACAAGATTGCCGGCATTAGATAAGCCAGCGATTTGCCTACGCCGGTTCCAGCTTCGACCACCAAATGGCGCTCTTCCTCCAGCGCGTTGGCAACGACCGCAGCCATTTCCTGCTGTTGTGGCCGGAACTCGAAATTCTTTGCCTTCGATAATGGCCCGCTTTCCGAGAAAAAAGCGCGGACACACTCGACAAAATCGCTACCTAAACTGTTCTTCAGTGCAATCATGACGGGCAACAGGAAATGACGAATGACAAATGACGAATGACGAAAGAAGCCCAAAGCCCCAATGATGAAGAACCGACGTCTTTGTGCTGGGTCGTTTGATCATTCGCCATTCCTTTGGCCTTCGTCATTGGGAATTCGTCATTCTTCTCTTGTAATTTGGCGCGCGCTATTGATTTGAGTACGCTAATCACCACCGAACCATCCAAATCGTCATGAAGCTTCTCGATCGGTACGTCATTCGCAATTTCTTGCAGGTCTATGTTTACTGCATCGCCGGCTTTATCTCCATCTGGCTCATTTTCGACGTAAGCGATAACATCTCGACTTTTATCGACGAGCATGTCGGTCTGCTTTTGGTCGCTCGTTATTACGCCACCCAGATCCCGCAGGTTCTCATCATTCTGCTCCCGGTTTCGCTTCTGCTGTCGCTCCTTTTTGCTCTGGGCCGAATGTCGCGCGCCAACGAAATTGTCTCCATGCTCACGGCGGGTATAAGTCTTCAGCGCGTTCTGCTGCCGTTGATCGCCATGGGACTGCTCACTGTCGGAGCCAGCATGGTGATGAACTATTCGCTTGCGCCTCATGCAGAACTGGCGCGGAAAACTTTTCTTTCGGAAGCGCAGGCCCGTCCCAGTCGTTATATCCAAGGGCAAATTTTTCGCAATCGAACCGACTTGCGCACTTGGTTTATTCAAAATTTCCTTCCGCGGGGCAGCACGTTTAACAACGTTCAGGTCCTTCAACAGGACACGAACGACAATATCGTTACAAATTACGTCGCAAGTCGCGCCTCCTACCGCCCCGAAACCAAAACCTGGGATTTGGAGAATGTGAAGGTCGTTCACTATGATCACGCGGGAAATATTGTTGACGAGCAGATTTATCCTTCGCTCAAGATCGAGCACTGGAGTGAAACCCCGTTCCGACTCGGGAGCGCAAATGAACGCGCAGAATTTCTAAGCTTGCCAGAATTACGGGAGTATTTGCGTTTCAATTCAGATTTCCCCGCTACCTTACTCGCACCGTTTCGCACCCATCTGCAGTATCGGCTTGCTCTGCCCTGGACCTGCTTGGTGGTTGTCTGCATCGCTGCACCGCTCGGAATCGGCTATTCGCGCCGGGGGGTTTTGTCGAGTGTCGCCTCGGCGGTTTTTCTCGTCTTTTCGATGAACTTCCTGGTGCACCTGTTTCTCGCGCTCGGCGAAGGTGACCGTGTTTCTCCGTGGGTGGCGGCCTGGACGCCGAACCTTTTTTTTGCCGCGATCGGCCTCTATCTGCTCTATTTGCGCGCCTCCAACCGCGAACCCCCCAGTTTTCATCTTTTCACCTCGCGTCGTATGGTATCACGATGAACCCGCTTCCAAACGAATGGGCGATCACACATCGGGCAGACACCTGTGCGGCAACACATCGGCCGTTTGTCGCCGGAGAATACTTCTACACCTTGCTCTATCATGGCGTGGACGGTTATCGGCGTGAGGATTTGAGCGAAGAGGCGTGGCGAAACCGGAATGAAAACATTCAACCATTTTCATTTTGGAAATCGCGCTACGAGCCATTGCCACCGAAGCCGCCCGAACCTCTGCCTAAGGAAAATGCGGAACAACTCTTTCGCCGTTTAATTGGATCCGAGAATCCGCCTGCAAATGCTTGCTATGTTTTGGCCGCGATGCTTGAGCGCAAGCGCGTCCTGAAACAAGTGAAGATTGAGTCCCGCGATGGCGGGAGACGCGTCTTGATTTATGAGCAACCTGCAACCGGCGACGTTTTCGTGGTGCCTGATCCACAATTACACCTGGGCGAACTGGAAACTGTGCAAGGCGAAGTTGCCCAACTACTCGGTGCAGCGAACCAAAACAAAGATGTTAATGTCAAATCTGCTTGAATGACTACGGAAACACCGGCTGTTAATTACAAGATTGGCAATGAGCGCCTGATCCGCATTACGGAGCAAGCGGCTCGCAAACTGAAGTCGCTACTTGAACAAAAAGGCAAGCCTGAGGGAGCGTTGCGCCTGGCTGTGGTCGGCGGGGGATGTTCCGGCCTGCAATACGTCATGGATCTGGTGGATGCCCCGAAGGAGCGCGATATTCTCGTGCCGATCTCAAATGTCCGGCTGGTTATCGATCCGAAGAGCGCGCTCTTCGTCAGCGGCTCTGTGCTCGATTACAGCGAGGATCTCCAAAAAGGAGGCTTCAAAGTCACCAATCCGAACGCCGTCGCCCACTGCTCCTGCGGCGAAAGTTTCGCGGTCTGACTTGAAAACAGCACTCACAGTGGTATCGAAGCCTCATGGACGCCTCGCGTGAATCCAATAAAAAACCGCACGTCGTTCTGGATGTGCTTGGGCCAACCGTGGAGTTCCTAGTTCTACCATCAGAGAGCGCCGCTGGTTATTGCATAATGAAGGGCACGATCCCGCCGGACGTCTCGGTCCCTCTTCACAGTCATCCGGACGACGAGAGTTTTTTTCTTCTCTCTGGCAGGCTTCACGCTCTGGATCAGCGAAAGGATGGTTTCAAATGGATAAACATGAACGCTGGAGATTTCCGCCACGTGCCTCAAGACGCAAGGCACGCTTGGAAAAACCAATCGGATGAACCCGCGATTACAATCATAGTGAACAACTCCAAGACTAGGCAGATTTTTTCAGGAAATCGGAAGACCTGTTACTGCCGACACGTTCCCGCAACCTCCCTCCCCAGCCGATATTCAACGTTTTGTTGAAGTCGCGGCTCGTTACGACCATTGGCTTGCCAGTCCGCAAGAAAACGCTGCAGTTGGCATCAAGCTCTCGTAGCGATTAATCCCAACTCCTGCGGCGAATCGACTACACCTTTAAGATCTCCGCTTCCTTGTGCTTGAGGTGATCATCCACCGATTTGACGAAGCGGTCGGTGAGCTTTTGAACTTCTTCTTCCACATCGCGAAAACCGTCTTCGGTTAGCCCGCCCGCGGCTTTCAATTTCTTCGCTTCATCGAGCGCAGCGCGCCGGTTGGTGCGCACACGCACACGCGCTTCCTCGGCCATTTTGCTCAAGGAACGCACCAGTTCCTTGCGTCGTTCTTCTGACAACTCTGGAATCGGCAGTCGGATAATCTTTCCGTCAACCGCAGGCGTGATGCCGATCTTCGATTCGTTGAGCGCCCTCTCGATGTCCTGCACTGTGCCAGCGTCGAAAGGCTGAACAACGAGCAAACGTGCCTCTGGCGTCGTGATCAGCGCAAGTTGCTTTAGCTTCATGGTCGATCCGTAAGCGTGGACGTCGACGTTTTCGACCAGTCCGGGCGAAGCTTTGCCGGTACGCACGGCCGCAAATTCATGCACCATGTAGTCGACGCTCTTTTCCATCGACATCTCGGCCTCCAGAAGAATGTCGTCTCTGTTCATGTCGTTGGATTGTTACTTCGATGGAAGCTCATCGCAAACCAGTGTCCCGACTTTTCGCCCAAGCACGGCATCGCGAATATTGGTGGGGTTATTCATGTCAAAAACGATGATGGGTATTTTGTTGTCCATGCACAGGCTGAACGCAGTGGAATCCATGATTTGTAAACGTTTCGCAAGCGCTTCCGAGAAAGTGAGCTGGTCGAAGCGTCGTGCGTCTGGGTGCTTGTTTGGGTCGCGATCATAGACGCCGTCAACCTTCGTGGCTTTCAGGATCACATCGGCGCGAATCTCACTTGCCCGCAGTGCCGCCGTTGTGTCGGTCGAGAAGTAGGGGTTGCCGGTGCCAGCAGCAAAAATGACAATACGACCAAGTTCAAGATGCCGAATGGCGCGTCCCAGGATAAATGGCTCTGCCACGTTTCTCATGTCGATCGCCGACTGGACACGCGTTTCGACACCCATTTGATCGAGCGCACTGCGTAACGCCAATGCGTTGATTACGGTAGCAAGCATGCCCATGTAATCCGCCGTCGTGCGGTCCATGCCGCGATGCGATGCCGATACGCCGCGCCAGATGTTTCCGCCCCCAATGACGACTGATACCTGCACTCCCAGATCGCGGATTTCTTTTATCCGTTCAGCAATCTCGCGCACGACTGTTGGCGAAATGTTGTCGCGCCCGCCGCGTTCTTGCACGGCTTCACCGCTCAGCTTCAGAACGATGCGTTTATACGCTGGCTTTTCGGTTTGCATGAGTGACTTACAATGATCAACAGAAGATATCGATGTTGGAAAGCACAAACACAGGTCATCCCGAGCCGAGAGACAGCGAGGGACGTCAATTTTTATTTCAGCTTCCTCTCGAGGAGTCGCGCGTGGCCCCGAACGAAGTCACTCGCGCTCATGCGCCATTTTCCCTCGAGTTGAACATGCCACACGGAAAGCGCGCTCTTACCAGTGCCGATAATCAACTCGTTCGAGTGAGCACGCAGAACTTCGCCTGGTCGTCCTTTAAGGTCGACAATCCCTGCATCCAAAATTTTCATCCTTAACTGACGACCGCTTTTGTCGGTTGCCAGCGTAAACGCACCCGGCCACGGATCGAACGCGCGGATTTTTCTCTCAATCGCGTCAGCCGGATCGGTCCAATCAATCTTGCCGTTTTCGCGTTTCAGCTTCGGGGCGTAAGTCGCAAGTGCGTTATCCTGCGGAATGCGCGGCGCACCTCCTTTCGCAAGCAATTCCAAGGATTCGAGTAACGCTTCAGGCGCAACCTTCGCCAGTCGATCATGCAATGATCCACCTGTGTCTGCGGGCACAATATCGATTGTGCGCTGCAAGAAGATGTCGCCAGTATCCAGTCCTTCATCCATATACATCACGGTCATGCCGGTGTCGCGATCGCCCGCTGCGATCGCCGCCTGGATCGGCGCGGCGCCGCGCCAACGCGGCAAGAGCGAGGCGTGCAGATTCAAGCTGACAATCGTTGGAATTTCGAGAACGTCACGTGGCAGGATTTGCCCATAAGCCATGACGACAATCACATTTGGCTTTAAGGCGCGAATTTCTTCAATTGCTTGTCGATCCTTGATCCGCGCCGGTTGCAAAACTGGGATTGGCAGGGCGGGCCCGGTCCGAGCCGGACTGGCGTCAGGCGCGCCACTCACGAGTGCTTTCTTAATTGGCGGTGGCTCTACCAGCTGAGCCCGCCCGACTGGTTTGTCGGGTTGAGTCACAACCCCAACGATTTCATGCTCCGACTTCAATAAAGCTTGGAGCGTGGGCACGCCGATTTCGCCCGTGCCGATGAAAACGACGCGCATGCCGGGTTACGGCGTCAGCTGACGAATCGCGCCAGAGCGACGCGGGCGCCGCCCGGCCTTCGCTTGCGCCAGGAGTTTTTCGCCGGCCGTAATCTCGCGCCGGCCTACCGACGATCCGCAGCTGGTGCACAGATAATCGAAAATCTCCTTGTCGGGCAGGACTAAAAGCAACCGCTCGCGCACAGGCATCGCGGCCCTGCACTTTTCACAGTAGAGGCTGGAAGCTGTGAAATTCTCAAACTGCTGCTGGCTCATACGCGCCGTTCAGGCTCTTTAGAATATCGAGCAGAACTTTGGCGGGCGGCTGAGTCGCGTCAACCACGGTCACCAGCTCATTCGAATAATAGGAAAGCACTGGCTTCGATTCGTTTTCGTAAATGTCGAGGCGTCGTTGGATGACCCGCTCGTTTGCGTCGTCGAGGCGGTTGTCCTTCAGTGCGCGTTTTTTGAGCCGATAAAAGAGCGTTTCGCGACTTGGACACGCGAGATGAAACACTTTTTTTACGTCGATCATTTCCTCCATTACCTTGGCCTGCCCAACATTCCGCGGGATACCATCCAACACCAGCGTGTCGATGTCCGGCTTAAATTTGTGCGCTTCTACAGCCGCGTCGATTGCCTCTCTCCAAAGCTCTACCGTGACGTCGTCCGGAACTAACTGACCTTTGCTGGAGTAATCAAGGAACGCTTTGCCGACTTTCGTGCGCGTGTCGATGGAGCGGAATACGTCGCCACATGCGCAATGGTAATAACGCGGGATCGTGCCGAGCGTCTTGCCCTGTGTACCTTTGCCGCTGCCCGGGGCGCCGAAAAGAATAAAAGTGTTATACCTCATGAGCGGAACGCCTTTATACTGGAGGCTGCTGGCGCGGGGAAGCAGAATCGACCGGACTAGTTCCCGGTCAGCAATGGGTCCACGTTAACGCGGCGCCCGGCACGGTCGAAGCGCACGCTTCCGTCGATCAGCGCAAAAATTGTGTAATCCCGGCCAAGTCCGACGTTTTTTCCAGGCAAGAATTTTGTCCCGCGCTGGCGTACGATGATGTTGCCGGCGACGACCATTTCGCTGCCGAATTTTTTCACACCCAGCCGTTTGCTGACGCTGTCGCGGCCATTCTTAACGCTGCCTTGTCCTTTTTTATGAGCCATCGGAAAATTAAGAGTTGAACGCCTATGCTTCTGCCTTCTTTGTCGACGCCTTTTTCGCTCCTACACTGATGCTCTTGATCTTCACGCGAGTCAATTTGCGACGATGCCCAACCGTGCGGTGATACCCTTTGCGCCGCTTATATTTGAACGCGATGACTTTCTTGTCCTTGCGCTGTTCCAGAACGTCAGCAGTGACCTTCGCCCCGGAGATGAGCGGACTCCCATGCGTCACGTCTTTTCCGTCGGCAAACATCAGCACCTCGCCGAAGGTCGCGGTTTTACCCGAATCGACATCGAGAAGATCGACATCGATCGTATCGCCTTCGGCGACGCGAAACTGCCTGCCGCCAGTCTTGATAATTGCGTAAGCCATAAGCCGGAGAGAAAAAGCCGCCCAAAGTTCCACAGATGGGTCGGTTTGACAAGCGGAAAGCTAAGCTAAAGCGAAAGTCTGGCGGAAGAAACGGCGTTAAATGTGGGTCGGTAGTGTCCTAATTTGGATCGTAAGTTCGACCAAGCGGAAGCTGATATGTTTGACGGTTAGTCTGATGCGTTGTGATCGTCGTTGTATCGGTATCGGGTTTACTTGCGCAACAAGCCAGCATCGCCCCTACAGAGAGCGTAAAAACAAGAATGATCGACTTTTCCATATCAAGAATTATAGCGCCCAGGAAAGACCGTCAAATTACCAATCCCCTTCTAGTCACCTTTGCCAAGTGCATAATCCTCTAAATGGTGCGCGACGCCGGCGCAGCGAGCTGTGCTGCCGTTTTGTCGGCGGCGCCAATAAGTTCTTTGTATAAGAATTCATAGCGCTGCGCAGAGGCGTCCCAAGAAAAATTGCGCGCCATTGCCCGCTTCATCAGCTTGGTCCAAAGCTGCCGATCACGGAAGATTTGCCGCCCGCGCTTGATCGCATCCCAGAAGGCTTCGCTTGAATGCTCGTAGCACAGGAAACCGTACCCGCTGTCCGAAGTCGGATCGTAGTCCTCGATGATCTCATGAATTCCGCCGGTAGCGCGCGCAACCGGGAGAGCACCGTACTTTAAGTTATACATCGCACTCAAACCCGCTGGCTCGACCTGTGATGGAATCAGGCTGATGTCCATCCCCGCCTCGATCAAGTGCGCCAGTTTTGCGTCATAATTTTTTTGATATGCGAACCTCGGCGGGAATTTTCTGGCGGCAACGCCGAGCGCAGTTTCATAGGCGGAATCGCCTTCGCCGAGAATGATCAGGCGCACATCATCCCACAAAAGTCGATCGAGAAGCGGCACGAGAATTTCGAAGCCTTTTTCCTGAACGACCCGAGTCACCATGCCGAAGACCGGACCTCGCGGCCCGGGTTTAAGTTTCATTTCCTTTAGCAACGCATCACGACAAAGCTGTTTTCCGCGAAGCTTTTTCTCGTCATAACGCGCCGGCAGTAAACGATCCGACGCAGGATTCCAGACCTTGTAATCTGCGCCGTCCAGAATGGCGGTTAGGCGATGCGTATTTTCGCGTAATACCCCATCGAGGTCGCAGCCGCCGGATGGCGTCAGGATCTCGCGGCGATAATGTTCGCTTACGGTGGTGATCCTGTCGGCATACAGAATTCCGCCTTTGAGAAAATTCAGCCGTCCGAAGAACTCGACTCCATGCAGGGTGAAAAACCGCTCCGGCAGATTTGTAAGCCCGAAATCGAGTCCCCAAACACTGCCTTGGTCAGCCACATGATGAATGGTCAACACGGTCTTGAACGGGAGCCCTTGCGCACGCACAAACACCGGCACCAGAGCGGCAGCCCAATCGTGCGCATGCAGAACCTGTACTTGCGGCGTCAGTCGGCGAGATAATTCGAGCGTCGCCTTGCAAAAAAAGATAAATCGCGAGGCGTTATCCTCATAGGGCTTGCCGTGTTCGCCGTAAATTCCGTCGCGATCGAAAAATTCATCGCAGCGAATTAAGAACAACTGCACGCCACTGGCACTTCGTCCCTCGAGGTACCGCGCAACGTAAACGCTGTCGCCGACCTGCACATCGACAGCGATCCCCGTATCCTTTTTCTTAAACGCGAGATTCTCCCTAATCTCCCGGTAAAATGGAAGAGCCACGCAAACGTCATGTCCTTGCGAACGCAGTGCAGCAGGCAGCCCATCCATGACATCGATAACCGCTCCCGCACGCTGGAGCGGCGGCCCTTCCGCGCTAATCATGAGAATTCTCATTTTACGATCGTTGTATTCGTCAGTCGTTCTTGCCTAACGAATACTCATGTTTCACCCAGTCGAGCGCCTCCTCCCGAGTGCGCAAACTTCCCTCGAGCTGTCGTGTCTCCACCGCCTCGAGGATCTCGCTGAACTTTGGGCCTGGCTCTAGACCGAGGGCGATCAAATCGTCCCCTCGCATGAGTGGCGGCGGAATGATCGGCTCGTTAGCGAATTCCTCGCGCTTCCGAACGAGAAATTCGTAGTTGTCGAGCATGCGATGGCTGCCCTGGCAGTCAACCCGGTGCAACTCAAGCTCGTCGTCGAAAGTCGGCCGCGCCATAAAACGCTTTAATTTCGCCACGCGCATCTTCGGCACGTCTTTGAAAACCATATGCTGCCGCACCATTTCGACCGTGCCTTCGATTTCAGCGCCGGAGAATCGCAAACGCCGCATGATTTCCTCAGTCATTTCCGCGCCAAGCCGATCATGGCCGCTAAAGCGGATTCGCCCCGTTTCGTCAACAGTTGCTGTGCGCGGTTTGGCCACATCGTGGAACAACACGGCGAAAACGAGCGGCACAGAGACGTTCTTCGGCAGAAAATCGAGCATTAATCGTGTGTGCTTGAAGACGTCACCTTCAGGATGAAATTGCTCGGGTTGTTCGCACCCTTTCATCGCCTCAATTTCAGGGAGAATGGCACGCATTAGTCCGCTTGCATCGAGCAAGTCCCAGCCACGCCCGCGGTTCGGTGACAAAAAAATCCGCACCAGTTCATCGCGAATTCGTTCCGCGCTGATCTCATGGATTGAAGCAGCATTAGCTACCAGAGCGTCCCAGGTTTTTGGGTCGATATGGTAATCGAGCACCGTCGCGAACCGTACTGCACGCAGCATCCGCAACCGATCCTCCGCGAAACGCTGCGCGGGGTCGCCGATGGCGCGCACCAATTTCGCAGCGATATCGGCGCGGCCACCGACGAGATCAATCACTTCTTCCGCAACCGGGTCGTAAAACATTCCATTGATTGTGAAATCCCGGCGCCGGGCATCCTCTTCAGGCGATGAAAAATGAACTGCGGTTGGGTGCCGTCCGTCGATGTAAGCTTCGTCGGACCGAAAAGTCGCCACCTCGAATTGGAAATCATTTTCGAGTACGATGATCACTCCAAAATGCGCGCCGACCGCATAGGTTCGCTGAAAAAGTTTCTGCACCACTTCGGGGCGCGCGTCGGTCGCAATGTCGTAGTCTTTTGGCGCCAAACCGCGAACCATGTCGCGCACGCAACCACCGGCGAAGTACGCGATGTGCCTCTCCTCGCGCAAGCGCGCAGCGACTTTGCGCGCAGCTTCTTCCATGGATGATGGCTTCATCGGAAAAGAGGTAGGGCCGGTTCACCCGAACCGCACGGTGTACGCGCCATGATCATCACTGAGCGGGCGATTGAGGTCAATCGCCCCTGCCTGCTGATTGCTCGACCTGGGGCTTTTCTTTCCAGAACGAATGAATGATAAACAACACCACGGCAACCGAGATGCAGGAGTCGGCGACATTAAAGGCCGGCCAGGGATGCGCATAGGGAATGTGCAAATCGAAAAGAAGAAAATCAATCACGTGCCCATAAAGTAGGCGGTCGGTGAGATTTCCCAGAATTCCGGCGAGAAGAAGCGCCAGCGAAAGATCACGCCAACGATCAGGTGTTCGTGCCCGCAATAGGAGCCCTACAACAATCACAAACGCAACGCACGAAATGGCGATGAAGAACGTATTGTTACCTCGGAAGGATCCAAACGCTGCGCCGTTGTTGGTCACGTAAACAAGACTGAAGAAATCTGATATTAGGACGTGCGGCTCATCAGCACTAATGAATCGCAAGACCATCTGCTTGGTCCACTGATCCAGTGCGTAGAGCGGAAGCGACAGGAAAAGGATGAACTTCATGTTGGTTAAATGACGAAGCACGAACGTCGAATGACGAACGAAGCCGGAATGCTCAAATGACGAAACCTGTTAGGATTTTGGCATTCGCGCTTCGTCATTAATTCGTCATTTGTCATTCGGATTTCGTCAATCCTCATGATGATCAGTCGGCGCTTTTTCGAATCGCTCTGACTACGCTCTCGCACCGATCACATAAGTCTGGATATTCTTTGCTTGTGCCAACAGCTGGACGGTGACGCCAGCAACGGGCGCATTTCTGGTATGCTGTTTTACTGACGGACGCGCTCGCTTCGTCTGCCTGGCGAATCGTCAGATCGCTCAGAATGAAAAATTCCTCCAGCTCTTCCTTGCTAATTTTCGTCGTGACATCCGAGTTTGAATACAAAACAACAGCCGCCTCGAGAGCATTGCCGATCAGCTTCTGCTGTCGTGCGTGTTCGATCGCTTGACCGACTACACCGCGCAATTTCAGAAGCTCGGCAACCTGATCGATTGCTTCATGCCCTCGATGTTCCAGCGGCGGAAATTCCTGCAGATGGACTGACCCGCCCAGGGCCGAATGTCGCCACGATTCCTCGGCGGTGAATACGAGCACTGGCGCCAGCAATCGGCACAGGGCGCTGAAAATTTCGTGCATAACCATTTGTGTTGCGCGACGCCGCGGCGAATCTGCCGCGTCGCAATACATCCGGTCCTTGGTGATGTCGATATAGAGGCTGCTCAGATCGACGGCGCAAAACTGGTTGAGCGCGTGATAAACCTTGTGAAACTCGAACGCTTCATATGCCGATCGGCAATCAGCGATCACGTCGTTCAAACGCTCCAAAATCCAGCGGTCGATTAACGTCATTCCGAGCGAAGTCGAGGGACCCCGCTGCGTTACCTTTAAGATTTCATCGCGGGATCCCTCGACTCCGCTTCGCTGCGCTCGGGATGACAACGCACTCGAATCGAAATCATAAAGATTTCCGAGCAAAATACGCAGCGTGTTGCGAATCCGGCGATACGTGTCGCCCAGACGTGTGAAGATCTCCTCGGAAAACGGAACATCAGCGGTGTAATCAATGCTGCTCGCCCACAAACGAACGAGATCCGCGCCGTGTTCGTTTACAAAGTGGCCGGCATCTACCGGCTTCTCGTAAGCGCTGGATTTGGAAATTTTCTTTCCGTCGAGGTCGACAACGAAACCGTGCGTTACGCAAGTTTTGTACGGTGCTCGATTATTCAGCGCGATGCTCGTGAGGAGAGACGATTGAAACCAGCCGCGATGTTGGTCTGTTGCTTCGAGATACATGTCGGCTGGATCGCGCAACTCCGGATGCAGCGCGCAGACAGCCTTGTGTGAAACGCCGCTGTCGATCCAAACATCGATCGTATCGTTGCGTTTCGTTGTACCAGCGGGGAGACCAAGTGTTTTGGCAAGGTCGGCATCCGTCAATTCAAACCAGACGTTTGAGCCTCGCTCGGCGACCAGATCTGCGAGATTTCGGATAATTTTTGCATCGAGAATTGCTTCTCCATCCTTCGAATAGAAAACAGGCAGCGGGACGCCCCAGCTTCGTTGGCGCGAAATCACCCAATCGGGACGCGATTCGACCGTGCCCGCGATGCGGTTTTCGCCCCACGCTGGAATCCATTTCACTTCGTTGTGAATTGCACTTAGCGCCCTGCCGCGCAGCTCATCGATTCGAATGAAGAACTGCTCGACATTACGAAAGATGATTGGTGTCTTTGAGCGCCAACAGTACGGGTAGGAGTGGTGAAAATTCTGTTGCCCGAGCAACATTCCCCGCTCTCGCAGCAAGTTGATAATGTCCGTATTAGCATCGAACACGTATTTTCCGGTGAGATTTGGCAGGTTCGCTTCATCGGTAAAGCGTCCATGATCATCAACCGGAGACAGAATTTCCAAGCCGTTGGCCCTGCCTAACCAGTAATCATCTTCGCCGTGACCGGGTGCGATGTGCACCAGGCCTGTGCCGGTATCCATGGTCACGAAATCAGCTGCGAGGATGGTTGATTTTCGATCGAGAAATGGATGTTGCGCCTGAAGCCCGACGAGCTGTTTGCCGAGGCGAAAATTCAATCCTTCCTTGGCTGTAAAACCAGTTTGTTGAATGAATTGATCGTAAAGTTTGTGAGCGACAATGACTCGCTCATTCTCATTACTGATGATTTCGTATTCAGTGTCCGGATCTACTGCGATCGCCAGGTTTGCAGGCAACGTCCATGGCGTTGTTGTCCAGATCGCGACGCTCACGGGCTTATCAGTTGGTAAACCGATTTTCGCCACTTGGTCGATAGAAAGCGGGAATCGCACATAAACTGCCGTGTCATCCCGCTCCTGGTATTCCACCTCGGCTTCGGCCAGCGCGGTTTGCGCGCCTGTGCTCCAAAAAACCGGTTTCTTCGATTGATAAACGAGGCCTTCCTCAACGAAGACGGCGAAAGCGCGCAAGATTTCTGCTTCGTATTTGGGATCCATCGTCAGATACGGATTCTCCCAATCGCCGAAGACGCCGAGCCGTTTGAATTGCTCGCGTTGGATGTTGACGAACTTCCATGCAAACGCTTCCGATTTTTTGCGAACTTCCAGGGGAGAAAGGCCGCGGGATTCCTTCACGACCTTGTATTCGATCGGCAGTCCATGACAATCCCAGCCCGGTACGTATGGCGCGCGTTTGCCGAGCATGGTCTGCGATTTCACCACGAAATCTTTGAGGATTTTGTTGAGTGCGGTGCCCATGTGCACATCTCCATTGGCGAATGGCGGCCCGTCATGGAGCACAAACAATTCGCGACCCTTCTTCGAGTTCTGGATTTGCTGGTAGAGTCGGGTCTCTTCCCACGCTCGGAGCATTTCCGGCTCCCGCGCGGCGAGATTCGCCTTCATCGGAAACTCCGTGCGTGGCAAATTAAGGGTATTTTTGTAGTTCCGACTCATGGCAGGGAGGTCGAGGCTACGTAGCATTCACCATCGCGCAAATCAACGCGTGCATCGAGACATGCGGCCGGGATGCGCGGCGCGTAACAGTGTGTAAAACAACTTTGCACGCTATGACAACGCCTGAGAAATTGAAGGACCTGTTGCGTATTTTCGTTCTGGCGGATACGCACAATCGTTTACCGGAAACGGTCAAAGAAATCGCCAGGGATGCTGACGAAATCTGGCATCTTGGCGATGTTTGCAGGAAGACCATTCTCGACGAGCTCGGCGCGATTGGGCCTCGAATCACTGTCGTTCGGGGGAATTGCGACAGCAATTACGAATGGCCATTGGTTGTCGATCTTGTGCGAGGCGGATTGAAGTTTCGCCTGCAACACATGCCGCCTGACCATTTACCAAATGACGTTGATGTTGTCTTGCACGGACACACGCACGTTCCGCGACATGAAAAACGCGGGAATGTTTTATTTTTGAATCCCGGATGCGTGACGCGACCAAACCGCGGTTCTCCGCCGAGCGCGGCATGGCTTGAAATTGCCGGTGAAAAATTTACTTGGAGACTCGTCCCGCTCCGTTGAACGCAATTCCGCGCAAGCTGAATCCGAACGACAGATTTTTGTTATATATGTAACAAAAGATTAATACGGCGACCTGCTAGGCTTACGAGGCCGGCAGTGGGACCGCAGCATCAGTGAAGGGCGAGTCGCAAGCCTGCTGCTTGCTGATTGACTCCAGAGCTTAAGATGATGGCCCGGCGCGCGCCCGCCACTGCCATGCGTGAACGCGCGAGCCGCAACGAAATAGCCGGGCTGGCGTGAAGCACAGGCGGAAGCTCCCCCTGCCGCAGGGCTTGGGCTCCCAACATAACTTGCCACAGGCCCGAGGCGCCTACGCTTTCGCCTAGCGCCGGCTTTGCCGCGTAAGTAACGGCACCTGGGATCACCTGCTCCAACGCTCCCTGCTCTGCCTGATCGATGAACGTGCCGTTAGCGCTCGAGATTACAAAGTCGATTTCGACCTGGCTGAGATCACGCAGTATTCGCTTCAGAATTTCCTCTGCTTCCGCACGCTTTGTGTAGCAGCCGCCTGGATGAGCGCGTTCGATTGTAATCCGCCCTTCTCGTGCGAGCACGATTGCTCCTGCGCCTTCGCTCAAAATCATTCCTCGTTTTTGTTTACCGAATGGCTCAATCGGAGGCGCCGAACGAAGCAAACGCCATCGCCGATAGGCGTCGCATAAAAGCCAATCGACCTCTTCGGTGCCGACGACCAGGCAATATTCAAGCGACTTATCCATCATCACCTCTTCTGCTATTTTTATCGCCAGGAGACCCACGGCCCCGTCGCCGACAACAGTGTACGTTGTCCCGGTAACACCCAGGATCGCCGCCAGATGGCTCGCCGGGGCATTAAATACCGTTTCCGGAAACAAGAGAGGACTGGCCGACTGCGCACCGGTCTCGACGACGTCGCGGTAGAAGCGCTTGGTGTAAATCACACCGCCGTTGGAGATCGCGAAGATTAGCGCAATTCGTCCCGCATTTTGCGAATTCACCTTTACCCCAGCAGCCTGCAAGGCGTCCAAACCTGCTGTTGCAGCAAATCGCGAAATCACACTGGCCCGACGAAGGCGTGGATGCGCCAAACCGGTGAGCGCCGATTCAGGTACACGGAAAGCGCTGTAGGACTGTTCGGCAAACTGCTCAGAAATTGGTGTTGCTGACGCCTCGTCGCCTCGAAGCAGACGTTCCCATACCGCATCGACACCATTTCCAAGAGGGGTCACCCACCCCATTCCGGCGATCGCCAAACTCATGCTTCAACTCTACGTATCAGAATCGAAGCATTCGTCCCGCCAAAGCCGAAGGAATTCGAAATCGCCGTACGTACGGCAGCCGATCGCGATTCGTTCGCTACAACGTTTAGGTCGAGGCTCTCATCCAAAGCCTCAAAATTGATATTGGGAGGAAGAAATTGATGGCGCAGCGCCAGCAAAGAGATGACAGCTTCGATCGCGCCCGCGGCACCCAGCGAATGCCCCATCATGCTCTTGGTCGAACTCACGGGCACGCCATTAAACAACTGGCTGATCGCCTTCCCTTCGGCTGCATCATTAAATATCGTGGCCGTTCCGTGTGCGTTGATGTAATCGACTTCGTCTGCAGAAATCTGCGCGCTCTGGAGAGCTCGTTCCATCGCCTGTCGCGGTCCAACACCGGAAGGATCCGGCTGCGTGATGTGAAAATTATCCGTGGAAATCCCGTAGCCGACAATTTCTGCGAGGACCGGCGCGCCCTGCTTTCGAGCAAGCTCAAGATTTTCCAGCGCGAGAATGGCGGCACCTTCTCCCAGCACCATGCCGGCACGATGTCGATCAAACGGGCGGCATTTTTCCGGCGTGGAGGCTTGAAGTGAATCGAAACCCGTGAAGACCAGTTCCGAAAGAGCATCATAGCCTCCAGTCAATACGCGCTGGTAGCGACCTGACCGCACGCATTCGAACGCATGACCAATGGCATTTGTGCCCGAAGCACAGGCGTTCGCAATGACCTGGCATGGCACAGAAACCCCAAGAACCTGCTCTTG